>NZ_JBCGCU010000011.1:0-106774 GCF_038739665.1 Pseudoalteromonas qingdaonensis | reverse complement strand
GAGACTGTAAAAAACTCTGTGTAAGTGGCATTCTTAACCTGTTGAAAGGAATGCAGAATGCCAATAACAGACAAACTTATCGATCAGCTGCTTGATGGCTGTGATTCTCCAGATGATATCCTCGGCGAAGCCGGGCTGCTTAAGCAATTGACTAAAAAGGTCGCAGAACGCGCCTTGAATGCTGAGATGGAACAACATCTCGGCTATGCCAAACATGCGCAAGAGGGCCATAACTCCGGTAATTCCCGTAACGGTAAATCCAGCAAAACTGTGCGCAGCGTTCACGGTGAAATTGACCTGGATATTCCCCGTGACCGCAACGGCACCTTTAGCCCTAAGCTGGTCAAGAAAGGTGAGAAACAGCTTGGCGGCTTCGATGACCGCATCATATCGCTGTATGCCCGAGGCATGACAACCCGCGATATTCAGGCCCATTTTGAGGAGTCCTACGGCGTAGATGTATCCGCGACATTTATCTCGCAAGTCACCAATGAAGTGCTGGACGAAGTGAAGCAATGGCAGCAGCGCCCGCTTGATTCGGTGTACCCCGTAGTTTATCTCGATTGCCTGGTTGTACGTAGCCGTGATTCGGGTGCTGTACAGAATAAATCTGTATATCTGGCCTTGGGTATCAACGCGGACGGCGAGAAAGAATTGCTCGGTCTCTGGATGGCTCAAACAGAGGGGGCGAAGTTCTGGCTGTCGGTCATGAATGAGCTGAAAAACCGAGGCGTGCAAGATATCTTCATTGCCTGTGTCGATGGCCTCAAGGGCTTCCCAGAAGCAATCGAAGCCGTATACCCTAAAACCCAAGTGCAACTGTGTATCGTGCATCAAATCCGCCACTCACTGCGATATGTCAGTTGGAAGCAGCGTAAAGCCATCGCGGCCGACCTGAAACGCATTTATGGCGCAGCGACTTTGGCCGAGGCTGAGTTAGCCCTGACCGAGTTTGCACAGAGGTGGGATGACGAACATCCGAGCATTAGCCTGTCCTGGCGTAACAACTGGGAGCGGCTGAGCGTGTTCTTCGATTATCCGCCGGAAATCCGCAAAGTGATTTACACCACGAACGCCATTGAGTCGCTGAATGCTAGCCTGCGTAAAATCACGAAAACCAGGCGCTCATTCCCGACGGATGACTCAGTGATGAAGATACTATATCTGGCACTTCACCAGATCTCGAAGAAATGGACAATGCCCATCAGGGACTGGAAAGCGGCCATGAGCCAGTTTATGATTATGTATAGTGACCGCGTATCACTATGACAAACAGCCACTTACACAAAAGATCTTACAGTCTCGACTACTCTAAAAAAATTACTTTAGAAGACAAACTTGTTGCTACATCCGTTGTTATGGGATCGCGAATCGAGCAGCACTATGGTCAGAGTATCGCACCTTTAATTCCTCTCATGGCGCGTATACCAGAATTTTTAAAAGGTGGTAGGCTTAAAAGCTTTTTAGATGCAGGTATATCAATGCTCAAGATTGGAGATTACTTTTCTTCAAACTTGAATAGAAAAGAATCAGCTCCTATTGAAGAAATTCTGGTGAAAAATGAAAAAGTTAACAGCCCTGATGCAGATGAAGACAAGCTAAGAAATATGCTACGTTCCATGCGAGAGTAATCGCTACCCTGTGCAAATACTGAAGGCTAAAATGTAGAGGGCGCTCAGAATTCTGTGTCAGCTAATTTTGGCTAGAGATCTAAGACATCATCCAAGCGACCATAGACATTAGCAAGACACCCACCTTAAAGATGACATTAGCAAGACACCCACCTTAAGATGACATTAGCAAGACACCCACCTTAAAGTTGTTTTAGAGTGGGTGTCTTGGTTATTCTTCTGGTACGATGAGATGAAGTAACAAAATGGGCCGAATTATGACCGATCTTCAGCAGCAGTCGCTTCTTGTTGACCTTAATGCCGCGCAGCAATTGCATCTTCGTTATATCGCCAAGGCTGATGCCACGGGGCCGGCGGTGTTTTTTATGCATGGCGCCGTTGAAAACGGTAAGATTTTTTATACCCACAGTAATAAGGGGCTGGCGCCTTTTTTAGCGCGTTTAGGTTATCGTTGCTACGTGGCCGATTTGGCTGGAAGAGGTGAGAGTAAACCGGCCATAGCCCGAGGTGCCGCCTATGGTCAAACCGAGGCCATCTGCGCTGAGATCCCCGCTTTTATTGATAAGATTATCGCGCATAGCGGCGAGTTTCCTCGTTTTTGGGTTGCGCATTCCTGGGGTGGGGTGCTCTTTAACAGCGCTTTTGCCCGCTTCCCTGAATATATAGACAAGGTGAGCGCTTGTGCTTATTTTGGCTCAAAGCGCTCGCTCTACAATCGCCATCTGGGGAAGTTTATCAAGGGCAATCTTATCTGGTACTGGCTCGCCCCTAAATATGCACAGAAGCACGGTTATCTGCCGGCGCGTCAGTTGAAGTGGGGCAGTGATAATGAAACCATTAAGTCGCACTATCAGAGTATGCAGTGGGCCAAGGTGTTGCCTTGGGTCGACAGTGATGATGGTTTTGACTATGGTGCGGCGCTGCGCGATAAAAGTTTACCGCCGATTTTGCATATTGCCGGGGTCAAGGATAAATCCCTGGCTCAGCCCATAGATATCAAGAAGTTTATGCAGGAGTCCGGGCTTGGGCTGCAGGAGCTAAAAATCTACGGTCGCAGCCATGGCCATCACCATGATTATGGTCATATCGACATGCTTACTCACCCGCAGGCTGTGCGGGATCAGTTTCAGGATGTGCAGGCTTGGTTTGCTCGCCACGCTTAAAACAGCCTAGAAACGCCTGTTCATACTGCTTATAGGCAAGATTGGCGCCCAGATAAAGCGGTTGTCGCACCTGAGCTCGGCTTAAACCTGTGACCGCCTTGTTATTGTTATGATAGTCGAGACAATGCTCGGTGTAGACAATATCCAGCCAGTTACAAAGCTTACGCAGTGCTTGCTCTGGCTTGTCGGTCAGCTGCTCATAATGCTGGGTATAAATACTCTTGTCAGCGTTTTGGTGCCAATGCTGCATCAAGCTGTCATAGCCTTCGTAATAGTCTTGCAGCATATCCATATCGCAGCAAAAAGCCTTATTGGTATCTAAGTAGTGAGTAAATACCGACCAAGCCATGGGATAAAAACTGCGCCGCATATCGATAAATAAGGCATTAGGAAACAGTGCCTTAATAGCACCTATGGCCTCAAAGTTAGCCGCTAGTTTATTAATTATATATTGATGCCCCAGCTGTTGCTTGGCGACTTCGTCGGCATACATTTGTCTGAGTTTTGAGCGCATCTCGCCGCTTATATCGGCCATACAGTCGGGGAAGGTTTGCCCTGTAACCTTGCTTAAATGAGCCATCAGCTTGGCATTAAAAATATCCCTGTCACCCAGGCTTGCCACCTTGGGATGCTGGCACAGCATTTGTTCTAACAGGGTAGAGCCGCATCTGGGCATGCCGACGATAAACACAGGGGTAAAGCTGGCCTTAAGCTCATCGCGCTGAGAAGCAATAAACTCGGCGTTAAACAAAGTCTTAATCTTATCAATATGGGTATTAAAAGCCGTAGCGCTAAAGGTTGGGCAAAGCTTGGCCTGTAATTTGTTGGCGAGGCGATAATGGGCGAAGGCCTGATTTTTATCGCCCAATCCATGGTAGCTTTTACCAAGTGCATAGTGGGCTACCACCTTGGCGTGCTTATTTTGCGTGCCTCTGAGCAAGGTGTGCAGGTGGGCGATTTGCGCACTGTCGATGGCTTTGGGGTCAAGATAAGCTAGCTCGTAATAAAGGTATAGGCTGACATTATGATCAGGGCATGCCAAACCGCGCATCAGGCTCTGCTTCGCTTGCTCGATAAAGCCGTACACTAATTGATGCTGGGCCAATCGATAAAAGACCTCGCCATTGTGCGGGGCAATCTGGCAGCAGTGCTCGAGAATATCCTGGGCATAGTGTGGTTTTTTTAGGGCGTCAAAAGCGTCGGCCAGGGCAAACAGGGGATCTAGCACCTTGGGCAGACGTTGACAGGCTTTTTGCAGCAGGTACACCGCCTCGGGGTATTTTTCTAAGCGCATGGCGATACGGCCTAAACCAAACAAGGCTTCTCCCTGATTGGGGTTGGCTTCTAATAGCGACTTAAAATGAAACTCCGCTTGTTTTAATTTGTTTTCGCTAAGCAATTTGTTGGCGCGCGCGATTACATTCATGTTTTTTTACAAGGCGATAAGATTAACTTCAACATAACGTCCGATGCTTGCAAGCGCAAGCATAAAAGATCCAGCTGTTATGGTGTGGTTAAGGTGAGCTTGTTTTGGCGCCTGCGTTGGCCGATATAAGCCGCCTTAATCTCGCTGGTGCAGAAGTCGGGCGCTAGTGAAATGCGTCTAAGTATGTGACAATGTGCAATCAGATCCCTAATTCAAGACAGTATGCGAATCTATCGTTCGTTCCATCGCGCTCCATTGCGGGTGCTTATGATTTCACGGCGCCGACAAAAGCTAAAACTTCGCCGCGCTATGGTGACGCTTAAGTGGGCGCTGGCCCAAGAGCGGCAAGAAACAAGGGAAATGCTCGATATTTATAAGCGCTACACCAAGGGACAGGCGTCTAAACAAGACTTACAGGTAGCCAATAAACAGTTTATTGATATCCTCAAAGGCCTCGGTCTTGGGGTTTTTGCCGTGCTGCCGTTTGCACCCATTACCATTCCTTTGGTGGTCAAAATTGCTCATATGGTGGGGGTCGATATCCTGCCCAGCTCCTTTAGTAACCCCAAACCACCCAAAACCAAAGTGGTGGATAAGCCAAAAGACGATTAAATCCAAGCTCGGTTTGAGTTAGCTACAGGCGAATTCGGCAATCGGTTTATACACCAGCCCCTGATCGTCCCGAGTCGAGTGATACAGGGTGAAATGATCAATATCCAGCTGCAATGGCGGCATGGGGCGATCCACCTTAGGGGGTATTTTAAGGTTACGTGCCAGGGTAACATGAGGGCGATAACGGCTATGTTGGTCGTGAATTTGATGTTGCCCGGCCAAGGCTCGTAGCTCTGCGGCTAAGGTTAGCAAGTGTGGTTCGGGAGCGCTCGGGCGCAGGTGGAACAAGCCATTGTGCGGCCAATAATCATGCTCATCCAAGAGCACAGAAAAGCGCGGCACCACCAGTTTGCGAGCGCCATTAATGAGCCGCTGCGCCTGCGCCTGCTCAACCTGACCGAGAAACATCAGGGTTAAATGCCAGTTACGGCATTGGGTTGGCGCCTTGCTTAAGCTGGCGTGGCGGCTTAACCACTGCTTGATATGTTGCTTCTGCTCGGCGCTTAGCCCCAAGGCAAAAAACAGTCGACGTGCTTGCTCACAAGGTCCCATGGTTTGGCTATATCATTTACTTTTTTAACTTGATATCCTGCCTATTATCAGTAATTAAAAGTGAGTCCGCAATGAATTTACTCATCAATAAACCTCGTCTCGATACCGCCTTAATGCCACTTTTCATTTTTGACCAACAAGGTTGTGAGGCTTGGTGTGCAGAGCAAGATGACTTTACCCGTACCTGGGTCGCCCGCTCACTGCAACAGCAACCCGGCTTATGTGTGCTGCCGAATCCAGAAACTGGCGAGCCGCAAAGCGCTATTTTGGTGACTTCAGATGTCGCTGATATGTGGGCGGCCGGTGATATTATCGGTAAATTGCCCAAGGGTGATTATCAATTACAAAATGCCGCCAATGAGCGCGATATTGCCCTGGGCTTTGTGCTTGGTGGCTATCAGTTCAGCGGCTACAAGCAAATTCAGCTGCCACAGGCGCGTTTGCTTATTGAAGATGCCACCTTATACCAGGAATTAGTGGCATTAATGGAGTCGACCCAGGTGGTGCGTGATCTGGTTAACACTCCGGCCGCGGATATGATGCCGCAGCACTTAAGTGAAGTGATGAACGACATGGCTCAGCGCTTTGGCGGTGAGTTTAGTGAGTGGGTGGGTGATGAGCTGCTAGAGCAGAATTACCCCACCATTCATCTTGTTGGCCGAGCCAGTGAAAACAAGCCGCGATTGCTTGATTTACGCTGGGGCAAATCGGATGCGCCTAAAGTAACCTTGGTTGGTAAGGGTGTGTGTTTTGACTCCGGTGGTCTGGACTTAAAACCCGCCGCCGGTATGCGTTTGATGAAAAAGGATATGGGCGGCGCCGCTCATGTAATTGGCTTGGCGAATCTGATCATGGCCATGGGGCTGAATATTCAACTGCGAGTCCTGGTACCTGCGGTGGAAAATGCGGTATCACGCAATGCATTTCGCCCGGGCGATGTGGTGAAAACCCGCAAGGGTCTGACCGTGGAAATCGATAACACGGATGCCGAAGGTCGTTTAGTCTTGTGTGATGCTTTAGACGAAGCGCAGCAGGAAAACCCTGAGATGATCATCGACTTCGCTACTTTGACCGGCGCCATGCGCATTGCCTTGGGTACCGAGCTGCCGGGTTTTTTCAGTAATGATGACAAACTGGCCGAGGCCCTGACTCAAGCCGGTGAACACAGCCAGGATCCTGTATGGCGCATGCCATTATTCGCTAAGTACAAGAATATGATGAAAAGCGATGTGGCAGATTTAACCAACTGTGCACCGGGTCCTTTCGCGGGTGCCATTACCGCAGCCCTTTACTTGCAGGAATTTATCGACGCCAAAACTCCTTGGGTCCACTTTGATGTTATGGCCTGGAACCTGCGCGCGCTACCTGGTCGCCCGGTAGGCGGTGAAGCCTTCGGTATTCGCGCCGTTTATACTATGCTGGCAGACAAATACGGGCGTTAATTCGTTATCACTCCAATACCTCCACCCGAGCCGCTATTGCGGCTCGTTTTTTATTCGCTGTCGGACTCGTTTTCAGATTCATTGAGCCAGGCCCTGGCGGTATCAGCATCGGCAAAATACTTTACCTCGCCGCCGGTAAACCAATTGGCGACGCGCGCCGCATAATCCTGCCAGTCGTGGCGACCGTAAAAGGCGATACGGCGAAATTGATGGCTGTGGGCAATGCCGAGCTTAAAGTCATCCCACAGGGCGCGGGCGCTGAATCCTTCCAGCTCGCTGGCGTCGATAAACACATCAACGATGCGCTCATCCAGCCCCTTTAGGGCGTCATCAAACATAGGGGTGATCACTTCATAGTCGTGATGATCTAACTTGCCGACTATCACCATGGAAATATAAAAACGCGTTTTGGTGCGCTCTATGCCTATATGTAAACCATGACGTTTCATTTGCTGGCCCTTATGTTGTGCTTGGTTGTTTATTTAACATAGCAAAGAGGGGAGGAAGGCGCCGTTGATATAGCGCAATAAAACAGCAAAAAGAAACAAGGCCGCGAAGGCGGCCCTGAATTGAAAGGAAGTTTACCGTTTTCTATTTCTGACAAGCAGCAACGGCGTCGGCGATAAGCTCCAAGCCGGTTTGCGGGCAAGGGGGTAACTCGGCGCTGCTTTGACGCACAGGTGTTACTCTTTGACCCCACTTTATATAACTTGCGGCCCAGGTTAAACCTGCACCAAAGGCCGCCGACATAATGTTGGCACCTGGTTTTATCATGCCGCGCTCTACCGCTTCACACAGGGCGATGGCTATGGTCGCTGCCGAGGTGTTGCCATACTCATCGATATTGACCATGACCTTGTCGTCTTCAACCTTAAGGCGCTGCTGAATGGCCTGGATAATGCGCAGGTTAGCCTGATGCGGTACCAGTACATCGATATCATCCAGGCTTAATTGTGCCTGGTTTAGTACGTCATCGCAGGCGCCGCTCATGCCTTTTACCGCACGTTTAAATATTTCCGGGCCGACAAAATGCAGTTCTGAACCACCTATGGCCTCGTACTTATTGATGTTGGAACCAAAATTTTCAATGTGCAGTATGCTGCGATCTGAGCTGTCGCAGCCGGATTTGCTGGCCAATAAACCAAGGGCTTGTTCGGTTGCTTCAAGTACCACAGCACCGGCACCATCACCAAATAGCACGGCACTGTCGCGGCGGGCCCAGTTGATATACCAGCTCATACGTTCTGCGGCGATAACCACGGCGCGTTTGATCATTCCCGCCTGAATCTGTGCAGTGGCCATTTGCAGAGCATATAAAAAGCCAGAGCAGGCGGCATTACTGTCACAGGCCGCAGCGCCGGTAGCACCTAGACGCTGCTGTACTTCAGAGGCGGTGTTAGCGACGACTGTGCTTGGCGTACAGGTAGCAACCAGTACCAGGTCTAAATCCTTGGCATCGATGCCGGCACAATCTAGAGCGCGCTGCGCCGCAACTGTGGCCAGCTCTGCGGTGCTGACATGGCTAACGTGGCGGGCTTTAATGCCGGTGCGTGAGCTGATCCACTCGTCGGATGTATCTACAACTGTGGCTATATCCTGATTGCTAATTCGCGCCGGAGGAACACATTTTCCCCAGCCGGTGATCTCTGCGTAATGCATATAAAATCCTGTGTCATTGCATCGGCGACAGCCTAATTAAAGTGGCCCGATGTCTTTAGTATGTTGCTGCTTTATACCAAAATGAGCCAGCTTGGTCGAGTGTTACTGGTGCTCTAGAAGGCAGTGTGCTTTACTTATTTTTCGCTGAATAGACGAGTGATGAAGTCAATCTATCAGCCTTTTCCTTGTCCCTAAGATATTGAATATGGAGCATGAAGTTGGCAAATTGGTGTCTGGCTACTAGGCTGATGTAATCGCTTTAGATAAATCGCCGCTGAACTATACCAAACAGTTAATTTCGGCCAGTTAATGCTAAATGCACCAAGGAAAAGTTATACGCCACTATGAACAAGATTAAAGCCCAGTTATTTGAGCAGCTAATTGAGCTTGAACGCTCCTTGATGCGTGAAGACGTGCGTGCCGATGCGGCGCGCCTCAATGCCTTGATTGACGATGATTTTATTGAGGTGTCCTCGGACGGAAAACGCTTTAACAAGGCCAATGTGCTGGAACGCCTGCCCAAGGAGCAGTCGAAAAGCCGCAAGCCGCTTTTTCATAATCAGGATTTTATTGGCCGTATGCTCAGCGATACCCTGGTGCAGCTTTATTATCGCAGTGCCTTGCGACGCATTAAGGGCGGCCAGTGGCATTTTTCCTCGCGCATGTCCTTGTGGCGTTTGGATAGTGAGCAACAATGGCGGGTGGTTTATCACCAAAGTACCCCCTGCGAGGCCTTCACCTTAGAATAAATGCCGTTTAAAGTCAGGTGATGCCTGTGCTTTGCTTTCTTCGTGGTGCCAATATAAGTACAATAGCGCGCATTATTTTCTCCATAGTTTACGCTTTTGAATCTGCTATTACAGTCCAGTATTAGTCGTGTGTTGCTGCTACGCAGCCTGGCTATTGTGGTGCAGTTAGTTGCTGTACTTATCTGTCAATTTCTCCTTGAATTAGAGCTGGCGCTGCCGTCGCTGCTCACAGTGATTGCCCTTGAATCTATTTTTCAATTGCTCAGTGTCTGGCTGTTGCGCCGTCGCATTCGTCGTAATGAGCGGGTGGGCACCTTGACCATAGTCTGGCAGCTGCTGGCGGATATTGTCTTTTTGACCCTTTTACTGGCGCTCAGCGGCGGTGCCACCAATGCCTTTGTATCCTTGCTCTTGCTGCCCATAATGATAGCAGCGGTAACCTTGCCCGGGCGCTACACCATGATGATAACTATTGTGGCCATCGCCTTGTATAGCACCTTGATGCTGATGTTACCTGAGCATCAGGGCGCCCATCATATGACGCAAATGCGCAGCCACTTTATCGCCATGTGGGTGAACTTTGTGATCAGTGCCTTAGTTGTGGCGACCTTAGTCAGTGCTTTGGCCAGAACTCTGGCGCGGCAACAACAGGCCATGGCCGCAAACAGGGAAGAGCAATTGCGCGCCGAGCAGCTCTTGGCCCTGGGAAATGCGGCGGCGCAGGCTACTCATCAGTTAGCTACGCCGCTGGGCAGTATTGCCTTGTTGCATGAGGAGCTTGAGGAGCTAGCGGCCGAAAATAAAGGCTTAGCGCCCGTGGTCTCTGAGCTTGGCGTGCCGATTAAACAGTGCCAGCAGCAATTAAGCTTGTTTCGCCAGCGCGCCGGACAATTACGAGCGGCGCGAGAGGTGCAAGGCGAGCAGGCATCCTGTACCGTGGGTGAGCTGCTTGGTGAGATACAACAGGCCTTTGCCTTACAATTTCCGACCCAGCAATTGGTGTGTTTTGGCTTTGATGGTCTAAAAACTCAGCTGCTGCGTACGGATCCTCTACTAAGCGCGGCGTTTTTAAACCTTCTGGCCAATGCGGTGCGGGCCAATGAACTGGCACAGCAAACCAGCATACACCTGAGTATCTGTGTCGATAATGGCGAGAGTCATTGGCGCATAGAAGATTTAGGTGGCGGTTTTAACAGCGAGCATCTGGCTTCCCTTGGTTCGGCTGTGATGGCCAGCGATCATGGCCTGGGTGTGGCCCTATGGCTCTCCAATGCCACCATAGAAAGAGTGGGCGGGCGTTTGGCGCTGAGTAATGCCGGACAAGGCGCCTGTATTGATGTATTTATTCCGGAGCTTAAGCGGTGAAACTCCTGCTAATCGAAGATGATGCGGTATTTGCGCAAACCCTGTGTCGGCGCTTGACTCCCTATGTGCAAAGTCTTGAACATGCCACAAGCCTGGATACCGCGCTGTTGCAGGCGCGGCGTTTGCGACCCAGCCATATTATTTTAGATATGCACCTGGAAAACGAGTCCGGACTGCAACTGCTGCCAGCTTTGCGGGCGATTGTGCCGCAGGCGCGTATTATCTTATTAACCGGTTTTGCCAGTATTGCCACCGCAGTGCAGGCGGTGAAGCTGGGCGCTGACGATTATCTGGCCAAACCGGCCTCGTTGGCGATGATTTTGGCGGCCTTAGAGGATAAGGCCGTGTCTCTTGAGGCCGAAGCCGAGGTGCTGATGTCGCCGGAGCGACTGGAGTGGGAGCATATTCAAACCGTTCTGGCGCGAAATGATGGCAATATCTCGCAAACCGCGCGCCAGTTGAATATGCACAGGCGCACCCTGCAGCGTAAATTGCAAAAAAAACCGGTCTCAAGTTAATACCAATTCACTTAAATAGCTAATCATTCTAGCGGGCTAAATATCGTGCTAACGGTGTTGGAATTTTTATATGTAGAATAACTACATAAGAAAAATTCCACCTTGTTATCACATCATTTATCCAGCGCTATATCTGATCACATACTTAACAGAATTGGTATAAGACCGGTTGTAAAATAGCTGCGGCGATATTACAAAGAAAGCGACACACCCAGATGCAGGGTACGCCCCGGTGCGCTTAAGCGCTCACCCAGACCTACATCGCCCTCCATCACGCGATTAACGCCGTTTAAGTGCGGTACATAATGTTTATCAAACAGATTATCGATGCGGGCATTGAGTTGCCATTGTGACGAGAGATCATAATTGAGCGCCAAATCTATGATGCCATAGCCGCTGCTTTTTTGCTCACCGTTATAGTGCGACACCTTGTTTTGCGCCTTAGCCACTCGCCAATTAGCCTGCAGTTGGTAGTCGTTTTGCCCATAACCTAGGCTAATTTGCCCATTAAGGGGAGCGATACGGTAGAGGTTATCGTCGATTTGATCATTGCGTTTACCGCGCACATAACTAAGCATGCCCTGCACTTGCCAGTGGGCATCGAGTTGATAGGCGGCGGTGATATCCGCACCATAGAGGCGTGCGTCGATATTACCAAATTGCAAGGCATCTCGTCCTGACATCATATTGGCCACCATATTAACCTGCATATCCTGGCTTGGTGTGCCCTGAATATAGTCCTCCACCTGCTGCACAAACACCTGAGGTTTAATCGATAAGCCTTGGTGTTGATAAGCCAGGCCCAGATTGAACTGATATGCGGTTTCTTCTTTAAGCTTGATATTGCCTACATAGGTGCGGCCATCGGCCAGACCGCCGGTGCTTTGCATGGGCAGCCAGAGGTAGCGAGCCTGGTATTGAGGCGCCCTTTGTTTAAAGGCCAGGGCATAATCCAGATGCAACTGCTCGCGCACCTGGTAGCGGTTGTTAAGCACTAGATCTAAGGTGATGTCATTGACCGCTTTATCGGCCTGATTAAAGCGCTGCTGCAATGCGGCGACTGCCGGCATCATCATGGCCATTGACGAGGTGACCGCGCCCGAGTCGGCAGAATTGACCTTGATACGGGCACCAAGGCTGCTCGATAAGGCGCCACCCTGGTACTGATACTCGGCGAAAATGCTGTGGCGGCTATCGCGCACATTATTGAAGTTAGTGACAAAAAATTGCGCATTATGGGGGTTGCGAATGTCAGTATCGTGGCGGCTTACATTAGCGTCATAGCCCCATAGCCAAGGATCAGAGCGCAGATGGGCATACAGGCTAAGGCTTTCGCTTTGTGCCTGGGTGTAACGGGCCTTTGCGGGGTTAGCGAGCGGGCGCTGCTGATAGTTATCCATGCCATGATCGCCATCCTGATAGCCCACTCCCCAGCTCAGTTCAACGCTATTAAAATCATGCTCGCCGGCAAGCTCATAGCGCCAGGTATCAACGTAATCTATGTCCATAGGCAGGGCCGCCGTACCGCTTTGCCTAGTGTCGGTTCTGTGCACATTGGCACGAACCTGGCCGTTTGCCAGCGCCAAGGTGGTTAGCAGGCCATACTGGAGGCGTTTATAGTCGCTGTTGGCGATAAGACCCTGGCCGCTTTTTTGCTCATCACTTTGTTGCAGCTCGCCATAACCTAGCCAGGCAAATTCAGCGTTTCCGGCGCCTAAGGCTGCGCTGGCGCTGCGGCCTTGCTCATTATCATTTAGCTGACCCTTGGCGCTTAGGTGCAAGGGCATATCCAGCTCGGCTTGGCGCAGGTTGACCTCGATGGCGCCGCCCAAGGTATCTATGCCCGCACGTACCGGGGCTATGCCGCGATAAATCTGCATATCTTGGATCATAATGGTGGGCGCGTAACTCAGAGGCGTGTCCATAGCGTTGGGGCCGGCTCCAGCCAAGCTCAGGCCGTTATTATTGACATTAACGCGCTCGGCAAACATACCGCGATACTGAGCAATGCCGCTGAGCGGACCATTGCGATTGACCCCGGCGCCAACCACATGGTCAAGCCAGGCGCTGCTGTCGGCGCTAAATTGTTGCGCCGGAACCTGGGTTAGCTGGGTATTTATTCTTTGCTGATGACCCTGCACTGTGATCACTTCCATGGCCGCACTGACAGGGGAGAAAAGGGCGCCAAATAAGAGCGCTAAAGGAGTTTTATAGGACATGATTATTTCGGTTTTAGTTATTAACTTAGGCCTATTTTCAGCGAGTTAAATAAGCAAAACCATGCTTAGGTACGTTTGTGCGACATTATGTCGCAGCCCTGGTTTGGGCAGCAATTTTGCCGCCGGGCAGATAGCAGGCTACGCTTAAGCAAACACTCTTGTGAGCTTGATTATGAATTTTGCAGAGTTTAACTTTTTTGCGGTGCTGCTGGCTGCCTTAGTCACCTTTATCCTTGGCGGGTTATGGTATTCGCCGCTGATGTTTAAATCCGCCTGGCTCGATGGCTGTGGCCTAACCGATGTGGACTTGGCTCAGGCTTCCATGGGTAAGGTGTTCTCCCTGGCTTTTATTCTCTCCTTGGTGGCGGCCTTTGTGTTTGCGTTATTTTTAGGCCCCAAACCCGAACTCGGCTTTGCCGTTGGTGCTGGTTTTGCCGCCGGTTTATGCTGGGTGGCGACCTCTTTTGGCATTAGTTATTTATTCGAACAAAGACCGCTGAAACTGTTTTTGGTCAACGGCGGTTATCATACTCTGCAATTTACCCTTATCGGCCTGATCCTCGGGCTATGGCACTAGCTCAGTAGGAGCTAATCGGGCGCAGTTGAATACGCCCAAACATATTAAGGTTTTAACTTGGCTCTCAAGGGGTTAGAGTTAATATTCCAGTGCCGTCCCCACAGGATTCAACTAAGACGGTGAAAAAATAAGAAAAATAAAGGATGAAGATGGATATTCTCCCCGCGGCCCTAAAGACTCAGGCAGCGCTTGATACTCTAGTGAGCGAGTCGGGCAAGGTGCATTTTGGTCACTTCAATGGCCCAGTTCAATCCCTCGGAGTCGAGCATTTTAACTACACCAATGTCATGGATAAGCCCGCCGGGCGACTGGCAAAGCATTTTCATTTTAAGCAGTTTCAGTTTGTCTCTGTGCTCACGCCCAGATTTTTAATTGGCGTGGCCATTGCCGATATCCGTTATGCTGCCAGTGGTTTTTGTTATCTCTATGATATTGAAGATAATAAGCTGGTGGAGACAAGTTGGCTTAAGCCCATATCATTGGGCTGCACTATGGCCCCTTCGCCCTGGGAAGGATGCTCCAGCTTGGGCGGCGCGGGAGGCAAAATAAGCATGGAGATCAAGGCCGGCGTGTGGCAGTTGCGTATTGCTACTAAGCAGGTTAGCGCCGAGCTGACCTTAGCGTCCGTCAGCCTGCCTATGGCTATGTGTAGCCCCACCGGCTACAGCGGCTGGATCTATACCCAGAAACACAACGCTTTAGAGGTGCAGGGCTCGCTGGTGATCAACCAAGAAGCTCAAGACTTGGAGCATGCCCTCGCGGGGTATGATTTTTCCGCTGGCTTTATGCGCCGGGAAACCAGCTGGCGCTGGGCCAGTATTAATGGCCGCCTTGGTGATTCATTATTCGGCCTCAACCTGGCCGCCGGAGTCAATGAAACCGGCTTTAACGAAAATGTGTTTTGGCTCGATGGCGAGCGATATCTGCTTGGCCCGGTGCATTTTGATTTTACTCGCAGCGTCTGTGAGCAAAACTGGCAGATTAGCTCGCAAGATGGCAAGGTAGCGCTGACCTTCAGCCCTTTAAACAAGCGTCAGGAGCGCCTGAATTTGGGGTTGTTAAAGAGTAATTTTCGCCAGTATATCGGCCATTTTAATGGCCAGATTGAAGATGCCAAAGGGCGGGTGCATCGCCTCGATAATGTGCTTGGCTTAACAGAAGATCATTATGCTTTATGGTAGATGCTGTGGGCGAGGCTTTAGCCTTGCAAGGCTTGTATTGTCAGGCCTTATCGGCAATGTGCTCCTGCATTGCTCTACTACCGCCATCCATGGCGGCAAAGGCCGATCTACAAGCCGACCTACAGATATGAAAATGTTAAAGTAGGCCTTGGCTAACATAAGGGGTAAGCATGGCTAAACCGAACAAAAAGGGGCCGGTTCGCACCGTGGATATTTTTTGCAGCAAATGCCGCACGCAACTTTATAAGTATCGAAAGGGCGGTAAGGGGGCGCTGGTAAAGTGCTTTATTGAGCGTATCAGCGAGGACTACACCGAGGAGGTAGCAACCTGCCCAGGTTGTCAGCAGGTGTTTGCCCGACAAACCCTGATCCGCGGCACGCCGGCCTTAAAAATGATCGGCCAAAAGGTGTACATGAAATAATAGCAATTCTGTTAAGTATGTATCAGCAGGGCATTTGTCCTTAGGTGCCCAGGTTGGCCTTGATAGGCTGAAGTGGTGTGTTTTGTGGAGCTAGGTGATGGACTTATTATTTGATGTTATTGGCATGAGCGGCACCTTTTTAGTGGTGGGCGCGTTTTTCTTATTGCAGCTAGAGAAGTTACCAGCCTCGGGTCTGGGCTATAATCTGATGAACCTAAGCGGTGCCATCTTGTTGCTAGTAAGCCTCTGTTACAACTTCAACCTTGCCAGTTTTGTTATCGAGATATTCTGGATAGCGGCTTCCTTTATCGGTATTTATAAGCATGTGATGGCCCGTCGCGCACTAAAATCCCTGCCGACATCATAAATCACACAAAAAAGCGGGCTAATTAGCCCGCTGTGTTTTGGCGCATAAGAGTGAAAATTAGCGTGGCAGGTTTGTGCTCACTTTTTTGTTTTTATTCATAACGCCGCTGTAATAGCCATGCAGAGCCTCGCTAAGTTGCTGTTCGCAGCGCTTAAGCTGCTCGCCCTGGGTGATCACCTGCATGCTCAGTTTTACCTTTTCTTCGCGAATGCTGTTGATGTCCTGGCTCTGTCCTTGCAAGCGTCGCTGCAGCTCTTCTACCTGTTGCGTGGATGATTTAAGCAGTTCGTTCAGCTCCTTGTTGCGCTCTTGAAGGTCGCGACAATGGTGCTTCATTACATGTCCGCTGGTGTTGGCTTCTTCTAACTTTTGCTCCAGATCGGCCAGCTCTATCTGCACATCGCGTTTGGCCTGGATCTGCACCTGTTGCATTTGCTCGGCCATTTTATCCATATGGGCCAAGGCTTTTTTATTTAACTCGTCTGCCTGATTGATTTGTGCCAACAGTGGTGCTTGCGCTTCTTGCAAGTGTTTAATCTGTCGCTCTTTTTCTAGCAACAATTGTTTATACAGATACACCTGTTCGTGAACCGAGGGCTCCCCGGAGGATTTGTTAATGTGAGTGACATTGGGCTGTATAGCCGCCTCCATATGAGGATGTAAGTCAGAGTGCGCCATGATCTATCCTTGTTTACCTGATAAGTTGAATTGGTTAAATTTTAACAAGGATAATGAGCGCAACTTATTGATCTAAATCAGTATGGTATGGCTATTGGTGGTGCAGTTGTACCTAACTTTGATCTAGCGCAAGGGCTGGGGCAAAAATCGCCATCGCTGGTAAGGCAGAAGGTTAAATTGTTTTACTCGCCTTGTTTAACCAGTATACAGGTAACATTATCGCCGGCGCCGCGAGAGAGGACCGAGTGCATTAAGACCTTGCCGGCACTGTGTATATTAGTGGCGCTTAGTGACACTTCTATTTCAAAGTCGGATAGCTTTTGGGTTAAGCCGTCACTGCATAATAAAAAGATATCCTGAGCGTGCCGTTTGCCATGCATTACTTCTACCTGAACTTGGCGTTTGACGCCGATGGCCCGTACTACTTCATGCCGCAGTGGATGACTGGCTGCTTGCGCCGAGGTGATCACTCCAGTATCAAGCAATAGGTTGATGCGGCTATGATCCCGAGTCTGCTGCTCCAGTTGATTGTTTCTAAAGAGATAACCGCGGCTGTCGCCGACCCAGATAAAATAGAAATCAGGGCCATCTAAGACCAGAGCAACCGCGGTTGAACCCATGGTTTTTCCTTGCATATGCAGCTGCGAGTAGTCGAAAACTTGTTTATTGGCGTCTTCAAAAGCGCTGATCAGAGTGAGGTAGAGAGGAGCATTGCGAGTGCGCTTAAGCAGTTGCTGTTTGACGACTTCTATCACTTGCGCACTGGCGTAATCGCCGCCGCTGTGCGCACCCATGCCATCGGCAACCACCCAGATTCCTTGCTCGGGAAGTGCCAATAAGGCATCTTCATTTTTGCTGCGAATAACGCCGCGATGGCTTTGTGCAAAACTAATCAGTTGCATGCCCTTGTCCACTTAGCTGGTGTTGTGAGCGTCTTCGCCGTACACCGAGCACAGCACAGAAAATTATAAGAGCGAGCGTTCATTAATCTTGTCTATTCCCGCTAGTCAATGAAACATATCAGGTGATAACTCACACCTTGCTTCGTATTTAAATCCTTATGAGCTCAATAATAGTTGAAAATTCAAGGGAATTTCGTCTCAGTTATGGGCTTTGCTGTTGGCAAACAAAGCCCATAGCTTGCCTTTAAAGGCGTCGGCCTTCACCTATGTAACGTCCGGCGAGGATCCTTTCATACATATCATTGGCGGTTCTTTTCGCGCGCTCAATGGCATCCGGTTGCAGCCTACGCTCATCGAGCTTGCGGCTGGTACTGGCATCCAGATTGCCGTTGAATTCGGCTATGCTGTTCCAAATATATGATTTTTCTATGCTTTTTGGCACACCCAGGCCTTCGTAATACATCAACGCCAGGTTAAATTGGGCTAAAGTGTAATTCTGCGCTGCGGCTTGTTGATACCAGTCTACCGCTGTTGGGTAGTCTTTGAGTACGCCCTCGCCATTGGTGTACATAACGCCGAGGTTAAACTGGGCAGCGGCTACACCCTTTTTAGCGGCACCGATAAAAAGTTGTACCGCACGTTGTGAGTCCACTTTAACGCCACGGCCTTCTTGATACATCACGGCGAGTGAAAACATGGCATCGGCATATTCTTTGTCTACGGCTTGTTGGTAGAGCTGCGCTGCTTTGTATTGATTTTTGGCGACGCCATAACCATTTTCATAAAGCTGGGCAAGTTCATAAATCCCTGGCGCAAAGCCCCTGTCGGCAAGATATTGAAATTCGTTGATGGCGGTTTCAAAATCACCCACATTGGCGGCAGCAATTCCTTCTTCTAAACCAGCTTGGGCAGGAGGGGTGAGCACGAGTGCAGTGCACAGACTCACAGTGTATAAGGTAAATCGCAACATAGTGTGTCTCCGAGAATGGCTGCTATCTATCTGATTCTAGCTTTTTTATTGATTATTATCCAAAGTCTATCGAGAAATAACCCATGGGAGTTAGAAGTTTTTTAGTTATATCTAAGACCTAGCCGCACAGCGTAAAATTGTTACTTTTCATTGCACTCTATTTGTTCACTTTGTGCTCAAGGTGTAATCCAGATCTCTTCATTCCCTCGGCTTTAGACGCAAGCCTTTAATTTTGACCCAATTCCATGCTACAACAAGTTAAATTCTGCACATCGGATATGGAGAGAGGAATGAGCGACCAATACAGCGCACTGCGTAGCAATGTGAGTTTATTAGGGCAAATACTGGGGCACACCATAGAGCAGGCCTTAGGTGCGCCGGCTCTGGAAAAGGTGGAGGCCATTCGTCAGCTAGCTAAGAGTTCACGTACCGGTGACGAGCAAGCTCGGGAGCAGTTGCTTAACGAGTTACATCGCCTGAGTGATGATGAGCTTCTGCTGGTGGTGCGCGCCTTTAACCAGTTTTTAAATCTGGCCAATGTGGCGGAGCAGTACCACACAGTTTCACGCCATGCAGATACCGGCTTTTGCCAGCTCGACCCTCTTAAACAGACCCTAAAACGCCTCAAGCAGGGTAATATCGGCAGTGAGCAAATAGCCCAGGCGCTGGCCAAACTCGATATCAACCTGGTATTGACGGCGCACCCCACCGAGGTGACGCGGCGCACATTAATCAACAAGCATGTGCAACTGAGTGATTGCCTCGATAAGCTTGAACTCGACAAACTCCTGCCGACCGAGCGCACCCAGTTGCTTGCGCGTATGCGCCAGCTTATCGCCCAAGCCTGGCATACGGATGAAATTCGCCACAGCAGGCCAACGCCGCTGGATGAGGCCAAATGGGGCTTTGCCGTGATAGAAAACAGCCTGTGGCAGGCGGTGCCCGAATATGTGCGTGAGCTCGATACCCTGCTGCAGCAGGAGTTAAATATGAGCCTGCCAGCCAGTGCCCGACCTGTGCGTTTTACTTCCTGGATGGGCGGCGACCGGGACGGCAACCCTTATGTTACCGCCGAGGTGACCCAAAGCGTGCTCGAACATGGTCGCTGGATGGCGCTGGACTTGTATATTCGCGATCTGAATCAGCTTATCAATGAGCTTTCCATGCATCAGGCCAGCGAAGAGCTGATGGCGCTCAGTGGCCCAAGCCATGAGCCTTATCGTCAGGTGCTCAAAGCGCTGCGCAATGACTTGCAACAGACCCATAAATATCTGGAAGCAAAAATTACCGGTCAGCCAAGCCGGGGTGAAAACCGTATTACCGACATCAAGCAAATCATCAATGTGCTGCAAATGTGTTATCGCTCGTTATGCAGCAATAAGATGGCGGTCATAGCCGACGGCCTGCTGCAAGACACTATAGTGCGCTGTCGCTGCTTTGGCCTGCAGCTGAGCCAGCTCGATATTCGCCAAGACAGTGACAAACATGCCCAAGTGCTGGCGGAGATCAGCCAATACCTGGAGTTGGGCGATTACTGTGCCTGGGATGAACAAACCAAGCTGGCGTTTTTAGCCAAGGAGCTGGCCAATCCGCGGCCTTTGTTGCCCCGCCATTGGCAGCCGTCGGAGCAAACTCAGGAAGTGCTCGACACCTTTAAGGTGATTGCCGATAACCCCGCCGATAACTTCGGTATTTATATTATTTCCATGGCCCGTCAGGCCTCCGATGTGCTGGCGGTAAAGTTGCTGTTAAAAGAGGCGGGCTGTGCGTTTAATATGCCTGTGGCGCCTTTGTTTGAAACCTTGGACGACCTTAATCGTGCCCCCGAGGTGATGCGCACTCTCTATGATAATAAGGTTTACCGCGGTGTGATGGGCGAGCAGCAATACGTGATGATAGGCTACTCCGACTCGGCCAAGGACGCCGGCATGATGGCGGCTGGCTGGGCCCAGTACAGCGCCATGGAATCTCTGGTGGCCCTAAGCGATGATTGTGATATTGAGTTGGTACTCTTTCATGGTCGTGGCGGCACAGTGGGGCGCGGCGGCGCACCTGCGGCTCAAGCCCTGCGCTCGCAACCGCCTGGCAGCTTGAAAAACGGCCTGCGGGTGACCGAGCAGGGGGAAATGATCCGCTTTAAATATGGCCTTGCCAGTGTCGCCAAGCAAAGCCTGCACTTGTATGTGGGCGCCGTGCTTGAGGGCAATCTATTGCCACCGCCGCAACCTGAGCCCCAGTGGCGTGAGGTTATGGCGGTAATAAGTGAGAAGTCCTGCGAACATTACCGTGCCATAGTGCGCGGCAATAAGGATTTCGTGCCTTATTTTCGCAGCGCCACTCCTGAGCAGGAGTTGGGTAAACTGCCCCTTGGCTCACGACCGGCAAAACGTAACCCGGACGGTGGCGTAGAAAGCCTAAGGGCTATCCCCTGGATATTTGCCTGGTCGCAAAACCGCTTAATGCTGCCCGCCTGGTTGGGGGCTTATCAGGGGTTGGCGGCAGCCATAGAGGAATTTGGCGAGCAACACCTGGCCCTGATGAGCCAGCAATGGCCCTTCTTTCGCACCCGTTTGGAAATGCTGGAAATGGTGTTTTGCAAGGCCGACAGCTGGCTTAGCGCCTATTATGACCAACGCCTGGTGGCATCGCATCTGCAACCCCTGGGTGAGCAACTGCGCAGTGAGCTGGCCCAGGCCACGGCGCTTATCAAGGAGTTGAGCCCTGAGCATACCTTGCTTGGTCATCAGCCCTGGATCCGCGAGTCCATTGCCCTGAGAAACCCCTATACCGATCCCTTAAATGTACTTCAAGTTGAGCTGTTAAAAAGGGTGCGCGCCGGTGGCTCGGTGGCCTTGGATAATGCTCTGATGATCACCATGGCCGGTATCGCCGCCGGGATGCGTAATACCGGCTAAGTTAGTGGAAAGTAGCGCTAATGCGGGCTTGCTTGCCGCGTTAGCGCCACTAGGTTACTATCGCCATAAACTGCTTAACAAAAGGACAGCTTGTGTGTCCAACCCTACTGCTTGAAAGTATCAAGCAAGAGCGCGGCATTATCAGCGCGCAGCAATTTGAAAATCTCAGCCAATTTCTGGGAAATAATCACAAAGACACCGCACAGTGGCTGTTAACCCAGATACAGCCTTGGGCAGTCGCGCCCATTTCCGAGTTTCAGGTGGCGGCTTTGGTGCATGCCCGCAATCATCAAGGTGAAGAATTTTACGCCGCTGGTGTCAATGTTGAGCTGCCCCATTGCGGGCTAGAGAGCGCTGTACATGCGGAGCAAACCGCACTGCATAATGCCTGGCTCAATGGCGCCTGTGAGCTTTTGCACTTGTATGTCAGTGCCACGCCCTGTGGCTATTGCCGTCAGTTTATCAATGAGTTTTGTGCCGATACCGGGCTTGAGATCAGCATAGGTGAGGTTGAGGCGACGCTGAGCGAGTTATTACCTCTGGCGTTTGGCCCAAGCGATCTAGGAGTAAGTGAGCGTATCTTGGCTGCTGGAGCACAAACAACAGCAAAGGGTGCCAGCGAGCTACTGCAGCAGCATCTACAGCTTAGCTATGCGCCTTACAGCGGTGGTCAGGCTGCCTTGATGTTAAGTATGGGCGAGCAGCATTTTTATGGCCGTTATATTGAAAATGCTGCCTTTAATCCCAGTTTTCATCCCCTGCTGGCGGCCCTAAGTCAGGTGGCGCTCTTGGGGCAGGGCATAGATTTTAAGGCTATAGACAGGGTGAGCCTTGCTGAGCTGGATAGCCTTAAATCTCACCAAGATAGCACCGAGGCCATGGTGCGACGCTTAGCGCCGCAGGCCAGGTTTCAGTATCACTGTGCCAATAGTAACGCCGCCGCTGTTAATACCTGAGTGATGGCGCGCTGCTCTACGGCGGCAATATCCACCGCTGGGATCTCTTGATCGCAGCGATTCACCAGCACCCCGGCGATACAACCGGCGCGCAGTCCTAAGGCGCTGCACATGGTCAGCAGGGTGGCCGACTCCATTTCATAATTCATTACTTTAAGGGCTTGCCACTGTGCCATGCTGCCTTGCAGATGCTGAGGCACATAGCCGCTGTGGGTGTCGTAGCGCTCCTGACCCGGATAGAAGGTATCGCTGGAGGCGGTAATGCCGATATGGTGTGCTTCCTTGCTTTGCTCGCAGGCGGCGACTAAGGCGGCGGTGGCTCTAAAGTCGGCAACTGCAGGGTAACTGGCCGGAGCAAAATGGTGCGAGGCACCATCGAGGCGTACCGAGGCATGAGTAATAAGCAACTCGCCCACCTTAATATGAGGCTGAATGGCGCCCGTGGTGCCGACGCGTAAAAAGGTATCGACACCGAGCTGCGCCAGCTCTTCAACGGCAATGGAAGTTGAAGGGCCGCCGATACCTGTGGAGCAGACCACCACACTGCGGCCGTTCAATTCGCCAAGATAAGCATGGAATTCGCGATGCTGCGCCAGACATTGATGATTATCCAGTTGTTGCGCTATTACTGCGGCGCGCTCAGGGGCGCCGGGAATAATAGCCAGGGTGGCGCCGTTTAATTGTTCTTTTGAAATGCCAAGGTGAAACATTGTTTTCATATTAACTCTCTGATCCCTATGCGTGTTAAGCGAGCAAGTAAGCCTATGCTGGCGCGCTGGGGCGTTTTTTATAAGGACATATGTCCGTGCTTGCCAGCGCCGTAAATCTCAACTAGAAGTTAAATAACCTGAGCTTCGGATAGCTAATGCCTTTCTAGCAGCCAGTTTTGGCGCTAACTGCGTTGAATTCACTTCCAATAGCCTGCTATTGGTGCGTAAATTCGCCTGGTTATCCCTAAAACTCTCTGGCTAGACAAGGGTGTAATTTATAGTGAACTTTAAAAGCAATAAGTTAGTTCATCCCTTATCCAAACCTCAGGTTAAATAACATCATCAGAGGAGTTAGCGTATGGCCGTATCGTCAAATGCCACCAGTCATGGCGAGTTCGCTCGTTGTTTTGAATGTAATCGAATTAGCCCCTTGGCGCCACTGCATTGGTTAGCCTTGGCCTTTAACGATATGGCGCGGGCGCCGATTTTAAGCCTGATTTATGGTCTGGTTTTTACCCTGATCCCCGCCACCATTTTATTCTTTATTTATTCCAGTCAAACTCATTTGGTGATCTTGCCGGCAACCGTGGCCTTTGCCTTAGTGGGTCCGGCCTTTGCCGCCGGTCTTTATGATGTTGCCTGGGAGCTGGAAAAGGGTCATACCCCCACTTTATGGCACAGCCTTAAGTCCATGTTTCGTAACCCCGCCGGGGAGTGGGGCTTTGCGGTGCTGCTGATGGTGATCATGATAGTCTGGATGCGTTTAGCTGCGTTGGCCCATGCCCTGTATCCGAATACAGTGAACCCCAGCTTTGAAGAGTTGAGTGCGTTTTTAACCTTGGGCAGCATTATAGGTGGGGTCTTGCTGGTAACCGTGTTTGCCATTTCCGCTTTTACGCCGCAGATTATGATGGAGCGCCGGGTGGATTTGATGACCGCCGTGGTCAGTTCCATGCATGCGGTGCGTAATAATATTGCCGCCATGGTGGTGTGGTGCATCTGTATTGTTTGTTTGATTTTACTTGGCTTTCTGACAGGTGCATCAGGTTTTATCGTGATTATGCCCTGGCTGAGCTATGCCAGTTGGCACGGTTATATCGCCACCATTAAAACCAAGCGCCCCCGTAGTTACGAGTAGAGGAACTCGCTTATCGGCTGGCTTATGCAGCATTTATGCATAGCCAGTCACCTTTCCCTGTTGCGCCTGTTCGCTTGGGTTTGACTTCTGCGCTCGGCTTGTATATTGATCCTGTATTGGTGCCGATTTAACGCCGATGTTAAATTGATAATTCAATAAAAATCAAAGTGTTATGTGTTGGTTTTTATTTTCCTGAGCCTGCTAAGGAAAATCCTTGAGGCGATCTGGGGTCATTTTCATCGACACCGGCGGTAAATCGAAAAACTGCATAAATATTGAGGAGATAGCATGAGTGCTAAGTGGCAAGACTTTCGAACTAAGGTAGCGCAGTGCTTGTGTCCACCGGGTAATGGTGTATTTACGGTAAACACGGCGCAGGAGCGCAAGGCGGCATTGCAACAGAAGCTTTACGGCCAAACCGACAATATTGAAGCTCTGTGGCAAGCGTCTCTCGATGGTCTGCAAACGACCGAGCACAAGGCGGTGATGCTGGGCATTAGTTCAGACTGTGGCGGTGGTATTTTACGTGGCGCCAACTGGGGCCCACTATTTTTACGCAACACCCTGATTGAGCAACAGCCTCAGGCGCAAGCCTTTGATTTGGGCGATGTGCGTGTTATTCCGCATCTGTTGCACGACAAATATTTGAACGAAGGCACTATCAGCAACTGTCAAAAGGCCCTCTATGCGGATACCGACAGCGAGTACCATGTAAGTCCATTATCCATCACCGAGGACGTGTGCACCGATTTTTATGCCAACTTCCCAGAAAAGGGGATCTTCGGTATCGGTGGTGACCACTCGATCAGCTATCCTTTGACTAAGGCGTACTTAAAAGCCAAGCGCGAGCAGGGCAAGAAGGTAGCCATTATTCACTTTGATGCCCACACAGATCTTTTGGTAGAGCGATTGGGTATCGATTTGTGCTTCGGCTCTTGGTGCACCCATATCCTTGAGTACCTGCCAAGCCCGGCGCATTTGATCCAATTCGGGATCCGCTCAAGTGGTAAGCCTAAATCTCATTGGGAAGGCACCTTTGGTGTGAAGCAACACTGGGCTCACGAAATCAATGAGCGCGGCACAGATGCGGTAGTAGCCGAAGTATTGGCTCAGCTACGTGCTGATGGTGTTGATGAGCTTTATGTTAGCTTTGATATTGATGCCCTGGACTCGGAATTTGCCTCGGCCACCGGCACACCGGAAAAAGACGGTCTTAATCCACAACAGGCATTGGATATTCTTGGCGCACTGGCCGCCGAGTTCCCTATTACCGGCGCCGATATGATGGAAATCGCTCCTTTCACCGACAGCTCCCTAGAGGGTAAGTCGAGCTCGGAAACGACGCTGCGAGAAGGCGCAAAAATCTCGGCATTCTTGCTTGAGCAAATGAATAAGTAAGCTTTAAATCAGCAACATACTTATTTTAAAAGAGCGCATTAGCGCTCTTTTTTGTGGCCGCTTTATGGCAATATAAGCCAACAGACGCTGAACAAGTGTCAGCATAAAATTTTGCGAGTGTTTCTATGAGTTACCCCTTCTTTCACCTTTACAGCCTGACTTCCCAAGCCTTGGTACTGAGCACCAGTGCTTTGATTATGTCCTGTATGCCTGCCCAGGCATGGGCGCAAACTCGGGTCTTGGTCGGCGGCGGTTTACAGGTATGCTCATCTATGACGCCGGAGCATTGTGAGCATCCCTTTAAAGGTGGTAAAGCCAGCCCTCTGTTTAGAGTCGATGAAAACGCCCTGGCTCGGCTAGAGACACATTGGCCATCTCAGTATCAGGCGCAGAAAGAGAGCCAGATAAAAGCCTTTAAGGCACTTGTAAGTGAGCAAGCGCTAACGCAGGAGCAATTACTTACGCTTTGGTATGAGCATGCTCCTGAAGCTCAGCTTTTAGATAATGCCCTCGTTTATTATGTGCTCGATACCCTGGAGTTAGCCGAGCCCTCACTCAAAGTACATATCGACACCGACCTGAATAAGGATGATGCCACATCCGAGCTGCTCGCCTTTATGCAAAGTGCGATCAGTGTTGCGGCGGCACAGCAGGCGCAGCCACCTCGAGTGCTGATGCTAACCAGCGCCAGTCGCGACCCCTATGCCAGCGCCGATTATTATCAGCAACTACTGGCATCAAATAACATGGACAGCCACTCAAATAACATAGACAGCCAATGGTTGCCTTTAACTCCGGCGCTGGCCAAGGCGCTTAGTCAGGGGCGATGCGATAAGCTCAACGAATTTCGCCAACAAGCACAGATCTTTGACAGAGCCCGGGTGTACCCTGAGCGTATCGCCGAGGAGCAGGCACTGTGCAGCCAAGGAGTTAAGGCCTTGATAGCCCAGATAGAGGCAGCAAGTGCGGTCTATTTTAATAACGGCGATCAAGCCCTTGCCAAAGCTGTGCTGTATGACGAGCAGGGCAAGGAATATCCGTGGACTGAGGCCTTGCGCACCCGCGCGGTTATTCTTGCCAATGGCAACGGTAGTGCATTACAAAGTGGCGGTAGTAACACCAAGGGTTTTGTTGCCATGATCACCGGCGGCGATGCCTTTGCGGCTCTTGAAAACAAAGTAGAACTTGAGACCAAGCCAACCAGTTTGCCTTCTGGCTATGCAGCCATCAGCTATGAGCCTAAGGGGGGGCTGGGAACCTTTAACTATGGGGTGCTGGATACGCAATTTAGCGATGACAACCGCAGCCTGCGCTTGCATAGCCTGTTATATGGGGCCGGGCAACTGGCCGGTTATGGCATAGATACTGGCAGCGCCTTGGTGATTATCACCTCCGAGCAGGGCAATGTTGCCACAGTGCTTGGTGAGGCTGGGGTTGTTAAAGTTCAGCCCCTGGATAAACGCACCTTTCGTTACAGTTATTATCCGAGCGGCGTGCGTTTAACGCTAGCACAGCAGCAATGGCGCTTAGCCGCCGATACAAAGGCCATAGAGGTTGAAGGGCCTAGCGCTCAGGCACTGCCACAAATGCGCTTTGGCGATATCCTCTATGATGGCAAGTTGCGCAGCTTGACTCAGGCCATGTGTTTATCAAACAGCAAGATGGCCTTGGCAGCGCAATATACCCGTGGCCAGTATTGGGATTTTACCCTGCGCAGCGATCAGCAAACCCGTATGCTGAACACAGATATTCGTGCCAACGCCTGTGCTATCGAAGAGCTTATTATTGAATTTGCGCCAAGGAATTAGTGTTTTATCAGTTAATTATTGATACCGGGCTTGCGTCTACTTGGTAGCGTGATACTTTTACAATATAAACGCTTGCTAGGAGTGGTTGATGTTTGCAGCAATTGCATACTTTGTGTTGGCCGTGATCTTATGCGCCACGGCTTGGATGATAAGGCTTCCCTATATCGCAATCTTTTTTTATTGGAGTGCGTTGTCCTTATTTTTGGTGTCTCTGGCTTATATTGCCAACGCTGGGAAGATTTTCCGTAAGCGTCAAAACGGCACCATTCCCTGGTATATCCGCTGGGCCTTTATTCCCTTTTTGCTCGGAGCGCAACTTTATAACGCCTGGCAGCGACGCAATGATAAGGTGCCGCCCATTCAGGAAGTTGAGCCCGGTTTATTCCTGGCCTGCCGACTTTTCCCACCTGATGTTGATACCCTAAAACATGAAAACGTCACCGCTATTTTAGATGCCACCTGTGAATTCGATGGCCTGGACTGGACGGTAATGGGCGAGCATATCAGTTATTTAAATATTCCGGTCTTGGATCATGCCGCGCCAAACAAGGCGCAGTTGCGCCAGGCCATTAACTGGATCCACCATCACCGTAAGCGCAAACGTAACGTGGTGGTGCACTGTGCCCTAGGTCGTGGCCGCTCTGTGCTGGTGATGGCCGCCTACTTGCTAGCTAAGGAGCCTGATGCGGATGTCGATGAGGTGTTAGAGCGTATTCAGGAAACCCGGGAAACCGCCAATTTAAACCGTTTTCAGCGTAAAGCGCTGAAGAAAATGCACCAGCGCGGCGAGCTGGTAGTGCGCAACCGCGTTTGCCTTATTGCTAATCCGGTATCTGGGCGCAAGCTGTGGGCCGATAAAAAGCACGATATTATGTCCAGCCTTAACAGCTATTTTGATATGTCGATAAAAATTACCACGGAAACTAAAAATGGCACGGACTTAGCGCGTGAGGCGATGGCTGAGCATCCGGATATGATCATCGCCTGTGGCGGCGATGGCACCATAGCCGAGGTGGCTTCGGTCACAGTCAATACCGATGTGGCGCTGGGGATCATTCCTTTAGGCACGGCCAATGCTTTGGCTCATGTGCTGATGGGCATTGAAAGCAAGGCCTTTGGTGTGCAAAAGGCGTTGGATGTATTGATCAGCGGCGATGTACAGGCCATGGACACAGCCACCTGCAATGACGAGCTGGTGCTGCTTTTGGTGGGCATAGGTTTTGAGCACAAGATGATAGAGTCGGCGCACCGTGAAGCTAAGAACAACAGTGGTCAGTTTGCCTATTTGCAGGGCTTTTGGCAGGCGCTTAGCGAACATAAGGCCAAGGACTATACGCTTACTCTGGACGATATGCCGGCACAGGAAATTCACACCAATAGCATGATCATTGCCAATGCGGCGCCTGTCTTTACCTTATTGGCGCAAGGGCAGGGTCAGCCGGAGCATGACGATGGCCTGCTCGATGTAAACTGGCTGGAGCCGACCAAAAACTCCAATGTGAATGTGCTCAGTATCGCCGAGCTGGCATTTAACAGCTTAGTGCAAACTCAGCTCGATATACATGCCCATCACACCCATGCCAGGCGGGTAAAAGTGAGTTGTAACGAGGGCATAGACTATGTTATCGACGGTGAAACCCGTCAGGCAGAGTCACTGGATATAAGGGTGCAACCGGCATCATTAAAAGTGATGGTACCGAGTAAGGTTTAGACAAGATCACCTGAAGGAATGCCTATTTGTAGTTTGTGAGAAATAACCAAGACACCCACTTTAAGAATTGAGCTTGAGAAAGAATAAACAGTAAATAAACAAGACACCCACTTTAAAGATTGAGCTTGTGCAACCGACAAGGAAATACATTTTTAAAGTGAGATCAATCAGAATAAGCGGCTGTCAGTGGATTGACCCTTCGTTTTTATCATTTTCGTAAATTTTGGACGTGCGAAATAGACACTTTGGTTAAGGGCTCAAACATAGGGAAGGAAAATAACACTTAAGCGAATAAGCTTAGGCTGTTGCTTAAATCTACACGTCGTTTTCGGTGTTGATGTTGGCAGTAGGTCGTTAGTGCTTGCTCCTTACCTACCGCACCATGGAAGACCTTAGTAAATGAGGTGGTCAGCGCCAGCCAATTTGTAGGGCAAATATCGAGGCGTTCAAGTATGGGAGCTGCGTCAGGTGAAATATGCCCTAGCTTATCTGCGCGCATACAGCGTCCTGTCCATTCAATCAGCTCTAAGTAACTCTGTAGTTCAAAAGGCAGGCCTTTGGGCATGTTTTTGCGGGGATTACCTACAAAGGGCATTAAGGTAGTGGGTTGCGCCCCCTTCTTTGCTGATGCGATTCGGGTTTTCACGCTGGTATAGTCGGATTGTTCGGGTAAGTCGGCAGCTTTTGCACGAATAGGGTTTAAGTCCACATAGGCTAAACAGGCCACTAGAGCCGCTTCATCAAGAAGCGCTTGGGATTTAAAACGCCCTTCCCAAAAACGGCCGGTGCAGTCATCTTCGCGATTGGCTTGACGGGCAATCCCTTCATTGAGCACGCGCATAAACCAGCTGATATCACAGAGGCGCTCCCGATAAATCAAGATACGACTGTGCAGCGTGGCCAGCTCGGCCGTATCAAGCGGCTCTCCTTGTAAGAAGCGATGACAGAGCACGGTGCCTTTAAATAGTTTATGCCACCGCAGCACTATGTCTTTATCCGTTAAGTGCTGGGCTTTAGGCTTATCCACATGCAGCACGATATGAGTATGGTTACTCATCACCGCATAAGCACAGATATCAATGCAGAAAATTTGTGCTAGCTGCAGCAGCTTACTTTCAACCCACTCGCGGCGATGTTCATAAGAGCGGCCAGTCAGTGCGTCTATGCCACATAAAAATGCGCGCCGCACACAGCGAGAAATACAGTGATAGTAAGAAGTATCGGTGAGACTGATTTGGTTTTTCCGAGGCGTTGCCATGATCCACTCCTCCTTGAGTAGCACCTTCAAAGTGTAGTCAAAGGATTTGGATGTGTGAAATCTTAGAGTGGGTGTCTTAGTTAACGTGAGGTGGGTGTCTTAGTTAACGTTAGTTAACGCGGATTCTATTTTGTGATTGTGGGTAAATGGGCTCGCCTTTCGTATCGACACGGCGCCATATAAGTGACCCGTTTTCTTCGTGCGGATGTTTGCGGGCACAAATTTTCAATACTTCTTCCATAATAAGCAGCGCCCCTTCACTGTAGCGCTGCCCCTGATACCAACATGCAGGTGCCGTTGGTACATCGACTAAAACATGGGCGCGGGCCCCGGTTTTATTATGCACTTCATTGGCCAAGGTGCTTGCCGCAGCTGGCAAGCACAGTGTGAGTATCATTTTTGCTATGAAAAGCCGCATTTAAGCCCTTATTGTGCGTCGATTTGCTGCTCGGGAGCGGCATCTGCGAATGCTTTAAGGGTATTACAATGCTGATAAATTGCCATGATCTTCGGGTAGTTATCCATGGGTACCTTAAAGCGCAGGGCGTTAAATACCTGAGGTACTAAACATACATCGGCCAAGCTCGGCTTATCGCCATAACAAAACTGTGTGTCGCCAAGCAGTTGTTCAACCTTGTCGAAGCCGGTGGTGATCCAGTCTTGATACCACTTTGTTTTTTGCTCGTCGCTCACACCCAGCTCATTACTTAGGTATTTCAAAACGCGTAGGTTATTAATCGGGTGGATGTCCACGGCAATGGCATAGGCCAGGTTGCGAATTTGTGCGCGCTGCCAGGCATCGCCACTGAGCAAAGGAGCTTGCTCTGTGGTTTCATCCAGCCATTCAAGAATGGCCAGAGATTGCGCCAGCACGCCTTGCTCCGTCTCTACTGCCGGCAATAAGCCCTGGGGGTTTTTGCCAAGATACGCTTCACCTTCTTGCTCAGACTTAAGCAGGTTAACCGGTACTAATTCGTGATCGACATTTTTCAGATTCAGGGCAATACGCACCCGATAAGCCGCTGAAGAGCGAAAATAGCTATATAATTTCATTACTTAGCTCCGTTAAAGTGCTTTTTGATGCCTTTCCAGCAATCCAGGTAGTCGTCTTGACGCTCCTGACCTTCGAGTGCGTATTTGGTCGGCGCTATGATGTAGCGAGATTCAAACATAAAGGCAAGGGTGTCTTGGTAGCGTACCGGCTCAAGCTCAGCATTGCTAGCCTTTTCAAATACTTCAGCTTCTGGACCATGAGGCGACATACAGTTGTGCAGGCTTGAACCGCCAGGCACAAAGCCCGCTTCTTTGGCGTCATACACACCCTTGATCAGACCCATAAACTCGCTCATGATGTTGCGATGATAATAAGGTGGGCGGAAGGTGTGCTCGGCCACCATCCAACGCTCTGGGAAGATAGCAAAATCAACGTTGGCCACGCCCGGAGTGCCCGAAGGTGAGGTCAAAACGGTAAAAATTGACGGATCCGGGTGATCATAGCTCACAGTGTTCATCACATTGAAGCGTGCCAGGTCGTACTTGTACGGGGCACTGTTACCCGTCCAGGCGACAACGTCCAGTGGAGAGTGCTTGATATCGGCGCGATAAAGCTGACCGCTGAATTTAGCGACGATCTCGAAGTCGCCTTCGATGTCTTCAAATGCGGCAACCGGGTATTGGAAGTCACGGTCGTTGGCGTAACCATTGGCGCCCACTGGACCACGCTCAGGTAAAATATATGGGTTGCCATAGTTTTCACAGATATAACCACGTACCGGGCCATCCGGTAGTTCTACCGAGAACTTCATACCGCGCGGGATCACCGCAATTTCACCGGCGCGAACTTCTAAAATACCGCACTCGGTTTTCAGGCGCAGGCGCCCTTGTTGCGGCACAAACAGCATTTCACCGTCGGCGTTATAGAAGTAACGACCTTCCATAGATTGGTTAGCCACATAAATATGAATACCGATACCGGCTTGGCCATTCACACTGCCATTGGCGGCCATGGTCACCAAGCCGTCAATAAAGTCGGTGGCTTGCTCAGGGATAGTAACCGGGTTCCAACGCAACATGGTCGGTGGCGTAGGCACTTCGGTAATAGGAGCAGAGCGCAGCAGACCATTGTCCATTAGCTGGTAATCGCCTTGAACTACAGAAGGGCGAATGCGGTATAGCCAGGTACGGCGGTTCTCGCTACGAGGCGCGGTAAAAGCGGTGCTAGAGAACTGCTCCGCATACAGGCCGTAATTTACTTTTTGTGGGCTGAACTGGCCGATAGGCAAGGCATTCTCAAGGGCTTCTGTTTCAAATTCGTTACCAAAACCTGTCATATATTCAAGGCTGTTATTTGTCATGGTGTCACTCCTGTTGTATTGTGTTTGAAGATACTCTCATGTGAGACTAATTTCAAATCAGCTCTCCAATTCGGGTGTAAGAAATTATTTACGTTAACTAACGGTAACGAGACTATGGCTTTTAAGCTGGACACCTTTATTCCCTATTTGATGACCTTAAGCGGCGCCAAGGTGAGCGAGGCCTTTGCTCAGGTTTATGGCGGGCAATTGACTAACCCGCAATGGCGCATCGTTTGCCATCTGGCTCAGGCCGAAGAGGGCCTAACATCAAGGCAGTTATGCGATACGGCCATGTTGGATAAATCAACGGCCTCGCGGGCGATTAATGAATTAGAGCAGCTTGATTGGCTAACGGTGAGCGCCTGTGACAAGGATAAACGGGCTAAACAAGTGCGCTTAAGTGAGCAGGGCAGGTTGCAATTTGATGCCCTGATCCCAAAAGCTTTACTCTGGCAGCAGGAGCTCCTGGCGGGATTCTCTGAGCAGGAAAAGGCACTGCTGGTGGATTTATTACGTCGTCTGGAGCTGCGCGCCGCAGATATAAAAAAGGTTCATCGCGGCTTTCCGGGGAAGGCCGCTTTTACCTTCAAGAAGAAGTAGTCAGAATCTCTGTAACCATAGCCCATTCACTTGATAAGTTTTATCTTGTTATTGATGATACCTTCTAGCAGTTATCAAGGACACCCACTCTTATTCTTTACAATCTGAGGCGGGTGTTTTGGTAATTTTGCCACTCTTACACTTTGAATTTTAAGATGGGTGTCTAGCTAATTTGGGTGTCACTGGCATTTTCAATGATGTGGCTGCCGATGTATTGCTGAGTGAAATATGTACAGCAAAGATCAACAGGCCCTAGCTAATTTCCCATCTAGCTAATTTGTTTGAGGTTTAAGATGGGTGTCTTGGTAATCCCTGTTATCAAGGACACCCACTCTTATTCTTTACAATCTGAGGCGGGTGTTTTGGTAATTTTGCCACTCTTACACTTTGAATTTTAAGATGGGTGTCTAGCTAATTTTGGTGTCACTGGCATTTTCAATGATGTGGCTGCCGATGTATTGCTGAGTGAAATATGTACAGCAAAGATCAACAGGCCCTAGCTAATTTCCCATCTAGCTAATTTGTTTGAGGTTTAAGATGGGTGTCTTGGTAATCCTGTACAGCAAAGATCAACAGGCCCTAGCTAATTTCCCATCTAGCTAATTTGTTTGAGGTTTAAGATGGGTGTCTTGGTAATCCTGGTAATCCCTGAGCAGGAAAAGGCGCTCTTGGTGGATTTATTGTGTCGTCTGGAGCTGCGCGCTGCAGATATAAAAAAGGCCCATCAGTAGGGATGGGCCTTGGTTTAACTTTGCGCCAGGCGCAAATTTACATTAAACGCTATTAGAAGGTGTAACGAACACCGATACGCATTTCCCACAGTGACGCATCGCGTTGAACTGCGGTTTTTACGTTATTAGGCTTGAAGTCATGGTAAACGTACTGGCCATTCTCATTTAGGCTGGCTTCGACTAGACGGTTACCTACGAATGAACCTTTTTCGTATGTACCCCAGTCGTCGTTAAGCAGGTTGGTCAGGTTATCAATAACGAAGAAGGCTTCGCCTTTATGACCTTCCATAAAGCCAGGAAGCTCTTGGCTTACTTTTAGGTCGAACTTAACAAACCAATCGGCATTTTCTGAGTTACGACCTGTGATAGAACCACGCTTCAGATTTTCTTCTTCGATAAAGGCATTAAATGCCGCTAGATCGAAGTTCTCGCCGTAAACTACGTTAGGATCGTTCTCAAGAGGGATGTAAAGCAATTGGCGGCCGCCGTTCGCGTTTTCGTCACCCCACAAGGCATCACCCTGAGCGCCCGTGTCTCTGTTACTTCCTGCGAAGGTATAGCTGTAAGGCAGGCCTTCACTTGCTTGACCGAACAGGCTAAAGCGCGTCGCGTAACCATCGATAAACTCGTGCGTATAGCCAAGGTTTAAGGTAAAGCGGTGCGGTACATTATAGTCTGAAGTATGTACGCCTGGGTTACCAGGGTTGGTTGTCGCCAGGTTGCCGTAGTTAGAGCCAGCTACCGAGCTGGTCATAGGGTTTACGTCTTCAGAGTCGGTGTAAGAATACGCGAAGCTGAAGTCGATACCATTGTCATACCTCTTACTGATGGCAGCAGAAAGTATGGTTGCTTCACCATCATCACCATCGACATTGGTAAGCATGTATTCACTATCACGGCCTTCAAGTGATTCATAGATAGGACGACCGTCAAAGGTAGTGTTACTACTGTCTTGTAGTGCTAGATCCGTTAGAATTGCAGAGTCTTGCTTACGTGAATGCAGTAGATCTACGCTTAGCACGTATTCGCTTTCGAACGTGTATGTTGCACCGATTGAGTACTTCCACTCAGAAGGCACTTCGAAATCAGGGTCGATGACGTTAACTGTGCCATCACCCAGACCGATTGGCGTATTGGCTACCTGATCATACTGGGCTTGCGGGATATCATAACCCGGTGCACCGCCGTCGAAGTTGGTCATTGGCGTGTTGAACAGGTCAACATCGCTTAAGCGGGTGTAGATATTGGTTACACCGTCTTTTGAGTAGGCATTTGATACCCATACGTTCGGGTTACCACCAGAGAACAGACCCACACCTGCACGTACTTCAAGGGCTTCATCAACAAACCAGTTAAAACCAACGCGTGGTTGAACCAGGTCAATACCATCTAGGTTTTGCTGGTTAGAGAAACCGTAACGATTCTCGAAGTTGGCATTGTAGTTCGGGTTATCGTCACTGGTGTATTTGTCGTAACGAACACCAAAGGTCAAGGTTGCATCTAGGTCAGTAAATGCGTACTGGTCTTGAATATAGAAGGTGTGTTGCGCGAATGAGAATTTCGCCGCTGCGTCCGCTGGGTTGTTGGTACCAGCCGAGTTATTGTACTCAACGCGACTAGCTAGACCCGCTTCAAAGTCGTCGATTGAATCGAAACGGAACTCACCTTGAGTGTGCTGCATAAACATGTTGAATACGTCGATTTCTTCGTATTCATAACCTGCGGTTAGGGTGTGCTGGTCAAGGTAATAAGTACCCGCTAGCTTGAAAGTGGTGGTTTCGTAGTCAAGGTCGTTTGAATGACGTGAGTCATCTGGACCAATGTAAACCGTACCGCCATCTGCTGTATTGATTTGGAATTCACCAAAACCAGAGGCTGCGTCAAGAGACTCTACGCGTGCGTCCAGCTCAGACTTACCGATACGAAGTTCGGTCGAGAAGTTATCGCTCCAGTCTGAGTATAGTGAACCTATGACAGAGGTGAACTCGGCACCTTGCTCATAGAAGTGGTTGCTTAGCGATAGACGCGTGCTGCCAGTATCTGATTGTTGCAGGGTATAACCATCGTTGTAGTTGTATACCAAGCTGGCACGGTGCTCATCATTGATGTTCCAATCTAGCTTAATTAAGATTTTTTCATCGTCAACCGGAGAGCTGGCAGGTGTTGTGCCGGCGTCATAGTTGTATACGCGTTGGCTGATATCTTGAATGCGTGCCAAGTCAGCTGCGCTTACACTGCCTGTGTCCAGGGCGCCGTAGTTAAACTGGGCAACACCTTCAAGCTTCTCGTAAGAAGTGAATAGGAATAGCTTGTCTTCTAGTAGCGGTAGACCCACGTTGAAGCCGTAGCGTTTCTCGTTGTAATCACCATTGTCGTATTTTTTACCTTCGATTTTATCACCCTTCATAGAGTCATTGGTGTAATCGAAGAATACGCCGCCGTGGATTTCGTTAGTACCAGACTTGGTTACAGCATTGATGTTACAAGCGGTAAAACCACCGTATTGAACATCGAAAGGGGCCATCTCAACGGCAACCTGCTCGATTGAATCGAATGAGAAAGGTGGACGTACCGTTGGGTAACCGTTTGAACTTAAACCGAAGTTATCGTTCATGCGCACGCCATCAAGGGTTAAGCTGTTGTAGCGTGGGTTAGCACCACCACAGTGGATGGCATCACGGCTTTCGTCTACGTATACGCGCGGGTCGATACGAACGATATCTTTAATATCACGGTTGATGGCTGGTGCAGTTTCCAAGTCTTCTTGCGTGAAGGTAGCAGATGGGCCGGTACCGCCAGAAAATGAACTAATAGGACGACCGGTTACGACGATCTGTTCCATATCGGTTTTTGCTTGTAGCTGTACGGTTACCGGATATTCTTTACCCAGTGACAGCTGTACGTTTTCGATCAACTGATCTTCGAACTTATCAGAGTCGATGATCACGTTGTAAGGACCACCTACGCGCAGACCCTTGGCACTGAAGTAGCCAGCGTCGTTAACAACGGCTGTTTTAGATGAACCCGTTGGTAGGTGGATAATGGTCACCACAGTACCGGCAGCAGGGTTGCCAGCAGGGCCAGTGATCTGACCTTTAATTGATGATGACGTTTCGTTTGCAAAAGCACCAGTGGATACACCCATGGTTGCTGCGATAGCAGCAGAGATGGCCGTTTTCCTAAGTTGCATTTTCATGTTGTTGTTTCCCGTGTTAAGTTTATCTAGTTAAACAATTCATTATTATCAGCCGCAAAGTATAGGCCGAAAGTTATTTTTGTGCGGCTAGGCCGCGGTTCCTTAGTATAACTGGTTTAACAGCGCCGCCAGGCGTAAACCACCGCGACGCAGTTGTTGTTCTACTATTGTCTGGTATTGATAGACATACTCGTACCCTAACTGCTCATCGCCCTGGGCATAAATGGTATTTGCCAGCTGATGCGACTCCAGTAGCCAGGCTTTAATATCAACAGTTTGATTTTGCACGACTTGGGTCTGGGTACAGCATATAAAATCTTTATATTCAGAATATGACAGTTTTTGAAACTCGATTAATTGTGTGTCCCAAAGACGGTGTAAATTGGTCACTTGCGAGAAAAATTCGACATTGATGCGATTGCCGCCACGGTCGGCGCTGCGGCCTACATGCAGGGGCTGATGAATATCGCCAATAAGGTGAATTAAAAAACGTAAATAAAATTGCTTGTCGGCGGCGCTGGTGTCCGCTTTGCCAAGCGCCGTTATGGCAGTGAGAATAGCGCTGTAGGCATCTTTGATATCGGCCTTGTCGCTATGGGCTTGATGTTCTGTGTTTAAAAATGCTTGTTGTGAGTCGATATTAATATAGTGCCAGCGCGATGACTGACGTTGCCAAAACTGACCGGGGGCAGAGCGCATTTCATCGGCCCAGGTGCTGGCCCTTGCCAAACTCTGTCCTTCTAAAATAGCCATGACCTCGGCTTTTGCTTCGGCGCTTAAATGCTGTTCAGCGATAGCACCAATAATACGGTGTCCATTTGCCCCCCAAGCCCAAGCTTGGTTGCCAAAACTTATCCCAAAAGTTGTGCCCATCATCAAAGCTGCCATTAAAACGGCTTTAAATGAGCGGCGAATGAGCTGTAAATCCATTGTTGTTTTCACGTTGCATAGTTGCCCTGTGAGTTAAATTTTCCGAGTTTTTACAGTGAAAAAAAAGGACTTAACGGGATTCATAATTACTTGTTAATAAATCTATTAAAACAATAACTTAAAAGATATGAATAAAATTACCTATTGCAATAAGTAATAATAACTGGTGAAATGTTTGCAACGCAATCTCAATAAGCTATAAAGTCCGTTGCAATCGATCAAACGCTGGCGTGACAGCGCGCTGGTATTAACAACTATTACCATTGTTGGCTTAATTAGTTATCTTGTCGGTCAGTATCGCCTGAGCGCCCACTTGCCCCTGCTTGAACCCGTGCTTTCTACCTCATATAGCTGTAATACATTGAGCGTGGGGAATAAAACCAGACTGACTTTGTTTGCGCCCAGTCAATCCCTGGCCAGCGAGCTGGCGCAGCAACTTTGTGTCGATGAGGTAGTCTCAAAACAATATGGTGAGGTCTTTGCTTATTGGAGCGGCTCGTCTCAATACGAGGTGCATTTTCTTGGTAAGGGCCTGGCGCACCTGATTTTGGCCAAGGACAATATGATCCACGCCTTTGATGCCCGCAATACCTATGGCTATACGCCGCTGATTGGTTACCCCAGTTACACAGCTTACTTTATTGGCAGTCATGAAAAGCCAAAGCTGGAGAAGGCTTATTTTCTCGATAAGCGTATCGGACTTATCGACTATCCCACCAGTCGCTCGGGGCATATTATTCCCAAACAGGTATTTAAAGACCTTGATATTAACCTAGATAGCCTGGATATCACCTTTGTAAATTCCCATGATGCGCTGCGTGACAAGCTGGCTCAGGGCGAATTGGATATTATCTCTTCTTACTGGCAGCAATCAGACCTTCAGCGCTTTTCCGAGAACTATATAACCGCCATTGGCAGTAATATCAGTGGGAGTCACTGGTATCTGAAACGGGCTGCGGATAATCCGGATCTTGCCTGCGCCATTCAAACCAGGCTGATGGGTCTGGCACAAGGGCGTGAGTCCAGTTATTTCAATGGCGCCAAACCCTATTGGTTGTGTCAGCAAGGTGGTGGTCAATTTATAGGAGCGGAGCAATGAGTACCAGACGCTTAGTGGTATCGCTGTTGCGCCGACGTTTTGCCAATCGCAGCTTTAATGCGCAAAAGGCGATCACCTTGTTTGCCTTGGGCACCTTATTTATCAGTATGCTGGCTTATTACCTGGGCGCTTTGGGGAGCTGGCAGCAAGGACAGACACAGGCTTTGGCGCAGTTGAAAACACGCATCGCCTTAGATAGCAGCCATATTGGCCTGGCGTACCCTTTATTGGAAGTGCCCGCCGATGTTGAGCGCACCCAAGCCTATATAGAGAAACTCAATACTCATTTGCAGGCACAAGATTACCCGCTGCAATTACAACAAATTGGCACAACAAGCGTCAGTTCTACGGCGCCGACAAAGCACTTATTGTTGCAGCGCCCCGGAGCGGGGGAGCTGAGTATAGGCTATTCACTGCAGCCCATGGCGCTGCATCATGGGCTTAGCGTTTTACCCCTGTTTTTGAGCATATTGGCGGCTTTGTTTATTTGGCCCTGGTTTAAGGCCATGGAAGCTAAATTGCAGGTGTTGGCAGAGGAGCCAGAAGCCACAGTGGAGAAAAAGAGTCTGATGCTGGACTTGGCCGACAAAAGTATACGTTATGGCGAGCATGGGGTGCGTGTGACCTTGGCCAACAAGCCGCTGTGTTTTTATCTGGCGTTGTTGGAGTTTGCCATAGAGCACCCGAGTGTGACTCTAAATCAAAATAAAGATGTGCCGGCTGAGCTATTGGATTTGGCGCACAAGTATTTTTCACGCCTGATTGAATTAGGCCACACCATTCGTAAGCGTCCAAACTTCAGCAATAGTCTAGAGAAAACCCTGAGCGAAATTCGCGCCGCCTTAGATGAAGCCTTTAGCGAGGACGGGGAGCAAAAAGACCCTTACTTCCCGCCTAAAGCCCATGGCGAAGGCTCGCGCTCACGCATCCATCACTATGGGCTTAGTATCACAGATCCCTCGGCCTTTGAGGTTATCGGCAAGTAAAGGCTGCGGGCACCTCAATGGCATCAAGTGGGCTGTGCTGTTGCACATAAGCGCTTAAAACGCTGGCATCGGCATCGCCACTATCGACAAATCGCGGGTCGCTATTAAGCCTTGGATAGCCATCACCACCGGCGGCATTGTAGCTGTTAATGCTCATACGATAGGTCTTGTCTGCCTTAATCGGCTCACCGTTAATGCGTACCGACCTTAATGTGCCGCCATCGCAGATGGCTGTAACATTGTTGAAATGAGCATAGGCGCCAGAGTCTGCAGGGTAGGCCGCTATTTTGCGAATATAGGCCAGCGCATCCTGGCCGCTAAAGTCGATATAACCGATGCGATTTTTAAACGGATGAACGCGCAGAATGTCTTTATAGTTAATTTCACCGGCGACGATGGAGTCGCGAATACCGCCGCCACTGATCACTGCAAAATCAGCTTTTACATGCTGTTTTTGCGCTTCGGTGATCACTTGCGCCAGATTGGTAGGCATAAAGCGCACCTTGTTGCGATCGCCCTCAAGGCGCACCTGGGTACTCCCTAAGGTAACGCTTAGCTTGTCCTGGCCCTTGGTTTGATAAGGAGTAAGGAAGTTCACCATGTTTTGGTCGGGCTCAATATACTTGCCAACCCATTGGTCTTGCTTATCTTTTAGATTTACAGGATGAAGCTGATAGCTAAGCAGGGTTACTTGCTCACCTTCGATGGCAAAGCGGGCCTCGCCCACATACTTGCCCCATTCATGAGCCTGCATAATCCAGATGCCGTTTTGCTTATCTGGCTGGCAAGCCATGCCGGGGCGATAATCGGCAACCGTAACATGGGTGTCTTGCATACACACGGGCTCTTGTGAGTGGCCGCCGACTATCATGTCTATGGCGCCAGGGGCGAGCTGTCGTGCTAAGGTCACATCACCTGGGGCATTGATGCCATGATCGGCATTAGCGTAATGGCCCATATGGGTGACGGCGATGATCACATCCGCTTGCTGGCGCTGCATATCCGCCAAAATAGCATTGGTCGCCTTGGTGGGGTCGATAAAGTCGAAGGCGCCGATAAAGTCCGGGTTGGCTATTTTTGCCGTATCCGTGGTGGTAAGGCCAAACACGGCAATTTTAAGCCCTTGTTTATTCAGCATTACATAAGGCTGATAGGCATGCTTGCCATTGTCTTTATTTAAAATATTGGCGCTTAACAACGGGAAATTCGCCCACTTTTGCTGTTTAGCCAGCACGGATAATGGGTTATCGAACTCATGGTTGCCTATGGCCATAGCATCATAGCCGAGCATGCTCATGGCTTTAAAATCCGGCTCTGCTTGTTGTAAGTCTGACTCGGGAATGCCAGTGTTGATATCGCCGCCGGAAAGTAAGATCACCGCATCATTACGTTCTGTTGCCTGGGCGCGTAATTGTGTCAGCAGCGTGGCGCGGGCGGCCATACCATATTCACCCTGAGCATTAGGCCAAAAACGGCCATGATGATCATTGGTATGCAAAACGGTGAGATATTGAGTTGTGGCGGGCGCGTCTGGCGCGACATCCATGTTACTTGATTGTGTGCAGGCGCCGAGAAAAACGGCTGAAACTAAAAACAATAGGCGCACGATAGAACTCCCTTGAACTAAATAGTGCGCCGATCTTAATGTAGTTTTATGAAGATTTCATTAGCATAAAGGCTAATTAGGTTATTTACTCTAATCTCTTGGCTGACTTTGGCTGGCCAAGAGCTTATATCTTAGTGGCTCTGGGCCTGAACCTGCTGCTGTACCGCTTGTTCACGACGTTGTAATTCGGCCTTGGCGATATCTGCCCTTTGGTGGTTTACGCCTATCATCCAGTTGAGGAAGCAAGCGGGGAGTTGCTTATAAGACTCGCCCTTATGCACACCAAAGTCGCAAATGACATTATTATTCTTGTTCATGGTAACTGCCCAAAAGTTGCTGAAATCGTGAGCACCATAGTAGGCAATTGCAGCGGGTTTGATAAGCTCGATTTGTTTTATATTTTAAAGTTTCTATAACTTTTTATTATAGAAGCCTGAGGCAAATGTAACCCTTGTTTACATTTAAGTATCAATTTGTTTTTGCGCTCAGTTAGTCATGGAGAAAGGAAGCTGCGGGCGCTAAGGTAGGCAAAAAAGATAACCAAGGAATTATTATGAAATCTTCGCGCGCTATAACCCGTTTAGCAAGTTGTGTGGCCACAGGCCTGACAATCGCCGCTGCAACCCTGAGCACACAGGCTTATGCCACCATAGTTGAGTTCCAAACTTCACAAGGGAGTTTTCAGGTCAATCTTTTCGATCAACAAACACCCGCCACTGTGGCCAACTTTCTTGGTTATGTAGAACGTGGCGACTACCAGTCGACTTATGTTCATCGCTCGGTTGAGGACTTTATTATCCAAGGTGGCGGTTTTAGCTTTGATGAGCAGGCCGAACCCATTGTTACGCAGACACCCATCATAAATGAGCCGGTATTTTCCAATGTGGCCGGCACCATCGCCATGGCTAAGGTTGGCGGCAAGGTAAACAGTGCGACCAGCCAGTGGTTTTTCAATATGAGCGACAACAGTGCCAACCTAGATCTGCAAAACGGCGGTTTTGCTGTGTTCGGTCAGGTTATTGGCGAGGGCATGAAGGTGGTTAATGCCATTAACGCGCTGCAGACTTGTGGCGAGATCCCCATGGTGGATTACAGTGAACAGCAATGTAATCAAGGCGAAGATGCGGTACGTGCCAATTTGGTGATGATCAACGACATTATTGTGATTGATAACGACCCTAATTCGGCAATCGATCTTACCCCGGTTGAAAATACCCTGATCGATGAAGTGGAGCCGGACTCAGACTCTGACTCCGGTGCCGCTTGGTGGTTTGCGCCATTGGCCTTGTTAGTGGCATTACGCCGGCGTACTGCGCGCTAGATTAATCGCCAAACCAGCGTCAGCCACATGGCCAAAACCACCAGGCAGCCAGCTAAAAACGTAAAATAGCGGCTACGCAGGTGGTTTGTGCTTAAGTGGATGGCGCTGTGAATGACCCTGGTCAATACAAACAACCAGGCCAGGGCAACAAAGGTATAACCCGAAGTGTTGGTGGCAAGGGCACACAGCACGGCCACATAAAACAGCACCGGGATTTCAAATTGATTGATAAAATTTCGTCCGGCCACCTGCACCGACTCTGGCGCTGAGCCAAGTTCCATGGTGGCAAATTGGCGCATCTGTATTTGTTTGTTTCTCGCTGCAGCAAAGCGGCGGCGCCCCATTATTACCATTACTATCAAGGTCAGTAGCACCTGGGCAAACAGGGCAAATATAAGCTGGCTGGTCAAAATAAGACTCCTTAGGTCTGATACTAATTTACTTAAATAGCTAATCATTCTAGCGGGCTAAATATCGTGCTAACTGCGTTGGGATTTTATTATGGAGAATAATTACATAAGAAAATTCCGCCTTGTTATCACATCATTTATCCAGCGCTATATCTGATCACATACTTAACAGAATTGGTATTAAATTCTCAAAAACACCATGCGGATGGCATAGTTATTACAATTCATGGCTAGGGTCTGTTGACCTTTGTTGTTTGTTTCTGCAGCAGTTTGTAGTGAATTTATACAAGGCGGCACATGTGTGGTGTAGTTATTCTACATGAACATGTAACAACACAGTAGAAATGCGCTACAAACGCTGCCCTGCGGGTTCATCTAAACGCATCCTGCTCTGTGTTACTCGCTATGAACATAGAATGACTATGCATCATAACGAGCGTCGTGATCAGAATGCGTTTAGATTGAACATAAAGTAAACCGCAAAGATAAACAGACCCTAGTAAGCGTACAAGACTTTCATAATCTGTTACAAACTTAGGTGTTTTTTTATTGCATTTTCAACGGTGATTTTTGATTATGAAGGGTAATATTTATCAATAAGATTCAGCATAATGAAGAAAACAATCGTCATTAGCGCGCTAGCGCTGGCCGTGTTGGCTGGTTGCAGCGCAACCTCAACACCTAATAGCACAGCCCCCCAACTTGTTCCAGACACACTAGTAGTAAGCCCTAACGATAAGCGTTCTTATGAAACTCTAAAACTCGATAACGAAATCGAAGTGATTTTAGTGTCAGATCCGAGTGCGGAAAAATCGGCGGCGGCCTTAAGTGTGGGTGTGGGTTTGTTGCACGACCCTATGACGCAGCAGGGCATGGCGCACTATTTAGAGCATATGCTGTTTCTTGGCACCGAGCGCTACCCAGACACTCAAGGTTACAGCGACTTTATGACCAAAAACGGCGGTGCCCATAACGCTTATACTTGGTTGGATATCACCAACTATATGTTTAAGGTGAATAACGATGCCTACGGCGAAGCTTTGGACCGTTTTAGCGACTTCTTTAAATCGCCTAAGCTGTACCCGCAATATACAGACAAAGAGAAAAACGCGGTAAACGCCGAGTGGTCAATGCGCCGCGAAATGGACTTCTTTGGTCAGTTTAAACTGGCTCGTCAAATGATGGGTGAGCACCCGGCCAACCGTTTCCTTATCGGTAACCTTGAAACCCTGGGCGATAAAGAAGGCAGCTCGCTGCATCAGGAAACAGTCGATTTCTACAATACCTATTATTCGTCAAACATTATGAAGGTGGCGATGATCTCAAATCGTCCCCTTAATGAAATGCGTGAGCTAGCGAAACAGTATTTTGCCGATATTAAAAACAAGGGTATCGACAAGCCAGACGTGACCCATGCACTGAACTACGAAAACGTTGGCGGCAAGCGTGTACACTACAAGCCAAACGAAGACGTAAAACAGCTAAAACTTGATTTTATTATTGAAAACAACCGTGACGATTTTGCCTACAAGCCTAACCGTTTCGTTTCTTACCTGTTAAGCAATGAAATGCCGGGCAGCCCAGCGCAAATCCTGCGTGATAAGGGTTGGGTATCACAGCTAAGCGCGTCGGATTCCTACAACAAGTATGGCAACTATGGCGAATTGAATGTGAATGTTGAGCTGACCGATGTCGGCATGCAAAATCGCGAAGAAATTCTCGCCACCATTATGCGTTATATCGAATTGATTAAGGCCAATGGTGTAGACGCCAAGTACTTTAGCGAAATTCGCACCTCACTAAACAACCAGTTCCAGTTCCTGGAAAAGAGCGACGAATTTGGTTATGTGTCGGCACTGACGCAAAGCATGCAGGATTACCCGCTTAATAATGCCATTAACGCGCCTTATTATTACGCCGAGTTTAACGAGCGCGCTATTAATGAGGTGTTAAATCAGCTAAATGCCGATACCCTGCGCGTTTGGTATGTGTCTAAGGGCGAGCAAACCGACAGCAAGCTGCACTTCTATGATGGCGAATACCGCATCGAAGACATCAGCGCCGAAGAGCAAGCAAGCTGGCAGCAGCCGAGCCAGTTTGCCCTGGCTCTACCAAGCGTAAACCGCCTATTGCCAGAGCATTTTGATATCAAAACCGCCGCCGCTAATACAGAGCAAAAGCCTAGCATCAGCTATGATAAAAATGGCGTTAAGGTGTGGTTACAGCCGAGTCAGCACTTTGGTGAGCAGCCTAAGGGTGTGGTTGAGGTGTATGTGAACAGCCCGCAAGCGCAACAAGATATTAAGGCCGGTGTGCTTTTAAGCCTGTGGGCCGATCTTTACAGCCTGTCGCAAGCGGCATTATCGACCGAGGCGGCAATCGCCGGCATGGCGGTCAATATGGATCCGGGCAATGGCTTTAGCCTTAGTGTCGGTGGCTTTACCGATAAACAGCCTGTGTTACTAAGCGAAGCCCTGGGTAACCTGAAGCTGGATGTTGAGCCGCAAGCCTTTGCTCAGGCCGTAGACCGCTATACCCGTGGCCTGCAAAATGCCAAAAAGCAGTTCCCCTTCTATCAGGCCTTTGGTTTGTACTCTGATTTAGTGCGCTCTGGCAGCCATGGCAGCGAGCAGCTAATAGCCACCGCTAACAGTGTTACTGTTGCGGATCTTAATGCCTTGATGGATGACGTACTAAGCCGCAATAATGTGCGCGTATTCGCCTTTGGTAACTATGACGATAAGAGCGTTGCCGCCATCGCCCAAAGCATTGCCAAGGCCCTGCCTGAGCAACAAAAAGACAGCGAGTATACGCGCTCGAAAACTTGGCAGCCGAAAGCCGGTGAAACCTATGTGGTACAAAAAGACATAGAAGTTGCCGATGTGGCCATTATCGATATGGTTTATCACCCACAATCTGGCTATGCGCAAAAAGCCGCTGCCGCCGTGTTACAGGGTCACTTCCGTACCGTGGCTTTCGATAAGCTGCGTACCGAAGAGCAATTAGCCTACGCCGTTGGCGCTACCGCTCGCCCATTGGAAGATTACGCCGGTATTGGCTTGTATATCCAAACTCCGGTGAAGGATGCCAAGGCGATGCAGGCGCGTTTTGATGAGTTTAAGGTGCAATACGCCAAGGTACTCTCTGAGCTGGACGAAGCCACCTTTGCTCAGTTAAAGAATGCCTCACTTGTGGCGCTAAAAGAGCAGCCGAAGAACCTCACCGACGAGCTGAGTCGTTTGATGCCAGATTGGTATCGTGAGCGTTTTGAGTTCGACAGTCGTGCCAAGTTACTGGCCGCCGTTGAAGCACTGACCCTTAAGGATATGCAGGACTTCTATCAGCAAACCATGATGAACCCAGAGGCGGCACGTCTAAACGTGCAGCTGCGTGGCACCAAGTTTGCCGATAAGCCATTCGCCGATTTGCCCAAGCAAACCAAAGTAGAGTCGGTGGCGGATTTCCACCGCGCCGTAAGCTGGCAATAAGCAAATAGAAAAGGCTCCCTCGGGAGCCTTTTTACATTGAGTTGTAGGTCGGTGTTGTGGGCGAGGCTTTAGCCTTGCAAGGGACCGATTGTCAGCATGCTAGGTAGCTGCTCCTGCATTGCTCGCTTGTCAGACTTAAGTCTGACCTACAGGTAAATTTAACCAATGTTGCTCTTTTGTCAGCCTGCTAGGTAACTGCTCCTGCGTTACCCTAGTACCGCCATTCATGGCGGCAAACCCCGACCTACAAGACAAACCCCGACCTGCAATGCAATTGTTGCATCAGGTGTTTGAAATTAAAGTATTAATCTCGGCGCTCATCTCATTTAAAGACTGCTGCCAGGCTTGGCTTAAGGCTTTCGCCAGGGCTTCGTAGCCATCTTCGGCCAGGGCTTGGCTGTGATAAAAACGGGCAATTTTCAACACATGCAGCTTGCCTTTGGCGTCCACCTTAGACAGTCGCCAGGTGCCGGCAATTTCCGCATTGTTGTCCAAACCACCATTAAACTGCTCTATGCTGACATCGAGCTGGAAAAACGAGGCCTGCAACTGCTCGGCATAGACATCTGCACCCTTGACCACCATTACCTTATCGAGTTCTTGCATCAACTGCGACTGCGCCATGGTGGCCAGTAAATGCGCCGGTGCATCGGCCCAAAAATGATAGTTGGCGCTGTATACCTGATGCTCGGAGCGTTTGATCACCATGGCGCGGTTATTCAATGTACCGCGCACGGCAATAGGGCTTAGGCGCAGCAGGTGTTCGCTTTGCAGATGACTGCGGCTAAACAGGGAACCCTGATCCTCGTTTTGATTTGTGCCTTGCAACTGATAATGATGCAAACTTGTGCTGCTGCTTGAGCAGGCGCCGAGCAGGGCGCAGGCAGCTACTAATGTAAGTAATCGCGACATTAATCTTTACTCCTTGGGGTAGGGTCGACGGGCAGCTCCTTGTCGAAAATCAACATATTCGGTTGCTCGCTCAGGCCTCGGGACAAGGGCTGTAATTCGTCCATTAGGCGCTGTACTTGCTGTAATGTGCTTTGCAGCTCCTGATACATGCCGGAGCCGTTTTGGAAGCTGGCCATGGTCAGCTCAAATTGCTCCATACTTTGCTCGAACTGGCGCATGCTTTGGCTGATATCGGCCATGTCCTTACTAATATCACCGGGCAGGGCGCGAGTCGCAGGCTCATTAATAAAGGCGCGCATATCCGCAGCCAGAGCTTCATAATTAGCCATGGTCTGCTCAAATTGGGACAGGCTTTGCTCGACTTTGAGGTTTTTCACCTTGTTAAGCACATCATTGAGCTGGTTTGCTAAGGCTGAAATACCGCTCGATGTGCTTGGGAATACAGTATATTTCCCACGTTTGGTCAGCACCGCTGGCTCGGCATCCGGATACATGTCTAAGTCCACATACACGGCACCGGTAAGCAGGTTGCCGGGTTTAAGTGAGGCGCGCAGGCCCTGAGCCAACCAGCCTTCAACGCGGGATTGCCAATATTCCCTTGCTTGTTGGGTGTCGCGATAAAGACGGCCGTATTCGATACGCAGCAGCACGGGCACGGCGTTACTGGTGCCACCAAAGTGGGCTGGGGCGCCGTCGATGATCACCTCGGCTGGAACTTGCTCTACTGTGCCTATGCGCATACCGCGGTACTCAACCGGCGCACCTTCACGCAGGCCGCGGATTGACTGTTCAAATTGCACCAGGTAATGGTCGAAATCATAAAAGCGTTGCTCAAGTGCCTTGCTGTAACTTTCACTAAGGCTAAAGGTATGGCCTTCTTTGACCATGGGGCCGGGTGAGTTGTCCTCGGGTATGCCTAAGGAAATGCCGCCTTTTAGGAGTTTCGACAATGAGCCGGTTTTGATACTGATGCCATCGGCATCCAGGTTCACTTCAAGGCCGGATTGCACCCAAAAAACTGTGTTAAGTGTAACCAGGTTCTCGTATGGTGCATTGATAAAGAGGCCATAGCGCATCACCTGTTGCTCCCAGTCGAAGTGAGCGGTTTCGATTTGGCCGATAAGATAACCTTTAAAGTAAACGCCGGTGCCGACATCGAGTACCTCGGCATTGCGGCTTGAGAGTTTATAGCGGGCGCCTTCTACATCGTTGCCGATAAGGGCCGGCTCTTCTTGTAATTCAAAGCGGTTAACCAGCTCCTTGCTTTCACCTGGGGCAAATTCGATATATACGCCGGAAAGCAGGGTGCTAAAACCGCTGACGCCGGTTTCATCGATGCGGGGCTTCACCACCCACATTTTTGCGTCTTCGCTGAGCAAGGAATCATAGTGCTTATCGATTTGGGCGCGCACTATGACATGATCGCGCTCATTGGCCAGGCGAATAGCATCAACCGTGCCTATTTTCACACTTCGTACCTTGATCTCCGTTTTACCGGCGATGATACCCTCGGCCTGAGCCATTTTAATATAGATGGTCTGCCCTTTATCTAATTGATATTCGAGCAGCATCCATGCACCGACAAACAGCGCCAGCAAGGGGATCAACCAAATGGGTGAAATTCTCGCTGCGGCTTGTATGTATGCAGGTTTAGTCATTAACCACTTCCTTTACCTGTTCAGGGGGATCCCAAATTAATCTTGGGTCGAATGAATGAGCGGCGAGCATTTGACAGATCACCATAGCTCCAAAACACATGGCGCCGAATCCCGGCTCCACAGACATAAGATTGCCCAGCTGCACTAAGGCCACTAACAGGGCGACCACAAAAACATCTATCATCGACCACTTGCCTATAAACTCAGTCACCTGGTACAGGCGGGTATAGGTGCCTGAGCGGCTGCCAACCTGGCGATAGACCAGTACGCACAAGGTGGCCAGCACCATGGCCTTAGCGAAAGGCACCACCACACTGGCTAAAAATATAATGGTCGCTATGGGGTAAGAGCCCACTTCCCATAATAAAATAACACCGCCGATCAGCGTCGATGGCTCCCGAGAGCCCAAACTGGTGGTATACATAATAGGCAAGACATTGGCGGGTATATAGAGCAGCACCGAAGTGATAAGCCAGGCCGCCGCTTTTTGCAGCCCTTTCATATTGCGAAAATGGGTGGCAGTGTGACACCTGGGGCATCGTTTATCTGTGGTTAACTGGTGACAGGTATGGCAGGCGCGTAGTTGCGCATCTATGGCACGAATACCACTGCTGACCGGCACGTCCTGATAGGGGCTGATCTGCTGCCATAAACGCTCATTATTAACCCGGCTTATGGTGGCGATATAACAGATCACAAAACCGGCATAGGCCCAAAAACTTTGCCCGAAGGACACATCGGCCAGGCTCATGATCTTAACCATGCTGATCAACACGCCGACCAGGAAAATCTCCGACATCACCCAGAGCTCCAGCGCCAAAGTGAACTTTAAAACGCGCCGTCCCCACTGTTTAGGCAGGCTGCGCAGTAAGCCCATATGCAAGGGCACCAGCAAGATCAGCATCAGCAGCGGCAGGATAATAATACTGGTATCGATAAACACCCCAAGCAAGGTGCTGTCGTAGTTAAACAGCATGCGTCCGGCATCGGGCAGGGTGATGGTTTGCGTCAGCCCATTGCTGGAAAAAGAAATAAAGGGATAAAACACCGAGCTGAGCAAAAGTATGATGGCGCTCAGGCTGAGGGCGACAACCTGGGTATCGTTATTTTCGGTGCGCAGATTAATTTGGCTGCGACAATGAGGACATTTGGCGACTTGCCTGGCTGCTAAGTCTGGAACTTCAACAATGAAATCACAATGTGAGCAGGCTAGATGCATGATTTCCCGAAAATGATAAATTACCACATATCCGTTAAGAATAGCCGTTTTAGCCGCTTAATCCTAGGGTCTGTTTATCTTTGCGGTTTACTTTATGTTCAATCTAAACGCATTCTGATGAATATAATCACTGATTTATGTGGTCAAATTCATCCATGAAGCTTGGTTACATCGCGCATCCATGCGCTCACCTCGCTAAGCTGCGAAGCATTGCTTCGGTCTTGCTCGCCTATGTTCATAGCGAGTAACACAGAGCAGGATGCGTTTAGATGAACCCGTAGGGCAGCGCTTGTAGCGCATTTCTACTGTGTTGTTACATGTTTATGTAGAATAACTACACCACACATGTGCCGCCTTGTATAAATACACTACAAACTGCTGCAGAAACGAACAACAAAGGTCAACAGACCCTAGTAACTTATTGTTACACAAATGCAGCTAAGTGGTGACTGGCAATGATAAAAATGCTGCTTTCGGGAGACGTTACAGGCAGTAAAGACCGAGGCGAGAGGCCGTCCCAGTTATTGATGACTCGAATGGACGGTCGGTGCCCAGGGCACCGACGGGATAATGATAGGTTTTGCGCTACGCAAACAAGGCAACGGTTTGTTTACTCTGGGCTATCACCTCGCCGCTCTCTGTGTATAAGGTGGCGTCTTCATAGGCATAGCCGTTGTGGGCAGCCGTGGTGGTGATATCTACACCCACCCAGTCGCCGGCATCGAGCTCGGGTAAATGTAAGCACTCCACATGCCAGCTCATGCTGCTGGCCGGAGCGGGCGCCTCAAATGCCTGCAATTGCGACGGCGGCCAGCTGTCAATCAGGGCGATTAAGTGCGTCCAATCGTAATTTTGCGTTTGCTCTTTAAAACGCATCCAGCCACTTAAATCTGTACGGGCGCTGCCGCTGTAGGGCATGCCACCTGCAACTAAATTTAAATCCACATACTGGAAGAAATTGGGCATCATCCCCTGCACAAAGGGTAAGCATTGATCGGCGTTAGGTGCCTGTTTCCCCTGCAATTGGGCGTAGGGTACTTCAACGATGGACGCTCGGTCTTTAGCAAATAAGCCCTGTACAGTTAGGCAGACTTGATCATCTTGGCTGATAGTGGCCGCATATTGACTTGAATTCTTGCCTTCGCGTAGCAAATTAAAGGACAAGGTAAAAGGCTTATCTGGGGCGATGGGACCGACAAATTGGGCGCTAAAGGAGCGTAGGGTGCGCTCGTCATGGCAATGCAGCAACATGGATTGCAGGGCAAAGGCGCAGGAAAGCCCGCCAAAGGCGGTGCGTCCTTGAGTCCATGACTCGGGGAATTGCAGGGTTTGGGTGTCACTTTCACTGACCAAGGCCATAAGCTGATCAAAAGTCATAATCTGATTCCTATTTGTTCATGTCCGACCAGTTTAACGCCTAAACCTTGTTTGTAGAGTGGTCAATTTAAAAAAATTTCAAAAAAACGAATTTTTTTTAGTTATCGCGCTTGAATTAGCAAAACTGACCCCTATTTAGTAAAGCATCAAACAGTTAAACAGATTTTTGAAGTTGGAGAAGATTCATGGGTAAAATTATTGGAATCGACTTAGGTACTACTAACTCTTGTGTGGCAGTACTAGATGGCGACAAGCCACGCGTAATTGAAAACGCCGAGGGCGATCGCACTACCCCTTCAATCATTGCGTTTACCGAAGACGGTGAAACGCTAGTAGGGCAGCCGGCGAAACGTCAGGCGGTAACAAACCCTACAAATACAGTATTTGCGATCAAACGTCTTATCGGTCGTCGCTTTGAAGACGAAGAAGTACAACGCGATATCGGCATCATGCCGTTCAAAATTGTTAAAGCAGACAATGGCGATGCATGGGTAGAAGTGAAGGGCGAAAAACGCGCTGCACCTCAGATTTCAGCCGAAGTACTTAAAAAGATGAAAAAGACCGCCGAGGATTACCTTGGTGAAGAAGTAACGGGTGCGGTAATCACGGTTCCTGCCTACTTCAACGACTCACAGCGTCAAGCGACTAAAGACGCCGGTCGTATTGCTGGTCTTGATGTTAAGCGTATCATCAACGAACCAACGGCGGCGGCACTTGCTTACGGTATGGACCGCAAACAAGGCGACAACGTAGTTGCAGTATATGACTTAGGTGGTGGTACTTTCGATATCTCAATCATCGAGATTGACGAAGTTGAAGGCGAGCACACCTTTGAAGTACTAGCGACCAATGGTGATACACACCTAGGTGGTGAAGACTTCGATAACCGCGTTATCAACTACCTGGTTGACGAGTTCAAAAAAGAGCAAGGTATCGACCTGCGCAACGACCCGCTAGCCATGCAGCGTGTTAAAGAAGCGGCTGAAAAAGCGAAAATTGAGCTTTCAAGTGCACAGCAAACCGAAGTGAACCTGCCGTACGTTACAGCAGACGCTTCAGGTCCTAAGCACATGAACGTGAAACTGACTCGTGCGAAACTTGAGTCACTGGTAGAAGACCTGGTTACTAAGTCTATCGAGCCACTTAAGAAAGCATTGGCCGATGCAGACCTATCTGTAGGTGACGTAAACGACATCATCCTAGTGGGTGGTCAAACACGTATGCCACTGGTACAGAAGACGGTTGCTGAGTTCTTCGGTAAAGAGCCACGTAAAGACGTGAACCCTGACGAAGCGGTTGCTGTAGGTGCTGCGGTACAAGGTGGCGTACTAGCCGGTGACGTTAAAGACGTACTACTACTGGACGTTATCCCACTGTCTCTAGGTATCGAGACCATGGGTCAGGTTATGACTACGCTAATCGAGAAAAACACGACTATTCCAACGAAGAAGTCGCAAACATTCTCGACTGCTGAAGATAACCAAAATGCAGTAACTATCCACGTGTTACAGGGTGAGCGTAAGCGTTCAGCCGACAACAAGTCGCTGGGTCAGTTCAACCTTGAAGGTATTCGTGCGGCGCGCCGTGGTGAGCCACAAATCGAAGTAACTTTCGATGTTGACGCCGATGGTATCCTACACGTGTCTGCAAAAGATAAAGACACAGGTAAAGAGCAGAAGATCACTATCCAGGCTTCTTCAGGTCTAAGCGATGAAGAAGTAGAAAAAATGGTACGTGACGCCGAAGCGAATGCCGAAGCGGATAAGAAGTTCGAAGAGCTTGTAACAGCTCGTAACCAGGCCGATGCCATGGTTCACGGTACGCGCAAGCAAATCGAAGAAGCCGGTGACGCATTACCTGCAGAAGATAAAGAAGCTATCGAAGCGGCAGTAGCCGAGCTAGAAACGGCTATTAAGGGTGAAAGCAAAGAAGAAATCGATGCTAAAACTCAAGCGCTTATCGAGAAGTCACAAAAGCTAATGGAAATCGCACAAGCGAAAGCCCAGCAGCAAGGCGGCGCCGATGCGGGCAGCCAGCAACAAGCTAAGCAAGACGACGACGTTGTTGATGCTGAGTTTGAAGAAGTGAAAGACGACAAGTAATTCACTTGTTGCACACGGGGCGCGCTGGCGGAAATCGCTTGACGCGCCCTTAGTGTATGTAGAATTTTAAAAATAGTGGTAGATATGTCAAAACGCGATTATTACGAGGTGCTGGGTGTAGCCAAAGACGCCAGTGACCGCGACATTAAAAAGGCTTATAAGCGCCTGGCGATGAAATATCACCCGGATCGTACTGCCGGCGACAAGGAACTTGAAAGCAAGTTCAAAGAGGTGAAAGAAGCCTACGAAATTCTTGGCGATGCGCAGAAACGACAAACCTATGATCAGTTTGGTCATGCTGCATTTGAACAAGGCGGTGGCGGTGGTCATGGCGGCTTTGGTGGCGGCGGTGACTTCGGTGATATTTTTGGCGACGTATTCGGCGACATCTTCGGTGGTGGCCGTCGTCAGTCGCGTCAACAACGTGGCGCCGATTTACGTTACAACATGGAACTGAGCTTGGAAGAGGCGGTCCGTGGTAAAGAAGTCGAAATCAAGGTTCCAACCTGGGTAAGCTGTGAGCCTTGTGATGGTTCCGGTGCCAAAGCTGGCTCAACACCAAAAACCTGTCACACCTGTCACGGTGCAGGCCAGGTGCAAATGCGCCAGGGTTTCTTTGCGGTGCAGCAAACCTGTCCAACCTGTCAGGGCACAGGTCAGGTTATCTCCGACCCTTGTAACAGCTGTCATGGCCAAGGCCGCGTAGAAAAGACCAAGACTCTGTCGGTGAAGATCCCGGCGGGTGTTGATACCGGTGACCGTATTCGCCTGGCTGGCGAAGGGGAAGCGGGGGCTCATGGGGCACCAGCGGGTGACCTTTATGTGCAGGTAAATGTGCGTGAGCACCCAATTTTTGTGCGTGATGGCAATAACCTGTATTGCGAAGTGCCAATTGGCTTCACCACGGCGGCTCTAGGCGGCGAGATTGAAGTGCCAACCTTAGACGGTCGCGCTAAACTGAAAATACCAGCCGAGTCGCAAACGGGCAAAATGTTCCGTATGCGTGGCAAAGGCGTGAAGTCGGTTCGCTCAGGCTCAGTGGGGGATCTGATCTGTAAAGTGGTGATTGAAACCCCGGTTAACTTGAACAGCGAACAACGCGAGCTGCTGGAGCAGTTGGAAAAGAGCATGGGCAAAGATAGCTCAAAGTATCGTCCTAAGGAGAAAGGTTTCTTCGATGGCGTGAAAAAGTTCTTTGACGACCTGACCAAGTGAACAGAGTGATAGTTAAAAAGCGCCGAAAGGCGCTTTTTTATGTCCGCGTAAATCGCTTTAGTCCCTGGTGGCTTAATTGCTGGTTTAGTTAAGCAAAATGGCCTGTTCACCGTCCCAACTGCAACGGCGCAGCTCGGCGCTATCGCTGTAGTGAATATCATGGATGGCTGATTTCACCTGAGTTAATTGCTCACAGCGCAGTACACATTGGCGCAGCTGTTGCCAGAAACTGTATTCGGCCTGTACCAAGCAGATCAGCAGCAGGCAGACTAAAACCAGAGTAAATACTCTGAGCCTTTTTAAAAGCATATTCGCCTCCGCACACTAAAATCCGATACTTTAACTCTAGTGTAATAATACCAATTCAGTTAAATAGCTAATCATTCTAGCGAGCTAAATATCATGCTCACTGTGTTGGAATTTTTCCATGTAAAATAATTACATAGAAAAATTCCGCCTTGTTATCATCTCATTTATCCAGCGCTATATCTGATCACATACTCAACAGAATTGGTATAAATGAGCCGGATTCATGCTCAATTCCAGGTCGAGGTTGTGGGCGTTTAGTGCTTATGTTGACATCACTCCACCCGGCAATAATACTCTTTAAATTGCCATTTGCTTGAGCGTACATAGTAGCAATCGCCTTCAAAGGTGAGGATCTGAACGATATCCGCTCTGTGGGGGCGACTAAAATAGGTGGTTCTAATGGTAGTGTCACCGAGGATCTCTACCTTATGGGGAGTAAACTTGAGCTGCTCGGGCATGCGGTTGGCGGGGTAGGTGGTAAAGACATGCTGATGTAGGACATGGACAATATCTGAGTTGATATTATCCCTCAGCATAAGTCGTTCTTCGGCGGGGATCTCATGTTGCGAGAGTAGGCTAGCAAGGGTTTTGTTCTCATCAAGTTGCCAGGCACCCACATAAAAAGGGGTCTGCCCTGCCTGATAAACAAGGTAAGTCAGAAACATTCCTAAACCAAGAGGCACCTTCATAGTTTCCTCTATTCAACCCTTGCGCCCATTGTTGAGCGTCCATATGGTGAATATTCGTTTGGCCACAAACTTCTAACTACTTTGTTCCTTGCCTATCGGCTTTCCCCAGCAGGTATGTAATACCCCTATCGGAACAAGCAATTTGTAACCAAACCCGCTAGATAGATCAGTATAGTGCCTAATTTAAGCTGTGTTACTGAGGTACAAAAATTGATAATTAAGCCTCTGAACTTGGGCGTAATTTTATTAGCGGGTTAGATAAAAGTGGTTTTGCTGGGTTTGTGGGGAGAGCCTGGATCGGGGCTTGAGTTAGATATTAAAAGTTAAAAATGTTTTGGATAAACAAGATATAAGCTGTTTAAGCGTAAGCGGCACTAACCCCAAAGTCGACGACACCGAGCTGCAAGGTAGCGGCAAATAGGCAGGCTAAAAATCCGCCGAATATCTTGCTGCCTTGTTCAAATCCGAATTTACTGTAGCCATAGGCGGGAATGCCGATAAAACCGATTAGGGCACAAAACAAGGGAAAATAACCAAGGTGGGTTATTGCGTTTTCCTTGCCATGAGATTTACACCAGGCAAAACAGCAAAAGGAAATAAACAGGGTATGAGGCAAAAAGGTAATGTTTACCTTGCCGTGGGTAAACAGAAAATAGCTGTCAATAAAGGCCGCAATGATCTAAGAAAACAGCGCTAAGAGAATTATTATATTGGATTTTTCATACTAACTTAAACTGGATTTAAAAGTGTGGGAACCTCGCGCCGCAGGCTCCCAGTGAGGTTTTTATGATTGATGCCTTTGATACACCGCCAAAGGATGGGAGGTACTGAGCGAGACATGCACTTTATCGCCGGGACGTACCATTACCTCATGGCTGACTCGGCTGGTGACCAGGGTATTGCATTGCAGCTCGACGGCGCACAGGCGACTGCCGCCTTCAAAGCGCACCCAGGTTACAGTGCCGTTACTGTTATCGCCATTTTGTGCCAGTAATACGTCATCTGGGCGCAGTAATACATCCACGGCGCCCGAGTCACAATCTATGCCTTGCGCCGGTGCTATACCTATGGCAGTGCTGGCCTGTCCGTGTTGATAGTCGCCGGCAATAAAGCTGGCTTCGCCTAAAAAACGCGCCACAAAGCGATTGCTGGGCAGGCTAAAACAGTGCTCTGGCGTATCGATTTGCTGAATGCTTCCCTCTTTTAGCACTCCAACTCTATCGCCTACCGACAGGGCTTCTTCTTGGTCGTGAGTCACCCAAATGGCCGGAACGCCGGCTGCTTTTAAGGCATTGCGAATATCCCAGCGCAAGGTGTCTTTAAGCGCCGCATCCAGATTCGATAGAGGCTCGTCTAAAAGCACAAAGTCTGGCTGGTGAGCGAGAGTTCTAGCTAATGCCACTCGTTGTTTTTGGCCGCCTGACAGTGTGGCGGGTTTTTTATCGACAAAGGCACCAAGGCCAAGGAGTTCAATCCAGTGCTCCGCTAAGGAGGTATCCTTTAAGCGAAAGCAGATATTTTGCTGTACGGTGAGATGGGGGAACAGGGCAAAGTCTTGAAACACCATGCCGACGCGGCGTTTTTCCGGGGGCACATGTAATTTTGGTGTGGCGCGCCAAGTGCCAAGATTGATTTCTCCGGCGCTGATCGGAATAAGACCGGCAAGCGCCTGTAAAATGGTGCTTTTACCGCAGCCGGTAGGACCAACCAGCATCAGGATCTCGCTCTCACCCAATGAGAGATCTAAGTCGCTTACGACTCGATTACTACCATAATCGATAGCTAACTTACTAACAGATAACATGTATTTTTGATCCTTAATTACTGCGTTTTTCACCGGAAAGCATAATAGCTAAACCACAGGCGGAAATCACCACAAGCAAGAGCCCGGGGATGGCGGCGCGGCCAAAGTAGCCCGCCTCATAAACGCGCCATAAATAGGTTGAGAGGGTCTCAAAACCTGTGGGCCCGAGCAAGAGTGTGGCCTCTAATTCTCGCATTGATTCTAAAAATACCAGGGCTGCACCTGCGACTATACCGCGGGCGGTCAGCGGCAAGGTGATGCGGGTAAAGGCCTCTCGTGGGCTGGCTCCAAGAACGCGCGCCGATTTAACTAAACTGGCGTCCATATGCTCGGTGCTGGTGCGTACCGAGCCCACCGCCAAGGGTAAAAACCGTAGCACATAGGCGATAACCAGCAGGGCCAGAGTTTGATAAAGCATGGGTAGTTGCAGGCCGGCGTAGACGAGCGCGGTGCCCATAACGACACCGGGTATACCAAAGCCGAAATAGGTAATACGCTCCATAATACGACCAGCCTTACCGCTGAGCGCCGCATGAGCCACGGGAATGGCCACAATCACAGCCACCAGTGCGGCTATGCCCGAGGCATAGGCGGAGTGCCAGGCAATAGAGAAGTCGAACTCGGCCAGACCGTCGCGGGCCAACCACAGTGAGAAAATAGCCAAGGGCAGGCCAATTGCTAAGAGCAGTACTGGGGCGAAGGTGGCGAACAGGGCCGCAACTTGCCAGGGCTTAGGGAATAAGATCAAGGGTCGACCATGGCGCTCGGTGGCGGTTTTGATTTGCGATTCCAAAAACAGCAAAAAGCCAACGATGCACATCAACTGCAACGACAGCATGGCGGCGCGGTTTAAACCAAAGGCGTTGTATTCCACATAGATCACCCGGGTAAAGGTATCCAGGCGCATCATCGCCGGGGTGCCGAAATCGGACAGGGTATACAAGGCCACCAACAAGGCACCGGCGGCAATACCGTTTACCACCCGGGGTAAAATCACCTTAAACACACTCATGGTCATGGACATGCCCAGGGTTCTTGCTGCATTGACCATGCTGGCATCGAGACTCAGCAGCGAAGAGCGGGTGGTCAGCATCACAAAGGGAAAAGTGTACAGGGTCATAACAATGGCGGCGCCGCTGAGGCCGTACATGGGCGGCGTGACTATGCCAAACAGCTGGTTGATCTCGCCCCCAGGGCCAAAGGCTGCATACAGGGTAAAAGCGCCGATATAACTGGGGATGGCCAAAGGCGCGGCAAACACCACTAGCCACATCTTCTTTAGCGGTACATGCACATAGGCGCTGATAAAGGCCAGGGGCACGCCGATAAGGATCGAGCCCAACACGGTGAGTACCATCAGCGACAGGGTATTGCCTAGTATGGCGAGGTTATGGCTGTCGAATACATTGCTGGCATCACTGGCGAGAGTGAGCAGCACATACACAGGTGTTAGGGCCACAAGCGCTGCAAGCAGCGCCATGGGATAGGAAGCAGGCAGGCGCATTAGAGCACACCGTTGTTACGCATTAAATCCAAGGTCGGGCGCAAGTCTGCCAATTGCGTTAAGTCTATTTTAGGCGGCGAAATGCTGGCTATGGAAGGCAGGCCTTCAGGCTGTTTAATGCCTTCTATAAGCGGGATTTCATAGGCCTCACGGGCCAGATAACCTTGTACCTCAGCGCTTAATAGATAACGCATAAAGTTGGTTGCCAGCGGGTCTTTATTCAGCGCTAAAATACCTGAGGCATTAACCAGACAACCGGCATCATTTTGGGTAAAAGCAAGATCTAACTTGGCTTCGGGTTTACCCGCTTTCAGACGCAAACTGTAGTAGTGATTGGCAAAGCCTATGTCAACTTCACCGCGCTCTACGGCCATCACTACGCCTAGTTCACCGGCATAGGATTTGGCTTTCTTTTTCACCTTTTTCAGCCACTTGGCGGTTTTATCATCGCCTTCAAGTAAGCGCATGGCGGTGATAAAGGACTGGAACGAGGCATAGGCCGGAGCCCAGCCAATGCTCAGGTCGCTATCGGCGATAGCCATAATGCTGTCGGGGATCTGCTCCTTAGTTAGGCGCTCTGTGTTATAGGGCAGGGTGCGTATGCGGCCGGTGACCGGCGCCCAGCCCGAGTAGCGAAACTGAGGTTGCAGTTGTGCCGATAAGTCAGCAGGCAGCGGCTGTGCCAGCCCAGCGTCTGTCACCAAGCCTATGGCGCCGGAGTCCACCGCCCAGAATAAATCGGCGCGGCGTACACCCATTTTCGCTTCCGCGACTATGGTGTTGGCCAGAGCAGCAGTAGGGCCGCGACGAATACCCAGTTCTAAATTCGGGTTCTTATCTTGAATGGCTTGCAGGACATTTTCATACAGACCGCCTTCGCCGCGACCTAGATACAAGGTCAACTTACCTTCGAGGGCGGGAAGGGAGTCTACCGACACTGGGTTGGCGGCGGTTGCGGCCCATGTCCGTGATAGAGGCAGCGGCAAGGTGCTGGCTACCCCAAAGGCGGCCAGACCCTGAATAAAGGTTCTGCGTTTCACTTAGAACACGTCCTTACGGGCTTTTTCAGCCTTTTCAATCAGCTTTTTGGCACGATCCAGCTTGCCTTGCATGGCAACAACCACAGCACGTACGTCATCGACGCTCTTGTTATCGGCGATTGCCTTTGGCAAGGTGACATTAAAGTCTTTTTCCAACTCTTCAACCAGGTTGGCATCTTGCTCAATTAAAGTGCCTTCAACGCCTTCGAACAGGTGCAGGTAAGTGTCATGAACTATTTGCGTGGCTTCCTCACCTAGGCGCTCAGCGTACTTGGCAACGACACGGTCAAGCTTGTGGTTGATTTCGTCCATGGTAGCGCTTTGCGTCATGGTTTCTGTGGCCGTGGCCTTAACGCTTTGCAGCAGGCCTTTTTGTTGGAATTGCGCCGCCAGTTTAACTGCGCCCAAGCCTTGCCATAGAGCCGCATTGAGGGCTTGTTGTTGCTTGCGTACTTCGGCCGCTGGCGCTTTGTTGTCTATGGCCATCTTGATGCCATAAAGGCCTTGCCAAATAGAAGCATAAACGGGCACATAGTTAGTTTCTATGGCGCTGTGGAATTTAACCGCTTCCCAGTATTCGACCAGATCGTCGCTGTTTACCGCTTTGGCGCCCTTGGCTTCATAGTCGCCGACCATTGTATCAACCTTGCCAATTATCCATTGTACTTCTTCGGAATAGTCTTTTAGGTTTTCCTGTAAATGATTGACGTGCTCACCGATTGGGCCGTTGGCAAAGGCAGGCTGAAAGCTAAATGCAGAGGCGAATAACAGGCTCACGCCCAAGGTTTTGGCTGATTTAAACAATGAGTTCATAGCGTGGGGATCCAAGTCTAAATGATATTTATTATCATATCTGCGCAACTCGTTTAAATCAATACATTAAATTGTCCTGTTGCGTTACTTTTTGTGCGGCTATCTGTGCCGATATGCTTACGGATTAATATTAGCCTGTGGAGCATAGACAAGAGCCGGCGGCAAACAGTATGCTGTTGATGATAAAGACTTATTACAAAGGATTGGCTATGACTCCTGCGGTAACCTTTTTAACCAAGCATAAGGTGGCATTTGAGCTTATCAGTTTTGAGCATGACACCCAGGTTGATAATTATGGTCAGGAAGTGATAGATAAACTGGCCTTAGACGCCGCCTGTGTATTTAAAACCCTGGTGCTGGAAACTGCAGAGCAAGGGTTTGTGGTCGCCATTACCCCAGTGAGCCAACAGGTTAATACTAAATCCTTGGCTAAACTGGCGGGCAGTAAAAAAGTGGCCATGGCCGCGGGGGCCGATGTGGAGCGGGTAACCGGCTATGTGCTCGGCGGTGTGAGCCCCTTTGCGCAAAAGAAACGGTTGCCCGTGTATGTGCATCAAAGCGCCTTGGCGCAGGAAAGAATTTATGTCAGTGCCGGCAAGCGCGGTGTTGAGCTGGCCTTGGCACCAAAGGATTTAATCACCCTTTTAAATGCCCGCTGCGGAGAGTTTTAGCCGCAGCTGTTTTTTTTGCTTCCATTTTAATGTTATCAGCCACTTTTTGGCCTGTTTATTCATTAGGGTCTGTTGACCTTTGTTGTTTGTTTCTGCAGCAGTTTGTAGTGTCTTTGTACAAGGCGGCACATGTGTGGTGTATTCTACATAAACATGTAACAACACAGTAGAAATGCGCTACAAACGCTGCCCTACGGGTTCACCTAAACGCATCCTGTTCTGTGTTGCTCGCCATGAACATAGGCGAGCAAGACCGAAGCAATGCTTCGCAGCTAAGCGAGGTGAGTGCATGGATGCACGATGTAACCAAGCTTCATGGATGAATTATGCCTTATAGGTTAGTGCTAAATTCACCAGAATGCGTTTAGATTGAACATAAAGTAAACCGCAAAGATAAACAGACCCTAGTCATTTAAGTGATAATTCACTCTAGAGCTATATCAAGAAGTGTTATTTTCATCCGTTTCGGTACAAAACACAGCTTTAAGCGCCATTTTTTACCCTAAGCGCCAAATTATTTTTTGTGTGCAACTGTACGCTCAAATCGCGGTAATTCAGGCGTTTGGGGTGAGTGAGGCAAATAAAGTTTAAAATTTCTGTTAAAAAACTGGTTGGACCAATTGATCTAAGCCGATTTTTATGACGTAATAAGGGAAATTAACTGGTCAGATGAGTTGGTTATGAGCTTACGTACAAAATTAAAAAAAATCCTTCCGAGTATTTCTATCACAGAGCAAGAGGCGCTGGATGCCGGTGATGTCTGGTTAGAAGGTTCTATCTACCGCGGCAAACCGGATTTCGCAGCGCTGCGCGATGTGCCAGCGGCAACCTTGAGCCAAGAAGAGCAAGCCTTCCTTGATGGCCCTGTGGCCGAGCTGTTGGAAATGATCGACGAGTCCGAAATTCAATCGGGCACGCATCTGCCAGAGCATATTCTTGAGTTTTTGAAAAAAGAACGTTTCTTCTCGCTGATTATTCCGAAGAAATTCGGCGGTCTTGAGTTTAGCCCTTATGCTAACTCGACCATAGTGGCCACCATCTCTACTAAGTCATCGGCGGTTGCTGTAACCGTGATGGTGCCAAACTCTTTGGGCCCGGGTGAGTTATTACTGCACTTTGGTACCGAAGAGCAACAAAATCATTATCTGCCGCGCCTGGCCAACGGCCGCGATATTCCTTGTTTCGCCCTGACCAGCCCGGAAGCGGGTTCGGATGCCGGTGGTATTCCGGATATCGGCGTGGTTAAAGAAGGCGAATACCAAGGCGAGAAAGTACTTGGCCTGGAAGTAACCTGGGACAAGCGTTATATCACCCTGGCACCTATCGCCACCGTATTGGGCTTGGCCTTTAAGGTGCAAGACCCAGATCACCTGTTGGGTGATAAAGAAGACTTAGGCATTACCTGTGCACTTATTCCAAATACCCACCCAGGTGTGGAGCTGGGTAATCGCCACGACCCTATGGGCGTGCGTTTTTACAATGGTACGACGCGCGGTGAAAAAGTCTTTATTCCTATGGACTTTATTATCGGCGGACAAAAGAACATCGGCCGCGGTTGGCAGATGCTGGTGAGCTGTTTAGGTGCCGGCCGTGGTATTTCATTGCCAGCTTTAGGTGTGTCGGTATCTCAGGTGTCCTTTAAGGGCGCCGCTGAGTATGCTGCCGTGCGTGAACAGTTTGGTTTGGCTATAGGTCAGTTCGAAGGTATTCAGGAAAAGCTGGCCGATATCGCCGGTAAAACCTACCTGCAAGAAGCCATGCGCGTGCTCACCACAGAAGGTCTGGGCATGGGTCTGAAGCCTTCGGTAGTAACCGCCATTGCCAAGTACCATATGACCGAAATCGGCCGTGACGTGCTGAACTCGGCCATGGATATTCAAGCCGGTAAAGCCATTCAGCGCGGCCCGCAAAACACCTTGGCCAGCGGCTTTGTCGCTCAGCCCATCGCCATTACGGTAGAAGGGGCGAACATCCTGACGCGTAACCTGATGATCTTTGGTCAAGGCGTGATGCGCTGTCATCCATACTTGCAAAGCATGGTGGAGTCTATTCACTCGCAAGAAAAAGATGCCGATGCCACCTTTAATCGCATTTTGCGTAAAACCGTGGGCTACAGCACCGGCAATGCGCTGCGTGCCTTTAAACATGGTTTACTGCCTTTTACCGCGCCAAGCGCATCGTCTTTGCCTGAAGTACGCGAGTATGAAAAGGCGGTTCACAAGTTGTCGTCACGCCTAGCCGTGTATGCGGATTTCTCCTTGTTGGTTTTGGGCGGAAAATTAAAGCAGGCGGAAATGTTGTCGGCGCGACTGGGCGATGTGATGAGCTATATGTATGCGGCCATGGCCTCGATTAAATACTATGAGCAAAAGGTCAGCAGCGCAGATCGCGCGCAAGCGGCGCCATACTTCCACTATGCGACCCGCTGGGCACTGCAACAAGCGGAGCAGGCATTGCATGCCTTCTTGGATAACTTCCCAGCATCGGGCACGCGCAAATTTATGCGCTTCCTAACCTGGCAGTACGGCTACAAGATGCCAACCATAAGTGATGATTTGGTTCGCGAACTGGCCCATCAGGCGCAACTGGATACGGCCATTAAAGCCCAGCTGACACATCTGGTGAAACCAACGCCGGGGGATGGTCACGATATCAACGAGCAGGCCTATAAAGCCAAGCTGGCAAACCTTGAAAGCCTAGCCAAGGTGCGCAAGGCTATTAAGTCGAAGCAGATTCGCTCAGGCGTGCGCTTTGCCGAGACGCTGGATAATGCTCTGACGGCCGGTGTGATCGATGCCAATGAGTATGCGTCTTTGGTTGATTATAACCGCAAGCGTGAGCTGGCTATTCGCGTCGATGAATTTGATTACGATATGAACCTGCTGCGCCCGGACGGCACCCGTGCCGACGGCCAGGACGTGAGCCTGCGCAGCGCCAGCTAATTATTCCTTGTCACATTTGCATTACCACCAAGCCCTTACCTCTGCGTAAGGGCTTTTTTATTGGGTGATCTTAAGGCGGCCTCTGTTCGTAATGAAAGACGGAGGAAATGTATGCTCACTTTATTTTATGACGGCCACTGTCCGATGTGTGCCGCCGAGATCAGAAAATTAAAAGGGTACGCTAACGAGGGTGTTCTTGTACTTATCGATATAAATAACGCTGAAGACTTGTCATATTTCCCCATGATTGACTATCACGCCGCCTTAAAGACCTTGCATGCCCTTGATGACAAAGGGCAGATCTTACTGGGTTTGGATGCCAATGTCGCCGCGTGGCGGGCGGTTGGCAAGTATCCTTGGTTAAGGGTGTTGCGCTGGCCGTTGATCCGTTTTGTCGCAGACTGCTGTTATCGCATTTTTGCTAATAATCGTCATCGAATAACGGGTTGGCTATCGGCAAGCCCATGCAAAGGGCAGTGCGCAATCGGTGAGCGACATGAGTAGGGCCCTGATTATAGGCGCTTCGAGTGCCATCGCACGAGCTCTTATCGATGAGTTGGAGTCACACGGGACGCAGGTGCACAGCGTGAGCAGAGCTAGGCTCGCGCGTGAGCGACACAGTTGTTTGAATTACGGTGAGCAGGCGATTGCCAACTGGTGTCTTGATGCCCAGCAACAGGGGTTGGCCTTTGAACACATTTATATTTGCAACGGTATGCTGCACGCAGAGGAGCTGCAGCCCGAAAAATCGCTTACTGCATTTTCGGAGTCGGCCTTTTTCGAGGTGATGCAGTGCAACACGGTAGTCCCTATGTGGTGGCTGTCGAACCTGAGCAAGATTTTGGCGCCCGAAGCGCAATGCGTGGTCACCATTATAAGTGCCCGCGTGGGCAGCATCACAGATAACCGCCTGGGGGGCTGGTATAGCTACCGCGCCTCAAAGGCGGCCTTGAATATGCTTACCAAAACCGCCGCTATTGAAATCCGGCGCACGCACAAGCAAAGCAAATTTTTGTTGTTTCATCCCGGTACCACGGACAGTGCGCTGTCTAAGCCTTTTCAAAAAAATGTGCCTGCGGGCAAGTTGTTTACCCCTCATTTTGTCGCCCAGCGTTTACGGGAGCTCAGCACAGATTATACCTTTCTTCCGCCCTGCGGCTTCTATGACTGGAATAGACAACCCATTGAATTTTAAAGTTTATAGAGAGGATAATAATGCAATTTAGTAAAGATGACCTCGGGGCAATGCCCTCACGATATAGAGCGCACTTTGTAAACAGCCTGTCGGGGTATAAAAGTGCAAACCTGGTGGGCACCACAGATGGTAAGGGCAACCATAACTTAGCCATTGTCAGCTCTGTGGTACACCTGGGGGCGCATCCTCCTTTGGTTGCCATGATCATGCGCCCGGATGTGGTGGAGCGCCATACCCTCAGTAATATAAGAGCCACGGGTTGGTATACCATTAACCAAGTGAACAGTGGTTTTTGGCAGGCCGCGCATCAGACTTCGGCCAAGTACGCCGTGCATGAAAGTGAATTTGATGCGGTGGGTTTGGAGCCTCAATTTATCGGTGAGTGTCCCGCTCCTTTCGTCAGCCAAAGCCTGTTGAAATATTCGGTCAAATTGGTTGCTGAGCAGGTCATAGAACAAAATGGCACCCTGATCTTGATTGGCGCAATCGAACAGGGGGAGGTCAGTGACAACGCCTTGTGCAGCGATGGCCATATCGATCTTAACAGCATAGATACGGTGGCGATAACGGGATTAGACGGGTACCATGTTGGCAGCCGCCTTGGCCGCCTCAGTTACGCACAACCTCATGTATGGCCAAGCGCCCTGGATGACTAGGGTCTGTTGACCTTTGTTGTTTGTTTCTGCAGCAGTTTGTAGCGCATTTATACAAGGCGGCACATGTGTGGTGTAGTTATTCTACATAAACATGTAACAACACAGTAGAAATGCGCTACAAGCGCTGCCCTACGGGTTCATCTAAACGCATCCTGCTCTGTGTTGCTCGCTATGAACATAGAATGACTATGCATCATAACGAGCGTCGTGATCAGAATGCGTTTAGATTGAACATAAAGTAAACCGCAAAGATAAACAGACCCTAGTGTAAAGGGGATTGACAGCGCCCTTGTGTCGAGACTGTGCTGAGGTACAATGGCGGCAGTTTGAATTAAGAGGTTTCTCCCATGCGTTTAGTCTTATCCCTGTTTCTTGGTGTTTTTATTGGTCTGGCGTCAATGCAGACAACGGCTCAGCAGAGCGTCGATCTTGAAGCCGTGATGAAGAAAATGGGCCACAGCTTTAAAAAAGCGGTTAAAGCTGAGGATAAAGGGCAAATGTTACTTGCCTTAGACGAGCTAGAGACCTTGGTAGAGCAAGCCAAGCAGGCCCGCTTTAATAAGAAGCCGGAACAGTCACAGCAAGGGTTGGACAAGGTACTGGAGCAAATCTCTCTGGTTCGCACCTTGGCGCAAAATAACGAGTTAGCTCAAGCGAGAGTGGCTCTGAAAAGCATTGACTCACTACGCAAAGAGTACCACGAGCTCCATGAGCCGCCTGGCTTTTGGCAATTATTGTTTGGTCAATAATATCTAGTTTTTCAGTGGTTGCGGTGTTAGTCGCCGCCGCCACAGCCTCCACCGCAGCTTGAGTCACCACCGACACTATCGTTCGAGCTCGACGTTGAACCGCTGTCACCTGCACATCCCGATGAACAACCTATATGGGCGGCGCAATAGCCATCACCATACATAGGCGACTTTTTATTCTTGCAATCTAAGGCGTAGACAAAGCCGTCTTCAATTTTTAGCTGACTATCAATTGCGAACAGCAGGGGCAGCTGAGTGGGAGCAGCCGCGGGCAGCTTGCTTTTGGCACAGGCCAGACGCCAGGCGCGTTTGATGCCATCTTGGGCGACCACCTTGGTTCTCATGGCCTCGCTCGGCGTATGGTGCAAAAATCGCCCGAGTGCCTTTTTACAAAATTGCTGATAGTTGCGGGTAAAGAGAATAAATTCGTGCCAAGCCACATCGACCACCTGTGAGGGCATGGCCACCATTTTATTACCGGCCTGATGACAGATATAAAAGTAATCCCGTAACCCCTGAAGTACCAGTGCCACATCCTTGTCATTGAGGTGAGGGTAAGCACTTTTTACTTTGGCGGCAATCGCCGGCGCAAACTGGTATTGCTCTATATACACAAGTTGCGCTTGTTTTTTACGGCGCTGGTATAAATAGACACCCATCCCTAAAATGATGAGCGCTGCGATGGGTGTCATTATCATTTTGCTTTGCCTTTTGGTTTGTTCTTGTTCTTATTAGCTATCTATGGCTTGTATCTTTAGGTAAGTTGTTTTTGGTTAACAGCCTTTTTGTAAACACAGGGCCAGGTTCTGCAGGGTAAAGGGCCAGGGCTCTTGGTGTAAGCTGCTAAAGCGCTTAAAGTTAATATCGCCTAGGGTGCGCTCTTGTATGGCCTTAATCAGTATTTGATATTGCTCGGCATCTGGCTCAAATATGGCCAGATTACTGTTCGAAACAAAAGCATTGCCCTGAATATGGCTATCGTGCAACATGATCAAGGCCGCAGCCCCCAATAAAATATGGCCACCGACGGAAACTTCAAGGTGTTCATCTGTGTCCATCTTATCCCAGTTAATACCGCCGACGACCGGTAACTGCGCCGAGTTTACACTCGTAGCAGCTCTAAGTGCGCCTCCTGCAATGGGGTCGTTGGCCGCCCAAATCATATTGATATTCTTGATATGACTAAGCACGCGAATGCTTTTGCGATAGCCTTGCTCTGCAGACCAATTAGCCACTTCATGGTATACCAGGTCTACTTCCGGGTGCTGGCGTAAAAACAATTCCAGACCACGCTGGCGGCTGAGCGCCGAATCCGTAGTGTGATCCCCATACAGTGCCAGCATATTGAGTTTGGCATCTTCACCAAAACGTTCAATGGCGCGCTCAAACAGACCGCGGGCCAGCTTATAACCAGCCTCGAAATGATTGGGAAGAATATAGCCGAGTAGCCAATCTGGTTTAGTGGTGAGAATGTGCTCCTGCGGAGCATTATAAATAAATAACAGTGGCTTATCTAATTTGGCATCGGCCTTGATCAGTTTGGTTATGGCTTTTTTCTCGTCAACCACTATTACATAGTCGGTATTGCTTCTGAGCGCGTCGTTCAGTTGTGACTTCATCAAGATATGATTGCGGTTTGCGTAGGTGACCGACAGTTGAATATCGAGATCCTCGGCCACAGCTTCCATCGCCAAGGCCACGTTACGCCAAAACAGCCCGGTCGAATTATCGAACTGGTGACCGGGGTTCACAAAGCGTACCTTAAGCGGCTGAGCATCGGGAACGGCTTGAGCTCCTGCACTGGTAAACAGCAAGCTGAGGGTGAACGAAACGAGTAAAAAGCGGAAAATCGTCATTATTTCAACATATAACTGATATAGACCCTAGTGTATGTGGCGTGCGTGCATCAGTAAAGGAAGGGTCGACAATTTCCGCTTTAGTTTAGCGTTTTAGTGATAAATCATACTTGAGCACTAAGGCATCCAGGTATTTGGCGCGCAGCGAATGCTTGTACTCATGGCCGGGCGGTTCAATAATCGCTTTGGAAAATTGTTTCATAATTGGATGTAATTGCTGCCTTTGCTCGGCACTTAAGGCGGTGACCGTCATTCCCTCGGTGAGCGTGTCTATACTGTAGCGCAATGCATCCATATGAATAATTTCTTCAATCTGCCCTTGTCGGGTTTGGGTACCGAATTGGCCGCTTAAAAATTGCTGCCACAGGTGGGTGAGGCGTTCGTCAATATCCTCCAGGTAGTCGTCAACCAGGTAGAGCCCCTCGTTTTGCAAAGAGTGAAGCGCTTGCATCGCCCGCTGGGCAAAGAGGTTAAAGGCAACACTGGCCGACTCTATCTTTGCCTTGGCAATTTGTCGCCCCCAATCTTGCATGGCGATAGGGTAGTACAGCCAAAATACCTGACAGTCATAAATCCCCTGTACCGAGTGGCATTGAATGGTGTTTTCCAAGCTATAGCTGGCTTGAGGAAAAATGCACAGATGTTGCCAGTGCTCAAGTTGCTCACAGTCGACACCCAGGTGTTGGCAAAGCTGATCTTCCCGGTAGAAAAATTGTTCCAAATAATCCAAAAGATGCATAGGTAAATCGATAACTGTATGTTTATACAGTTATCTTGATTCAAACCCGATTAAGTTGCAAGCCTTAAAATGGAGAAATTAGTACGCAATGATGTCGTACCTCTCGGCATAGGCGTTTGAATATGATTAAATTAGGGTCTGTTGACCTTTGTTGTTTGTTTCTGCAGCAGTTTGTAGTGAATTTATACAAGGCGGCACATGTGTAGTGTAGTATTCTACATAAACATGTAACAACACAGTAGAAATGCGCTACAAGCGCTGCCCTACGGGTTCATCTAAACGCATCCTGCTCTGTGTTGCTCGCTATGAACATAGAATGACTATGCATCATAACGAGCGTCGTGATCAGAATGCGTTTAGATTGAACATAAAGTAAACCGCAAAGATAAACAGACCCTAGTTAAAATAGTTAGTGAGAGAAGCCAATAGTATGGGAATTATGGAGCAATTAAGACAGGCACGAGTGATCACGGCGATAAAAACCCCGTATAACGATGATGGCGAAATTTGCCTGGAAACCTTTGATTCCTTGGTTGAGCGCCAGATTGCCGCTGGTGTTGATGGCATAGTTGTTGGCGGTACCACAGGCGAAGGGCAACTGATGAACTGGGAAGAGCATTTAATGCTGATTGCCCATAGCGTCGCCACCTTTGCCGAACGTATCTTGATTATCGGTAACACTGGCAGCAACAACACCCGTGAAGCTATTAAAGCCACTAAATACGGTTTTGCGACCGGCATGCATGCCGCCTTGCAGATCAATCCTTACTATGGCCGTACCTCTGAGCTGGGCTTACAAGCCCATTTTAATGCCGTACTCGATATCGGTCCTGCTTTTATCTATAACGTTCCTGGACGTACATTTCAGGATCTCACCCCTGAATTTATCGGCTCATTGGCACGGCACAAAAACTTTATCGGTATGAAAGAGTGCCAGGGCAACGAGCGCATTGCCGCCTATGAGCGCCAAGGTATCGCCTGTTGGTCAGGTAATGATGATGAAGCCCATGATGCGGTGCATCAGCACGGTGCTCATGGTGTGATCTCTGTGGCCACTAACCTGATCCCTGAGCTGTTTTGTGACTTGTTGAAATCACCTCAACCTGAGCTCAACGCCGAGCTTACGCCGCTGATGAATTGGCTGTTTTGTGAGCCTAACCCCATTGCCATTAACACGGCTTTGGCGATGACAGGCGCGGTAAAACCCGTACTGCGTTTGCCTTATGTGCCATTAACACAAAAACAACAAGAACAGGGGGTTGCACTGATGGCTAAATTGGACAAAAAACACCTAGTTGGTGAGCAAACAGCGGCCATCATCGCTGAAAATGCGTTTAAATTGTACTAATTAGCCAAGCGGTAACATTTAAAGACTTAACAGCCGGTTAATTGTACCGGCTTTTTTGCTATTTTTTTTTCGATCCATTACTATTTGCGCCTTGTAAAAAAACGGACTTTTGGCGATGAAGTGTGCTGTCGAAAAGTTGGCCGTATATGCGGCGCAGCCAGCCTCAACAGAAAATATTGAGCTCAATAAAATCTTAGATGCATTGGCGTCAGAATTTATTGCGCTTGATGTCAGCTGGGTCAAACCTATTCAGCGCCGCCGTTTAAGCGCTTTTGCCAAGATGATCCTCAGTTGTGCCCATAAGGTAAACCCTGATGCGCAGCCGATGCCGATTATTTTCTCCTCCCGCCATGGCGACCTGCATAAAACTTCGGACTTGTTGGCACAACTACAAGCGCAAGAACCCTTATCACCTACTCAATTTGGCTTATCCGTTCACAATGCCGTAGCCGGACTGCTATCAATTCTGACCAATAACAAGGCGCCGATTGTCGCCTTGGCCGGTGGTAATAACAGCATTAACAGCGCCCTGTGCGAGGCCTATATTCAGCTACAGGAGCCGGAGATAGAAAGGGTTGTGGTGATCCATGCTGATCAAACCTTGCCCGAGTTGTATCAGGAGTTTGCCGATGAGCCGCAAGTGGATCATTGCCTTGCCTTAGTACTGAGCACGAACCCAGAGGTTATAAACCAGAGTACCACCTTGCGCCTAGAACAGAGCGATGGCAAAGCCAAGCCTGGTGTGGTGCCAGCGCTGCGTTTAGCACAGGCCCTGCACGAGCAAGAAAGCATTGAACTTAGTGGCTGGCGGTTACACCATGATTAGCAAGCTCAACTATTGTTGGCGGGTGCTTGGCACCGGTTTTTGTTTTGCCCTCTTTGGTCTCGGTGGTATGATCTTAAGCCTGACCATCTTGCCTTTGCAGCGGTTAATTTACCGGCAAACCGAGGTGCGTCAGCGCAAGGCGCGAAAGCTGGTGCATTACACTTTTCGCTTTTTTGTGGCCGTGATGGATACCTTGGGGGTGATAGGTTTTCACGTTCACAACCGCGATGCTTTTAAAAACTTACGTGGACAATTGATCCTTGCCAATCATCCGAGTTTAATCGATGTGGTGGTGCTAATTGCCTCTGTGCCAAGAGCTGATTGCGTGGTTAAGGCGCATTTGTTTAAAAACCCCTTTATGCGCGGCGTTATTCAAAGCACCGGTTATATCAGCAATGATGATCCCGAAGGCTTGCTGGTGGATTGTTGTCGCTCGCTAGCTGCGGGCAATAATTTGATTATTTTCCCCGAGGGAACACGTTCAGACAAAGGCTCACTGCAAAAATTTAAACGCGGGGCTGCCAATATCGCTTTGCGCTGTGGTTTACCCTCGGCCTCGGTGATCACCTCGGTGCTGATCACCATGAAGCCTAGCACCCTGACCAAGGGCACGCCCTGGTATAAGGTGGCACCGAAGAAAGCGCATTTTTCAATGCATATAGCCGCCGAGCAACCGCAGCCCTGGCAGGGCCATGAGCATGAACCCATGAGCATGCAGTCGCGGGGCTTGACCAAACACTTAGAAACTTATTTTCATAATCAAGTAGCGAATTTATGAGTGATTTAAAACTAGAACTAAAACAACTAATTATTACCAGCTTAGATCTGGAAGACATCGAAGTAGCAGACATAGATGACAGTGAGCCGCTGTTCATTGACGGTCTTGGCCTAGATAGTATCGATGCACTGGAATTGGGTCTGGCTATTAAAAAGGCATTCGATGTAAAAATCGACGCTAACTCAGAACAAACGAAGGCTCACTTTGCATCTATCAATGCATTGGCCGAGTTTATTGAACAATCGCGCAACAACGCTTAATAGTGGAATAGAAGATGAAAACTGCTGCTGAAATTTATGACGTATTACGTGGCATTTTAGAGAATGACTTTGAAATTGACGCCGACGACATCAGTATGGAAGCCAACCTTTACGAAGAGCTGGACTTAGACAGTATCGACGCCGTTGATTTGGTTGTGAAACTAAGAGAAATCACCGGCAAGAAAATCGAGCCGGAAGCCTTTAAACAGGTGCGTACCGTAGCGGACGTAGTAAAAGAAGTAGAACAACTCGTTAATTAATCATGCTCAAAGGCATAGTGAATGCACTGATCTCCTTGTGCCTGCTGGCTTATCCAGTCTTGGTTTACTTGGGGTTAAGCCGGGGGTATGAGCAACAGGTAGCCTGGCTGTTGGCGGCCTTATTAACAGGGCGCGTGCTGTTGGCGCTGCGCCACAAGGCTATTGGCAATTGGCTCTTACCTATCTCTGCCGTTGGCTTGCTCTTGGTATTGATGGCGCTGATGCGTGGCTCATCCCTGTGGCTGCAACTTTATCCGGTTATGGTGAACCTGATTATGGCCATCACCTTTGCCCTGAGTTTGCTGCAAAAGCAGAGCATGGTGGAGCGTTTTGCCCGCTTGCAGGAGCCACAGCTCAGTGAGCAAGGCGTTCGCTATACCCGCAAGGTGACCATGATCTGGTGCGCGTTTTTTGTGCTCAATGGTATCGCCGCCACCTACACGGTGTGGCTTGGTGATGTGGCTTTGTGGACCTGGTATAACGGCTTTATTGCCTATGTGCTTATCGGTCTTTTGGCCGCCAGCGAATGGACCTATCGGCTGTGGTTAAAAAGGCAGGGCAAGCTTGTATAACTTAAAACATCTGCTCAGTGAGCACATGGCCAGCCGTGACGGCTGTGCTTTTAGCAGCGCCCAATTTCTGGCTTTAGTCGAGGGTTTTTATCGCCGTTATGCGTCCCTTGAAGCCGGCTCCTCGGTGTTGTTATATCACAGTGATAGCATAGAGTTTGCCGCGCGTTTGCTGGCGTTGGCGCAATTACCGGTGGATATTATTTTACCGCCTAACAACCAACCCCAGACTTTGTGCGACCTGCAAGCGAGCACCCACTTGTATGCAGGAGATCTACAAGGAAATTGCCCACCGGCTTTTACCTCTGTGGACGCTTTAAGCCCAGATCTTGCCTTAGCCGATGATTTACATTGGCCGGGTATGATCAGAGATGCTGGTAGATTGGTGTTTTTCACCTCGGGCTCCAGTGGTCCCGCCAAGGCCATATATAAATCTTGGGATGCCATTAACCTTGAGCTGCAGACCCTAGAGCAGTCTTTCAAAGGTACCGAGCAGCAGTCGCTGTCATTTATTGCCATGGTCTCGCACCAGCATATTTATGGGCTGTTATTTAAACTGCTGTGGCCAATGCGTTACGGTCACTTTTTTGAAGCCAGTAGTTACCAATACCCGGAGCATTTAGCCAAGCGACTTAGTGAAAACCAGCGTTGGCTGGTGGTGGCCTCGCCAGCCCAGCTATCCCGGCTTGTGGATGACAATGTTCTGGTGGCGAAGCGTGCACAGATAGAGCGCATATTTTCCTCCGGTGGACCCTTGGCGGACGCCGATGCCATTACCTTGGCCGAGCAGTTTCGCCAAGGCGTAGTGCAGGTTTATGGCAGCACCGAAACCGGCGGCATAGGCTATCGCAGTGTGCTTTCGACGGCGGCAACGCCTTGGCAGCCTTTTGCTGGCATCAGCCTAAGGACAGACGAGGGCCGCTTGGTGCTGCAATCCCCCTTGATTGACGAGCCAATCCGGCTGTTGGATGACAAGGGCCAGGTCTTAGATGATGGCCGTTTCTTATTACTTGGGCGCGCCGACAGAACCGTGAAGGTCGCGGAAAAGCGGGTCGATCTGGTTGGTATGGAAGCGCGCTTACGCCAGCATCCCCTAGTGCGCGCCTGTGCGCTTCTGCAACTGCCAACGGGGCGTTTAGGTGCCCTGGTGGCGCTAAGCACTGACGCCAAGGAGCAAGTGCCCTCGAAGGAAGTCACTGTGCAATTAAAGGTCTGGCTGGGGCAGGAGTTTGAAGCCGTGTGTGTGCCGCGTAAATGGCGTTATTTTGAGCAGCTGCCGTACAACAGTCAGGGCAAGCTGATTTATTCGCAATTGGAGCAATATTTTGTCTGATCTAGTGATAACCGAGCCGCAAGTCCGCGCCATTGAACAAACGGACGACCAGGTTGCGCTGACCTTATACTTACAACCCGAGCTTGATTATTTTCGTGGTCACTTTCCCGGTGCGCCTATCCTTGCCGGCGTTGTCCAGCTTGATTGGGCGGTGCAGTATGCCCGCCAACATCTGGGCATGGAAGGGGAGATAGCCGATATCGAGGTATTGAAATTTCAGGTGGTGATGACTCCTGGGCTGGAAGTGACCCTGCATTTGGCGAAGAAAAATAACGAAAAGGCACTTTTTAGTTATCATTCCGAAAAAGGCCAGCATGCCAGTGGCCGCCTGGTGTTTGTGAGTTAAGCCATGAACCTGTGTATCGTCATCCCCAACTACAACCATACCCATGCTATTGACCAGGTGCTGGCCCAATTGTATGGCGCCGGTTACAAGATAGTCATGGTCGATGATGGCAGTAACGCCGAAGCGCAACGCTATTTTGATGAGTTGGCACCTCGCTATCCGCAGCTCACGTTGCTGCGTCACCAGGTTAACCAAGGCAAGGGGGGGGCGGTGCAAACCGGTCTGCGCTGGGCATATGAAAACGGTTACAGCCATGCCCTGCAGGTTGATGCCGATGGCCAACACTGTCTCGCGGACATCGACCGCCTGGTGGAATGTTCCCGGGAAAATCCAGAGGCCATTATCAGTGGTCGCCCCGTGTATGACGAGTCGGTGCCCAAACACAGATATTTGAGTCGCTATATCACCCATGTATGGGTCTGGATAGAAACCCTGAGTCTGTCTATTAAAGACTCCATGTGCGGCTTTCGCGTTTACCCCTTGGCGCCTTGTATGGCGCTTTTTGAGCGCTGTGAGCTGGGTAAGCGCATGGACTTTGATATTGAAATCATGGTGCGCATGTATTGGCGCGGTACGCCTTCGCGTTTTGTCGACACCCAAGTGATTTACCCCGAAGACGGGGTGTCGCATTTTCAGCCCCTGGCCGATAATATCAAGATCAGCTGGCTGCACACCCGGTTGTTTTTCGGCATGTTGGTGCGCCTGCCCAAATTGCTGTGGCGTAAGCTCAGTGGTCAAAGGTAAGCGGCGCGATATGAGCGAGCAACATTGGTCAAAAACCCAAGAGCGCGGCAGCTACATAGGTATGCAGTTTTTACTTGGCGTTTATAAGCTCTTTGGCCGCAGAGTGCTTTGGCTGTTTATGTTTGTGGTGGTGTTTTATTTTTATGTCAGCGGCAGAAAAGCACGCTATGCGTCCCTTGATTACTGGCGCCGTTTGCATAAGTTTGACTCCAGTCAACCTAAGCCTGGTTTTGGCACCGGGTTAAAACATTTTTGTACCTTTGCCGACAGCGCCTTTGATAAGATTGATGCCTGGCTTGGGCGTATTACCCCAGCGCAATTGCATTATCAGAATCAGCATGTGTTCGATGACTTGGTGGCCCGCCGCCAGGGCGCCATTTTTATCGGCTCGCACTTGGGTAACCTGGAAGTATGCCGGGCCTTGGGCATGCGTCATCAAAACTGTGTGATCAATGTACTGGTGTTTACCGAGCATGCGGTGGAGTTTAATCGCACCTTACAGCGCATTAACCCCAATGTCAGCGTCAACCTTATTCAGGTCAGCGATATGGGCCCGGATCTGGCGATTTTACTTAAAAGCAAGGTCGAGCAGGGTGAGTTTGTGGTGATTGTGGGCGATCGCACCAGCACCAGTGCGGTTGGGCGGGTGCACTATGCGTCCTTCCTTGGTGAGCCGGCGCCTTTTGCGCAGGGGCCTTTTATTCTTGCGGCGCTGCTGGAATGCCCAATATACTGGTTATTTTGTACCCGACGCGGTGATGGCTTTGATGTGCAGTTTAGTCATTATAGCGATGCCTTGTCTTTGCCGCGTAAAACTCGGCAGCAGGCCTTGGCTCAGGTCATTGATGATTATGCCCAAGAGTTACAGCGCGTGGCGCTGCAATATCCCTATCAATGGTTTAATTTTTACGATTTTTGGCAGCGCGATGAAGACAGCGTGCGCCACAAGGAGAAGTAGTTCGTGTCTAGTAATCAATCCATCGAGTTTGGCGCCCAGCCGCTGCGCATAGAAGATATCGTTGCCTTTGCCCGCTTTGATGCGGTCGCGCACATTAGTAATGACGAGGCCTTGGTGCGTAAAATTGATACGGCGGTGGCCTTTTTAGATGGACTGCTTGAAAAAGAAGGGGTGATCTACGGTGTTACCACAGGCTACGGCGACTCGGTAACCGTGGGTATTCCTCTTGAGCTGGTACAAGAGCTGCCTTTGCACCTCACTCGTTTTCATGGCTGTGGCATGGGCGCGCATTTTTCCCACGCCGAGTCGCGCGCCATTTTAGCAACTCGATTGACCTCGCTGACTCAGGGCTACTCTGGGGTAAGCTGGGAGCTATTACACCTGCTGCGCGATATGCTCAACCATAAAATCCTGCCGCTTATTCCACAAGAGGGCTCGGTGGGCGCCAGTGGCGACCTGACACCGCTTTCTTATGTGGCCGGTGCCTTAGTAGGCGAGCGCGATGTGTATTTTCAAGGCGAAGTGATGGCTGCCAAGGATGCCTTTGCCAAGGTGGGGCTGAAGCCCATCGCCTTGCGCCCTAAAGAAGGCCTGGCCATTATGAATGGCACCGCGGTGATGACAGCCATTGCCTGTCTGGCCTTTGATCGCGCCAATTACCTGCATAAGCTGGCAACCCGTATCACCGCCTTAAGCTCATTGGCGCTTAAGGGCAACAGCCATCATTTCGATGAAATCTTATTCTCGGTGAAGCCACACAGCGGTCAGCAGCAGGTAGCTGCCTGGATCCGTGATGACCTGAATCACCACAGTCATCCACGCAACGCCGAACGTTTGCAGGACCGTTATTCGATTCGCTGCGCGCCCCATGTCATTGGTGTGTTAGCGGACTCCTTGCCTTGGTTGCGTCAGTTTATCGAAAACGAGCTGAATTCAGCTAACGATAACCCTATTATTGATGGCGAGGGCGAGCATGTTTTGCATGGTGGTCACTTCTATGGCGGTCATATCGCCATGGCCATGGACAGCATGAAAACCGCGGTGGCGAATCTGGCCGACCTGGCCGACAGACAAATCGCCTCCTTGGTGGACACCAAGTACAACAATGGCCTGCCAAGCAACCTGAGCGATGCCCATGACGAGCGCAAGTACATCAACCACGGCTTTAAAGCTGTGCAGATCGGTGCTTCCTCCTTTACCGCCGAAGCCTTGAAATTGACCATGCCTGCTAGCGTGTTTTCGCGCTCCACCGAATGTCATAACCAGGATAAGGTGAGCATGGGCACAATAGCTGCTCGCGATTGTATGCGGGTGCTGCAACTCACCGAGCAAGTGCTGGCCTGTACCCTGTTGGCGGCGGTACAAGGGCTGCGTATTCGCATTAATCGTGGTGAGGTGGATGAGCAAGGTTTAAGCACAAATATTCGCACCATGTATAGCGATGTTTGTCGCTATTTTGATAACCTGACTGAGGACAGACCACTGGAGCAGACACTGCGCACCACGGTGGATTACATAGTGCAGCAACGTTGGGACCTATATGAATAATAAAAATGCCTTGCTGGTTAGCTCAGTTGAAATAGAGATCCCCTTTCACGATTGCGATCCCATGAATATAGTCTGGCATGGTAACTATGCCCGCTACCTTGAAGTGGCGCGTTGTGAGTTGCTGCGCAAATTCGATTATGACTATTTGCAAATGCGTGAGTCGGGTTATGCCTGGCCCATAGTCGATATGCGCATAAAATACATAGACTCGGCGCGGTTCACCCAGCGTATACGTGTCGAGGCTTACCTTAAAGAATACGAACAACGCTTAAAAATCGACTATGTGATCTTCGACGTCGCCACCAATAAGCGTCTAACTAAGGCCTATACGGTGCAAGTAGCGGTTGAGGAACAAAGTGGTGAAATGCAATATGTGTCGCCGCCGATTTTAATGCAGAAACTGGCCAAGGTACTGTAATGAAAACGCTTTTAGTCAGTCTATGGCTTACGCTTATGTTTGTGACAAGCGCAGCTGCAAATGAGCCTAAGGTTCAAAGCGAACAGGGCACTTTTAGCCAGGCAAAAACCTTCGCCGGTTTTAACCAACCCTTTATCAGCCAGGGTGAATTTACTTTAAGTGATGAGCAGCTGTTATGGCATACCCTGACACCCATAGATTCATTGCTGAAAATTGATGGCGATGGTGTGTTTGAGCGCCAAGCGGATGGCCAATTTCGCCGTCAAGGCCAGAGCGGACCTTACAGCAGTTTGCTGCAAGCCTTATTAGCCCAAGATAAGACACAGTTGGCGCAGTTCTTTACCAGTAGCGAGGCCGAGTCACCGGCCTCCCTGCTAGAGAAAGAATATTCGTGTCAGCAACTTACCCCCATCACGCAAGAGCTGCAAAGCCTGTTTAGTCACTTTATCAGTTGCTTGGACAGCCAAGCGCAGGTGCGTTTTATTGGCTTGTACGAGCACAGTGGCACGGCCACTGAAATCAGCCTAACCCCTGAGCCCGGTGTAAGCCAAGACTAGTTATGAAACATTGGGTTAGCCGCGCCTTGGTTCTTACTTTAATGCCTCTGCTGCTGGTAGCAGGCATCGCCTTGCTGTGGCAGCTCAAACCCATTGCTATTAAAAGCGATATGCTGGCCTTGTTGACGCCGGTTTCAGATGAGCAAAGCGGTGACAAGCAGGCGCAAGATAAGGCTCAGGGCTTTTACCTGGCCCAGCAGAAGTTGCTCGGCGAGCAGCAACAGCGCCTGGTGTTTTCGCTGCAAGGTGCCAACAGTGAGCAAGCTTATCTAGAGTTGGCTCAAGGTTTGGCGCGCGCAGGCCTGAAAGTGCAAGAGCAGCAGCCGCAGCTAACGCAAATTATCGACTTTTATGCGCCTTATCGCGGTGCTCTGATGAGCCCTGAATATGCTCAGGCCATTGCCGACCCGGCGAAATTTAATCACTACTTTCAGCGCCAATTGGCACAAACTGCCTCGCCCTGGTTAAGCCAGAGCCTAAGCCGGGATATGTCCTTGGCCACTTACAGCTTTGTCAGTACCCTCAGTGGCGAGCAAGCGATGACCCTGGTGGATGGTAAATTACAAGGCCGGGATGAGCAGGGTGAGCCGGTGTGGATTTTGCTCGCGCAAACCCATGAAAGTGTAAGCAGCATCAGTGCTACCGAGCGCACCGCCGCGGCCATAGATGAGCTTTTAAACCAGTTGCAACTAAGCTACCCCCAGGTGCAAGTGCGTCATTCTGGCTTACTGTTTCATAATGCCGAAAATGCCAGCCAAGCCAAATGGGAAATGAACCGCTTTGGTATTGCCAGTATTGTCTTGTTGTCTCTTTTTGTGTTTTTGTCCTTGCGCGGCGTGTGGCCCTTGTGGGTGAGTATGCTGACGGTGAGTACCGCCATACTCAGTGGTCTTTTGGCGCTGTTATTGCTGCGCCAGGAGATACATCTACTGACCTTGGTGTTTGCCACCACCTTGATTGGGGTCGCCATAGATTATGCGTTTCATGCCTTGGCGGATAAAGCGGCGCAGCAAGGCCGATATTCTCACGCTCTTAAACGCGGCCTGCTGTTGGCGCTGTGTTCAACCGCTATCGGCTATTTGTGTTTTCTTAGCGCGCCCTTGGTCTTGCTCCAAGATGTGGCCATCTTTGTGGTCGCCGGTTTAATAGGTGCCTGGGTGTTTACCCGCTTTTGTCTGGCTCCTGTGGCCATGACCTTGAGTTTGCGTGCTTCTGTAGTATCGAGTGCTGAGCTTGGCCTTAAGTGGCAAAGCCAGGCTAGACGCCACAATGGTAAGGTTTATCTTCTTTTGGCGCTGCTTTGCGTGCTGTTGAGCTGGTGGCGTATGCCTGCCAGTAATGACTCCATCGCCAGTTTTAATGCCAGCAGCGCTGATTTGATGGACATCCAAGCTAAGCATCAGATGTATTTACAAGGTTCCGAGCCGGTGCAGCGCTTGATCCTTAAGGGCGAAGATGTGCAGCAGCTGCTTAGGCGCGAAGAGCAAGTTAGTGCCTGGCTGCAAGAGCAAGGTGGCCGTGTTCAGGGCCTTAGCCGCGCCTTGCCGAGCCTGGCGCGTCAGCAAGAGAACGTAGCGGCCTATAATAAGGCGGTGGCAAGCGGTGTATTTACGTCATTGCAGGCCTTTAGCGGCCAAGTAACTGCGCCGACGAGCGCAGTATTATTGGATTATGATGCCTTTATCAGTAGCCCACTTAGTGATGCCTTTAGCGATGTGGTGCAACTCGATGGCGCGGTTTATTCCCTGCTTAATGTCAGCGCCGTCAGTGCAGTGCAGTTGCAAACCTTAGGCGCCCAGGATGATTATGTGGCGATTGTCGATGTGCCGGGGCAGCTCAGTGCCATGTTGGCGCATTTTCATCGTGGTATTCACTTCGCCTTATTATTGGCGACAGTGGCCATTGCGCTGATTTTTGTATTTAGCTTTGGCTGGCGCCCTGGCCTAAAAATGGCGGCCTGGCTGGGGTTGGCTATGGCGCTTATCGTCAGTATTATTGCTCAGTTCAGCACCATATCCGTGTTTCATACCCTGGGGTTAATTTTGGTGTTGGCGCTGGCGGTGGATTACTTTATTTTCTATCGTCAGGGCGGCCACAGTGCCCATACCCTGGTGGCAATCAGCTTGTCGGCGCTGTCGTCGCTGGCGGTTTTTGCCATGTTGATTTTTTCCAAAACGCCTGCAATAAGCCAATTTGGTGGTGCCGTATTACTGGGATTGCTGGTGGTTTACTTTTTGGCACCTTTAAGTATCGAGAATAACAATGACGAATAATGATTATACAGCGGATGTAGTAGTGATCGGTGCGGGCCCATCAGGTGCCCTGGCAAGTGCCTTGTTGCAGCAATTAGGTTGGCAGGTAAAGGTCTTAGAAGGACAGCATTTTCCGCGATTTTCCATAGGCGAGAGCCTGTTACCCCAGTGTATGCACTTTCTCGCCGAGGCCGGCATGGACAAGGTAGTGGACGAGCATGCTGAAGCTTTGGCATTTCAGTTTAAAAATGGCGCCGCCTTTCACTATCGTGGCATAGACACTGAAATCGATTTTACCGATAAATTTAGCCCAGGTCGCGGCACCACTTATCAGATTAAGCGCGCTAACTTCGATAAGCTGCTTGCCGATGCTGCCGCCGCCAAGGGCGTGGATATTAGCTACGGCCACAGAGTACAGGCGATAGTCGAGCAAGAGGATGGCATGCTGCTGACGGTGAGTCAGGGCGAGGAGCTATACCAGTTGCGTAGTCGCTTTGTGCTTGATGCCAGTGGTTTTGGCCGAGTACTGCCTCGTTTATTGGATTTAGATAAGCCCTCCAGTTTACCGTCGCGCAGTGCTTATTTCTGCCATGTTAAAGACGGCATTACTGCCAGTCGTTTTGACCGCAATAAAATTCTGATCAGCGTGCATCCCGAGCACAGGGATATCTGGTATTGGTTGATCCCCTTTGCCGATGGTACTGCAAGCCTGGGCGTGGTGGGCGAGCCTCATCATTTTGATACTTCCATCAGCAATGAGGATAATCTTTGGGCCAAGGTGAAGGCCGAGCCAAATCTGGCTGACCTGCTGGCTGATGCGCAAGCCGTTAACCCAGTGCAAACCCTGGGCGGCTATTCCGCCGATGTATCCAGCCTGTACGGCAAGCATTATGCTTTGCTGGGCAATGCCGGCGAGTTTTTAGACCCTGTTTTTTCATCTGGAGTAACCATAGCGCTTAAGTCTGCTTCCTTGGTTGCGCCCGTGGTAGATGCGCATTTGCGCGGTGAGCAGGCGGACTTTGAAGGCGAGTTTTCTACCCCGCTTAAACGTGGAGTTGGGTGCTTTAAAACCTTCGTTAATGCCTGGTATGACACCCGTTTTCAGGACGTGATTTTTTATCCAGATCAAAGCGATGAAGTGCGTCGTATGATCAGCGCTATCCTTGCTGGTTATGCCTGGGATACAAACAACCCTTATGTGCTGCAAAGCGAGCGCCGACTGGATGTATTGGCGCAATTGTGCTTGATGGAGCCTTGTTAATGCGTTGGCTGGTTTTGCTGCTGTTGTTGGCGCTTAGCGGTTGCGCCAGTTACAACAAGACGGAGCAAGGAGCGCCACAGAGCCTGGTGTCCTTCAGTGCCGAGGTCGGTTTAGCTCTGAGCGCGCCGCCAGTTGAGCTGCTAAATAGCCAGTGGCAAAAGCGTATGTATGTTACCAAGGCACAAACCCAGCAGGCTCTGCTGAGTCAATTGGCCATCAATGGCGAAGGCGAGCTGCGTTTGGCCTTGATGAGCGCCGCCGGTTTACCCGTTTTTACTCTTAGCTACAAGGCCGAGCAAGGCGTGACGGCCCAGCGCTTTATTGCCGCTGAGGATTTGGACCCAAGTTATATCCTGGCCGACATTCAACTGGTGCATTGGCCTGTGGCCCAATTAAATAAGCATTTAAAAGGGGCGCACTTGATTGAATATCGCCAAGACGGCGAGCTTATCCGCGAGCTGCGCCAAAATGACACCAGCTTGCTGGAGATACGTTATGGCGCTGAGGTCATTATCTTGAACAATAAGATTCATCACTACGAGATCCGCTTTGAAGAGGTGAAGCCATGAGTGCATGGTTAAATGATTTAGGCATTGTCAGTGCTCTAGGCACGGATAAGGCGCAGCATTTACAGGCGCTGTATGGCCTTGAAACAACGCCGCTCACCCAGGGCTGTGGCCTGCATTACGGTGAAAAAGAAGGTGAGCAAGAAGCAGAACAGCTAGACCCTTATATGGGCCTGGTGCAGGCAATTCCTTTAACTGCTAAACAGCGCAATAATCGCCTTATAGACCTAGCCTTGCAACAACTAACGCCGACGCTGGCGCGTATGCAAGAACGTTATAGCCCGGCGCGTATCGCCGTGGTTGTCGGTACCAGCACCGCGGATATTTACGACGGTGAGCGGGCCCGTAAACATAAAGCACAAAGCGGCAGCTGGCCTGAGGATTATCATTATCATCAGCAGGCTCTTGATGCACCCGCCGCCTATATCAAGGAAAAACTTGGTTTAGAGGGCATAGCCTACAGTATTTCCACCGCCTGCAGCTCCAGCGCCAAGGCGTTGAGCAGTGCCAAGGGGTTATTGGCCGCTGGTTTGGCCGATGCGGTGATCTGCGGTGGCGCCGACAGCTTGTGTCAGCTGACCATTAATGGCTTTAGCGCCCTGGCGTCGACCAGCAGCGGCCTGTGCCAGCCTTTTGGTGCTGAGCGTGATGGCATTAATATAGGCGAGGGAGCAGCGCTCTTTGTGATGAGTCGCGAGCGCGATTTGGGCGAGAGTTCTTGTGCCCTTTTGGGCAGTGGTGCCAGTTCGGATGCCCACCATATGTCAGCGCCAGAGCCCAGCGGCAGTGGTGCTATTGCCGCCATGCGTCAGGCTTTGGCACAAGCCAAGCTAAGCCCAGCCGAGATAGATTATATTAATGCCCATGGTACGGCGACGCCGAAAAATGATGAAATGGAAGCCAAGGCCATCGCCGAGCTGTTTACTGATGTTGTGCCTGTGAGCTCGACCAAGCATTTAACCGGGCACACCTTGGGCGCTGCTGGCGCTATAGAAGCGGGTTTGTGCTGGCTGCTAATCGAACAACAGCGTTTAGGGGCGCAGGTGCCGTCATCGGTAACACCTTTACCTTGGCACACTGGCTATGCGCTGGATGCCGATTTGGCGCCCATTCAAGTATTACAACAACCAATAATGAAAATTCCAACTATCTGTATGAGTAATTCCTTTGCCTTTGGTGGCAATAATGCCAGTTTAATTATCGGAGCAGTCGATGCGTGATATTGCCATGACAGAGCTTATCGCTCATCGCCCCCCCATGGTGTTAATAGACTCGCTCGTCGCGTTTGACGATGACAGTGCCCATTGTCAGGTGCACATAAGCGAAAATAGCCCTTTTTATGATGCCCAGCTGGGTTCAGTGCCCAGTTATATCGGCAGCGAATATATGGCGCAGGCCATTGCCGCCTATGCCGGTGCCCACGACCTGGAGCAAAGTCGGGATATTAAAATCGGTTTTCTTCTTGGCAGCCGTAAAATTCGCTGCCATAAACCGCGCTTTGACAAGGGCATGCTGTTGGATATTCTGGTTGAACAGGTGATCCAGGACGAGTCCGGCTTAAGTGTGTTCAGTTGCCGCATTGAGCATCAGGGCGACTGCCTGGCCGAGGCCAAAATTAATGTTTTCCAACCCGCGGATCCGATGAAATTTATTAAGGAAAATCAATGAACAGACGTATTTTAGTCACAGGCTCAAGCCGTGGGATAGGTAAGGCCGTGGCGCTGAAACTGGCAGAGCAAGGTTTTGATATTACGCTGCATTGCCGCTCGCAGCTGGCCTTGGCCGAGCAGGTAGCCGAGCAAATTAAGGCCTTAGGCCGAGCCGTTAATATTCTTGTTTTTGATGTCACCGACCGAGCCCAGGCCAAGCAAGAGCTGGAAGCGGATATCGCTGCCAATGGCGCCTATTATGGTGTGGTATGTAATGCCGGCGTTACCCGAGACACCGCCTTTCCGGCGATGACGGACGAGGAATGGGATACTGTGATAAGCACAGGCCTTGATGGTTTTTATAATGTGGTACGCCCTGTGGTGATGCCCATGGTCAGTGCCCGCAAGGGTGGGCGCATTATTACCCTGGCTTCCGTGTCGGGCATTGCCGGAAACCGTGGTCAGGTGAACTACAGTGCCGCCAAGGCGGGTATTATAGGTGCTACTAAGGCGTTATCGCTGGAGCTGGCCAAGCGAAAAATCACGGTAAACTGTGTGGCGCCTGGTTTGATTGAAACCGAGATGACCGCCGAGCTTGATACCAAGATGCTGCTTGAGCATGTGCCGATGCGACGCATGGGCAGTGTTGATGAAGTGGCCGCAACCGTGGCCTTTTTGGCCTCGGATCAGGCGGGTTACATTACCCGTCAGGTTATTTCCGTCAATGGTGGATTAGTATAATGAAACGTGTGGTGATTACGGGCATGTCTTGTATTACGGCCTTGGGCGATGATTGGTCGAGCTTTCGTGCTGCCTTGGAGCGTGGTGAAAACGCCGTGCAAACCATGGAGCAATGGGGTGAGATCAGCGATCTTAATACCAAGCTGGCGGCGCCTGTGACTCATTTTGAGCGCCCGAGCCATTATAAACGCAAAATGGTGCGCTCCATGGGCCGTGTGGCACTTATGGCCACTGTGGCCACCGAGCGCGCCTTGCAACAGGCCGAGCTGTTGGATCATCCGGCACTCACCAATGGCGATACAGGCATTGCCTATGGCTCCTCTACCGGCTCAACGCCACCGCTTATCGCCTTTGCCGACATGATGAAGTCGGGGCAAATGAGCGGCGTGACCGCCACCAGCTATATTCAGATGATGGCGCATACGGCGCCGGTGAATATTGGCGTATTTTTCGGTCTTAAGGGCCGAGTGATCACCACCAGCTCCGCCTGTACCTCTGGCTCTCAAGGCATAGGCTATGCCTATGAAGCCATCAAGTACGGCCGTCAAAAACTGATGGTGGCCGGCGGTGCTGAAGAGCTGTGCGTTACCGAGGCGGCGGTGTTCGACACCTTGTACGCCACCAGTTGCAACAACGATAACCCTAAGGCCACACCACGTCCTTTTGACAGTAAACGGGACGGCTTGGTGATAGGTGAGGGTGCCGGGACTCTTATCTTAGAAGAATACGAGCACGCCAAGGCGCGCGGTGCCACCATATTGGCGGAAATCGTCGGCTTTGGCTGTAACTCCGATGGTCAGCATGTCACTCAGCCTACCAGTGAGACCATGCAGGTGGCCATTGAAATGGCGCTGCAAGACGCCGAGCTTAGTGCCGCGGACATAGGTTATGTTAACGCTCATGGCACCTCCACGGATCGCGGTGATATCGCCGAATCCCATGCAACTTTTAATGCCCTGGGCACCAAACCCATCAGCTCATTAAAGAGCTACCTGGGTCATACCTTGGGAGCTTGTGGGGCGATTGAGGCCTGGGCGAGCATTGAAATGATGCGCGATGGCTGGTTTGCACCTACCATCAACCTGGACTCGGTAGACGAGCAATGCGCGCCACTTGACTACTTAACACAAGGTAAAGAGCTAGATTGTGATTACGTGATGAGTAATAACTTTGCCTTCGGTGGTATTAATACTTCTTTGATCTTTAAGCGAGTTTAAGCCATGCACAAGGGATTGATGGTCTATGTGCTGCTCTTGCTTTGCTCGCTGAACCCCGCGTTTGCCGAGGGGGTTAATGAGGGCAATGTCACAAATACCGCCGACAAGGAAGTGAAAAACACACTTAAGAGCAAGCGCGAGCTGGAACTGGGTGTGGGAACTTTCACCACTTCCTTACCTCATTATCTTGGCTCCAGTGAGCATAACAACTACACCTTGCCCCTGCCTTATGTGCGCTATAGCAGCGAGCGCATGAGTGTTGACCGCAACAGTGCGGTGGGCTATTTGTGGCAAAGCGATAACTGGCACCTGGATGTGTCGGCTACAGCCAGTTTGGCGGTGGATAGCAAGGACAATCAAGCGCGCTCGGGAATGGACGACTTGGATTGGGTATTTGAATTGGGTCCAGCTTTGGATTATTATTTCGCCGGCCAACCTCGTAGTGATAACTATCTGAAAACTGGTTTGTTTGTGCGTAAAGCCTTGGCCACCGATTTTACCTCCCTTGATGATATCGGCTTTCGTATGGGCCCGTATATGCAATGGCAGCACTTGCTGTGGCAAGAAGCTGAGCAGACGGTGAGCATGACCGCCCGCGGCGCTGTTAACTTTGCCAGCAGCCAGTATGTCGATTATTTTTACGGCGTAGATGAGCACCAAAGCACGGTGCAGCGCCAAGCATATAAGCCGCAATCCGGCTACAGCGGCAGCGAGTTGTCAGTGGGCGTAAACTACGACAGCAAACGCTGGTGGTTTGGTGGTTTTGTAAAGTATTACCGCATCAAGGATGCGGTGTGGCGCGACAGCCCCTTGGTTGAGCGACATCATAATCTTGCCTTTGGCATCGGCCTGGCATGGAAGTTTTATAATAGAGAAGGAAATTAATAATGAAAAAATCTGTATTTTTAGCACTGGGCTTGGCATTGACGGCCAATACGGCCATGGCTCGTGACGATATCGGTCAATACAATATTGCCGAGTTGCTGGAAACCAGCAAGGCCAAAGATGTGCTGATTGATGTACCGCTGTATTTCGGTAACCAGGCTTACGGTGATGTGCAGGAAACTTACGGTGAAGTGATGACTAACCAAAAGACCAATGCATTTAATAAGTCTGATAAGGAAGCCTGCCAATGGGTGATGCTTAGCGCCCTTAAGGCCTTGCAGGAGCGCGCCAAGCGTGAGGGCATGAATGCCGTGGTTAATATTCAGTCTTACTATAAAAAGCGTGAATTTGTTAGTGACACCGAATTTGAATGTGGCGCTGGTTTCTTAATGGCGGGTGTGGCTTTAAAAGGCACATTGGTTAAACGTTAAGTAGTTAGCGCTAAGCGCTTGTAATACGTATTCTTATTGCCCGACTACTGGTGAAAAAAGTAGCTTTTTCGTTTACCTTTGTTAACATAAGGTGAATTTTACATAAGCAAATGAAAGTAGTACGAATAAGGACGTTTATGGCGCATTTTCCTGTTATCGCATGTGCGGTTGTTGCTCTTAGCAGTGCAGCGGCTCATGCGTATCCTCCAGCACAACATTATGCCTTGGTTCAGGCCCAAGACGAGATACAGCTCGACGGCCAGTTAAAGGAAGATGTGTGGCAACGCGCCACGAAAATTGACGTTAATATCCAAAACGAACCGCTTGAACGCGCGCCTTCCCCGGTGCAAACCACCGCCTATCTGTACGAAGACGGTCGCTTTTTGTATCTTGGCATGGATGCCAAAGACCCGAACCCTGGCGCCATTCGTGGAGCCCTGCGTGACAGAGACGAATTATGGCAGGACGATAATGTCGGTATTATCATTGACAGCCTTAATGATGAACGCAATGCTTTTGAGTTTTTCGTAAACGCCTACGGCGCCCAAGGGGATATACTCGCCACCGATTTTGATACCTGGGTAGAAAACGCCAGTTGGGACGCCACCTGGTATAGCGGCGCGCACATTTATGAAGGCGGTTACAGTGTGGAGATGAAGATCCCGCTGACCGTGTTGAACCTGCCTCAAACGGATGAGGAAATCACCTGGGGCATTTCCATCGCCCGCAACTATCCTCGCGATGTGTTGTATCGCATCTCCAATGTTGGTTTTGATCTGGATATTAAGTGCAGTTTTTGCCAGTTTGACAAGCTCACCGGATTGGCCCAGCGCCATGAGCAGCGCGACTTGTCCTTTACTCCTTATGTCAGCGCCAAACGCAGCGATAGCAAGGAAGTGGTTCCAGGCGAGTGGCAAAATGGCGATACCGACGTAGAGGTCGGCGCCGATCTGCGCTGGCGGGTTAACGATGAGACCTTGCTTAATGCCACCATTAACCCGGACTTTTCTCAGGTAGAAGCCGATTCGGTACAACTGGACGTAAACACTAACTATTCCTTGTACTATGCGGAAAAGCGGCCGTTTTTTCTCGATGGTTCATCCTTCTTTCGCACCAATCAGTTAGAGCTCTTATACAGCCGCACCATAGCCGAGCCGAATTATGGCATTAAGTTAAGCGGTAAAAATGGTGTTCATACCTATGCCGGTTTAGTCACAGACGACAACAATGCCTCTGTGCTGCTGCCGGGCAACCAAGGCTCTTCTTTGGCTCAGCTAGAGGATGATGTTACCAATGCGGTGGCCCGTTACCGTTATGACTTGGGGCAGCGCAGTGGCCTTGGGGTGATGTTTACTCATCGTCAAGGTGGTGACTATCATAATACGGTTGCTGCCCTTGACGGCACCTATGGACTTAATGGCAGTGACGCCATTAATTACGCCATTGCTTATGCGGATACCGAAAACAGCGCTCAGTTTGCCAACGAATGGCAGCTTGATGAGCAGCAATCCGGTACTGCCTTAAGCCTGGCGCTGCAACGTAACAAACGTGACTATGAACTGCGCGCCCAATACGAGCAGATCAGCGAAGACTTTCGCGCCGACTTAGGTTATCAGCCTAAGGCTGACTATCGCGAGCTGGAGCTTGGCGGCGGCCAAATTTGGTATGGGCAGGAGCAGGACTGGCTGAGCAAATGGGGCTATGATCTTCAGTGGCAAAAATCCTATGACTTCGATGGTGAGTTGTTAGAGCAGCAGTACGAGGGTTATGTCTATGGCGAGGGCCCTTGGGTGTCGAGCTATGAACTCGGCATGGTGCACAGTGAAGAGCTGTATGATGATGAGTATTTTTTGCAGAATAAGGGCTATGTGATCTTCTCCATGCGCCCCTTGCAGAACTTAACCTATCAATTTTATGGCGATTATGGCTCGCGCATCGACTACAGCAATGTTCGCCTAGGCAAGGGTAGCGATATTGAAAATACCCTGACATGGGACGTTAACCAGCATTTACAACTGCAAGCCAGCTATAACTACAGCACCTTAGAGGTGGAAAGTGAGCGAGTGTTTAGCGCCGAGCAATGGGATCTGCGCCTGTACTATAAGTTTAATATCCGCAGCATGTTGAAATTGATCTGGCAGCACGAAGATATAGACCGCAACCAACAGGCTTATTTATACCGTCAGGTGCATAAACGTAATCGTAATTTTGGCTCGCAACTGGTGTATTCCTATACCATCAATCCGCAGTCGGTGTTTTATTTAGGCTACTCCGACAGTGGTTATCAGAACGATGATCTCGACAGCTTAACCCGCAACGAGCGTACCTTCTTTACCAAGCTCAGTTATGCGTGGCAATTGTAGGCTCTTTGTCGCTTAGGCTGAAATGAATATCGTCGCCACGCTTGTTGGCGACCTCATTCATACGGGTCAGCATGCGATTTATACGCTCGCGCTCATAGGGGTTGTCAATACAGTGCTCGGCGTCATAGACGGTGGCCTGCACATAACGATACAGCGCCTGGGTATATTCTCGGTTGTGCTCACAAACAAACAGAATATTCTTTAACGCCTCAATCAGGTTGACCAACACTGTGGTGTCATTACAGCCATAGTGGCGGATGGGGTCGAAATTCTCTTCCAGCAGGGATGCCAAACTGGGCTCATAAAACCACAGCAAAGGCGATTGTTGCTCTTCGGTATTAAGCAGGGTGTAATTATGATCCGCCACATGCAGGCGGGCAATGGTCAGTATGCTGAGCATATCAATGGCTTTGACCGCTGTACCTGGGTCGTTAATGCCCGGACTGAGCGCCTTAATCGCAATTTCGGCAATTTGCCTCAGGCCATAACTGTAATGATCGCCAATATATTCCTCGATATAAAATACGCTGCATTTATGAATTTGCTCGCACAGCTCTTCATCTGCGCTAATATCTCTGTCCAGCGCCAGATAGGGAAAGCCTTCAACACAGAAAAAACCCGGCTCTACTTCCGTTACCATATGCAGCTCATGTTGTGCTAACAGCTTACTCAGTTGCTGGGTATGCACACCCTTAAAGTAGCCAGCGCGAGGGCTTTTGAGTCGATACCAATCACAATAATTCGGCACTGCGGCGGCAATTCTCGGGTCTTGATAGGCAATCAAGTTTTGCAATTGCTTATTGGTTTGCGCAAACAGGGTATTGAGTACGCTGTCGACCTGGATGGAGCGTGAAATGGAATGGATAAAGAATACAAAGAGCACCAGATTGTAAATACCTATGGCCAAAGCGAAAAAGGTGCCTAAAGCCGGAGTTTGCAAGGTCTCCCCCTCGGTGTGGATATTCATCAGGGTAAGCAGGGTAAAGACGATGCTGCCGAGATACATGCCAAGCACATACTGGTGCGCCTTGATGGAGATAAGCCCGGGCAACACCCGTGGCGACAAGGTAGCGGAGGCATTATTGAGAACCACCATAACCATGGAAAAGCTAAACACGGTGAGCGAGATCAGGCCGCCGGCGAGGATACTGAGCAGGGTCTTGGCGGTATCAACATCGGTAACAAAGAGCACCGGCCAGGCCTGTTTTATGCGCATTACCCAGCTTTGGAATTCTATATTGGCCAGTACCATGGCGAACAACATGAAGAGGGTAATAATAATCGCCGGGTAGAAGCCAATGCTGCTGACAATGGCGCGGTATTGATCTGCTATTTTGCGGGGCGTGCGCATAAATACCTCATTATTCTGTGTTGCTGTTGTCAGCAAAATATTCATTAAAATAGAGCACTATGCTGCCCCTTCCAGGGCGCTGTCACTACCTAGGTCGTGGATAGAGATAGCCAGGGTCAACCGGCCCATATGAGCAGTATTAATACGCGCTTCAATACCGGTCTGATTTTCCCCAGGCCGTATCAAGGCTGGCAAAGCAGGGTTATGAAGACGAAAATACGCACAAGTTATCTTAATAACTAATTGAATAGTAACACTATAGCAGCTAACAAAAAGCCGGCAACTTAGGCCGGCTCTTATCATTAAGGTTGGTAGTAAATGGGTGAACCCGGGCCTACCGGCATACCCAGTACAAATACCCAAAGGTAGAATAAACACACCCAACCAACGAAGAAGATCATGCTGTACGGCAACATGGTCGCGACCAAGGTGCCTATGCCCATATCCTTCTTGTATTTACAGGCCACAGCGAGTATCAGGCCGAAATAACTCATCATAGGGGTGATCAGGTTAGTTACCGAGTCACCGATACGATAAGCCGCCTGAATGGTCTCTGGCGCATAGCCAATTAGCATCAGCATGGGCACAAAAATAGGTGCGGTGACCGCCCACTGTGCCGATGAAGAGCCCAGGCTAAGGTTAACCAGCGCACACATCAGGATAAAGAACACAAATACTTCAGGGCCGGTTAGATTCAGGGCCTGCAGCAGAGCGGCGCCGTTAACGGCTAATATGGTGCCAAGGTTGGTCCATTTAAAGAAGGCAACAAATTGAGCGGCGAAGAACACCAGCACAATATACATGCCCATAGAGCCCATGCTCTTGCTCATGGCATCAATAACATCGCGGTCATTCTTCATGGTGCCGACCACACGGCCATAGACAAAGCCTGGAATGGCGAAGGTGATAAAGATGATCACCACTATGCCTTTTAAGAAGGGCGAGCCCTTAATTTCGCCGGTAACCTGGTGGCGTAAAATGCCGTCGTCCGGAATTACGGTAAAGGCCAGTAAAACACCTAAGGCTAGGAAGGTTAGACCCGCCCATTTTAGGCCACTCTTTTCGCGTTGGCTCAGGTGTTCAATTTTGTTCTCGCCCAGGTCGATACTGGCTTCGCTTGGGTCGTATTTGCCCAAACGCGGCTCAACAATTTTCTCGGTCACCCAGGTGCCCAGGATAGCGATTAGGAATACGGACACGAACATAAAGTAGTAGTTGGCTTCGGCGCCGACCTGATAATCCGGGTCGATCATTTGTGCCGCTGGAGTGGTAATACCGGCTAATAATGGGTCAATCGTACCCAGTAACAGGTTAGCGCTGTAACCGCCAGATACACCAGCAAAAGCAGCGGCCAAACCGGCTAAGGGGTGACGGCCAAGACTGTGGAAAATCATCGCCGCCAGTGGAATAAGGACCACGTAGCCAAGCTCGGAAGCGGTATTAGAAAGAATAGCGGCAAACACTACCATAAAGGTAACCAGGCGTTTTGAAGCGCCCATTACCATGCCACGCATGGCTGCAGAGAGCATACCTGAGTGCTCGGCAACACTTACGCCAAGCAGGGCAACCAGTACGGTACCTAAAGGGGCAAAGCCGGTAAAGTTGGTCACCAGGCCTTCGAAAATACGTCTTAGGCCTTCGGCACTCATCAGGCTTACAACTTCGATAATGCCGTCGGGATCACGGCCTTTGGCGCCTTCTGGGCGAGGGTCTATGGCGCTAAGTCCGGCCCAGTCGGCGATGCCGCTGATCACCACTATGGCAACACAGAAAAGTGCAAATAATGTAATGGGGTGTGGAAGCAGGTTACCGAGAAACTCAACGGTCGCTAGAAAACGATTAAACCAGCCTTTTGGTTGTTCTTGTTGTTCGGGTACGGCGGAGGATACTGCCTTGGTCATACCTTTATTATCCCTTGGTGTCACAAATTCGGACAAAGATACCATTAATGGACCTTAGGATCATGGTGTTTCGGCAAACTCGCGCCTATAAGCGGTGAATAGCGGGGAAAATCAGCATGACGAACTATGCTGGCTTAAGGCTCTTTACCTATGCTCAATAGCTTGTTCATAAAGTCAGATTTGTTCTTCTCACTTTGATAATCAAGGTGATAGGTGTTATGAAAGCCAAAGCGTAAAAGTACGCCGCTGCCTTGCAGGTACAAGGTATAGCCATCAAGATCGGAATAAGCGTACAGGCCTTGGTAAAACTTGCCTTGCTCGGTTTGTTCACCATCTTGTTGAATGCGCTCATAGGCACGAAGCAGGGTTTTACTGTCGATTTCGTTTTTCATAAGCTAGCTTAGTTTTGACCTAGGGTTAGTTATAATTTTTGGGCAAGTGGCGAAAAAGTAAAGGGTTAGCACAAAAATAGGAGTAAACAGGTGCAAGTTCAAGTATTGGGAAGCAGCTCAGGAACACCGACCAAAAGCCGAAATGTGTCTGGCTATGCGGTGTTTCGTGACGATCAAAAGCCCTGGTATCTTATCGATTGTGGCGAGGCAACCCAGCACCAAATATTAAAAACCAAGCTGGCGTTATATCACCTTGAGGCTGTGTTTATCACTCATAAGCATGGCGATCATTGCTATGGCTTGCCGGGTTTAATCGCTTCAGCGGGTTTATCGGGACGTACTCAGACACTGCGCATAGTGGCGCCAAAAGAGGTGCTGGAGTTTGTCCGTGCCGCCATGGCGATGAGTGAATGGACCTTGCCCTTTAGTCTTGAACTCTTAGACTTTGACGTACTGAGTGCGCAAACCTTTAGCTGGGTTAAGGTGCAAAGCTGCCCGCTGCAACACAGGGTGCCAAGCCAGGGCTTTAAATTTATCGAGATGCAAATAGCGCGCAAGCTGGATATTGACCGCTTGAGGGCAGAGCAAATAGCCAGCGGCCCCCATTACAACCTTCTGCAACGTGGCGAGGATGTGAGCTATAACGGCATTCTGTTGCGCGCCGATGACTATACCCATTTAGCCTGGCAGCCCAGAGTGCTTGTTATCTGTGGCGACAATGAGACGCCCAGTTGTTTAGACCCAGTGATTGCCGGTGTGCATTTGTTGGTTCATGAAGCCACCTTTGTTGCTGCAGACTTAAAAAAGGTGGGTGCGCACACAGGGCACAGTGATGTGCAGCGCATTAGTGCCTATGCGCAAAAGCAGGCAGTACCGGCACTGTTACTGAGTCACTTTAGTGCCCGCTATGGCCCAGGAGAGGGCATGTTGGCGATAGCCGATGAGGCCAAAGGCCAGTATTGCGGGCGCTTGTTTTTGGCAACCGATGGCATGATAGTCGCGGTGGATAAAAACACTCAAGTGAGCCTAGTGCAAAGTGGTTTTAACAAGGAATAACCTAGGGTCTGTTGACCTTTGTTGTTCGTTTCTGCAGCAGTTTGTAGTGTATTTATACAAGGCGGTACATGTGTGGTGTAGTTATTCTACATAAACATGTAACAACACAGTAGAAATGCGCTACAAGCGCTGCCCTGCGGGTTCATCTAAACGCATCCTGCTCTGTGTTGCTCGCTATGTACATAGAATGACTATGCATCATAACGAGCGTCGTGATCAGAATGCGTTTAGATTGAACATAAAGTAAACCGCAAAGATAAACAGACCCTAGTATGAGCTCACTAACTTTGTCTTTTGCTGAATTTCAGGAAGTCGTCATTGTGAAATAGTGCATATACTCGAAAAAGGCTTTGCCATTATATAGTTAGCTGTATTTTATGGGCTTTTGAGAGAGTAATAATTGAATTGCTTAAAAAGTATACAAATTCAGTAATAAAGCATAGAAATACAATCGGTTGAAAATTGCACATTTTCATTTTTGTACGGTGCTTTGGTGCTGGAAAAAGCATGGATATTGGTTTGACCTGTTTCGATATAGAGTAAAAAATCTAGCTAAAACACCTGTTCAGTTGGCATTAATTGATATTTTTATCTAAAAAGATCCTTTTATCCGCATTTTTATCCTGAACGCCTTGTTCAGTTAAAAATTTGTTCGTTTCTTGTCCGTTGATTTATAAAAAGTTTCAAAAATAGCTCAAAAAAAGATCGATTTTATCATTGAGAATCCTTAAATCACCTTGCTAGAATGCCGCTTCGTTTGGGCCCCAATGGTCCAATATTTAATATTCGAAAGCACTCTCGAAACGGCAAACATTAGGAAACTAATGTACGCAAAATCACAGGCCCTAACTGATTTAGGCAGTGGGCAGCTGGATTACCGAAGGAGGCGCGTTGATAGAGCTCGGTTATTGACTTGGTCATAAAACTGGGAGCTTTCGAAGTGATGTACAAACTTTGAGAGGTTCTAGTAGTGACTATAACGAAAGGCGTCGTAACGCCTAATAAACTTTCTTCTTCCGTTTTAAAAGCCTGTGGCCTCGGACTTTTGGCAACTACTTTGGGCTTTACCTCAATGAACTTGTACGCTGCAAACGGTAACGGCGTGCAAAGTGCGATGCAGCATGACCATCAAGGCCGTGGTCATGGTCAAATGTTTAAGCAAAATAAAGCTGACATTCAAGCTAAGAAAAACCAATTAGAGCAACAAACCCTGGCGCTTGCAGCTACTATGGGTGAGCTGCGCCGTGCTAATAAAGGCGCCGGCAAGGGTGGCAAAAATAAATTTGATTCTGCCTTTGAGCAACAGCTTCAAGAACTCGTTACAGAGCGTCAGGCCAGCCAATATGCCTTATTACAACTTGATGCCAATGCCGCTGTGCGCACCGTGATGCCAAACGCCAAGCGCGCCGGCATGCCTGCCCATATTGAAGCCAAACTAGCGCAACAAGCGGAACTGGTTGGTGAGCTTGAATTGGTATATGAAGACTCAGAACAAGCTGGTCAAACACGTCTAAGTTACTATCTAACAAGCGCTAATAACAAGGTTCAGCTTTTTGTGCCTGATAGTATCGACACTGAACTTTTGCAATCTGGTATCCAGGTGCGCGTTAAGGGTTGGCAGTTTGACAATGGTGAGCAGGAAAATGTGCAAACCGCTTTGGTTCTTGGCCAAGAGCAGGCGAGTTTAGAAGTGTTGGCTGCTGGCGGCGATGTTACCAGTACCTCTACTTCAACTCAGGCCGCACTTACCGCCACTATGGGTGAGCAAAAAGTGCTGGTTTTAATGCTGAACTTCCAAGATAACCCAGTAAAGCCTTGGACCACACAAGAAGTTGAAGACATGGTGTTTGGCCGTGTTAACGACTATTACAAAGAAGCCTCATACGGGCAAACCTGGCTAAGCGGTGATGTGCGCGGCTATTACACCATGCCTATCGACACCACCTGTGATTATTTTGGCATGGATAAGTATGCCCAGCAGGTGGCCGAAGACAAGGGTATCGATTTGAGCCAGTACGAGCGCCTGGTCTATATGCTACCTAAAAATGACAGCTGCGGATGGCGTGGGCAAGGCACAGTCGGTGGTTCGCCTTCGCGTGCATGGATCAATGGTGAACTGAATCTGATGACCATAGGCCACGAGTTAGGCCATAATCTGGGTCTTAAGCATGCTAAAGAATTAAGTTGTGGCAGCGGGTACATTAGCGAATCTTGTAACGTTGTTACCTATGGCGACACCCTTGATGTGATGGGTAAATCCGAAGGCCACTTTAATGTGTTTAACAAAGAGCGATTAGGTTGGCTAACGGCTGAGCGCGGTGAAATCATTACCGCCGATACTGATGGCAGCTATCAGCTTGAGCCCTATGAACAAGCCTCAAGTGGTCAGGCCAAGGGTCTGAAGGTGCGTCGTGGTACCGATGCTGCCACCGGGCAGCCGCTGTGGTATTACCTTGAGTATCGTCAAGGTACAGGCTTCGATAGTTTTCTAGCGGGCAAGCCTGTCACCGAAGGGGTATTGGTGCATTTGAACAAAGCGGAATCCGATCTTAACAGCAGCCTGTTGTTGGACATGACGCCGAAAAGCTTATTGTTTGACTTGGAAGATGCCGCCTTGGTTGCTGGCAAAAGCTATAACGATGCCGAGGCCGGTGTCACCATTACCACAAAGTGGGCGGATAGCTCGGGTGTAGGTGTAAATATCAGCTACTCTGGTCAGCAAAGCTGTACTGCGGCGCAGCCAAGCATTGCGCTGGTATCAAACAGCAGTGTATGGGCCGAGGCCGGTGAAACCGTCTCCTATCGTGCGACTTTAACCAATAACGACAGTGCCGAGTGTGGCATCAGCAACTACAGGGTGTCTGCGCAAGTCGCATCGGGTTGGAATAGCACGCAGCAAACCGTAAGCCTGGCGCCGGGTCAAAGCACCACGGTAAGCTTAAACGTTACTTCAAGCACCACCGCCACAGAGGGTTTTTACGATGTAACTCTTAATGGCGTAAATACAGGCGACAGCCGCTATCAAGCCAGTACCAAGGCTTCTTATGTGGTTGAAGCGCCAGTGGCCGCCTGTATATCGGCAAATCCACAATGGACCTTGCAAAACATCAGCTCAACTCAGGTAGCGGCGGGCACAACGGTGACTTATCAAGGCACACTGATCAATAAGGATACGGATAGCTGCGCGGCTTCAACCTTTGATGTGAAGGCAAGCCTTCCTGCAGGCTGGAAAGCAACTAGCTCAAGTGCAACTCTGGCGCCGGGTCAATCACAAACCTTAAACGTTAGTGTTACTTCGGCGGCGGATGCCAATGCCGGTGTGTATGACTTTAGCCTGGTTGCCGTCAATCGCAATAACGGCGGTTACCAAAGCTCGGCCAGCGCCACTTATCAAGTAGCAGCGCCGGTAGCCAGTTGTAAATTAGCGGCACCAAAACTTGTTGTAGCTAATGCACAAGGTGCTGAAGTTGATGCCGGTACAGTGCAGCGCTATAACGTGGAAATCACTAACCAGAACCAAGACTGCGGCGATGCCACCTATAACTTGAGCATTGCCACACCAAGCAGTTGGAGTGCTAGCAATAATAATGTGACTTTAGCCAGCGGTGCCACAACGACTGTGAGTGTCAGTGTAATGTCTGCGACCAGCGCCAGTGCGGGCAGCTATAACCTGACCTTAACGGCCAAGGATGTAGCCAATACTGCCTACAGCAGCACCAGTACTTTGGTTTACCGCGTGGCCGAGCAGCAGAACAATGCCCCGGTTGCCTATAGCGATAATGTGAGCATGACCTCTAAAGAGGCTATTTATATCAATGTGCTTGGTAACGACAAAGATATCGACGGCGACAAGCTTGTAGTTAAGAGCGCGACCCAAGGTGCCAAGGGCAGCGTGCAGGTAATGAGCGATGGCCGTATCAAATACACGCCGGCGAAGAGCTTTAAAAACGGCGATAGCTTTAGCTACACCATTAGCGACGGTCAACTGCAGGCAACGGCGACTGTGAATGTCACCTTGGCAGGTGGTAGCACTGGCGGAGGTGGCAATAAGGGTAAGGGTAAGTGGTAAATCTAACTCACCAGCCAAAAACATGAAAAAGCCGGGGCATTTGCCCCGGACTTTTATTGGCGTTGAAAATAAACGCCCTGATGTTCCTCCATTAAGGGTTTTCGGCTGCTTGAACGGTCAACACCACATTATTACCCGATGTCTGACCGAGCGTGTCGGTGACTTGAACGAAGATTTCGTTCAATGCAGCGTTAATCGGATCTGTGTTCTCTAGACCTGGAGCCCACTCTATGGTGAAGGCACAGGCATAGCTTTCGTTGCCAGAACCGGCATACTCAAGCAGTTGATTTAGGTTACAAGCTGGATAGGACTCGTTGTTAAAATCACCACCTTCGTTAAGCAGTTTAAAGTTTGCACCAAGTTGCTCGGTAAATACTGATGCATCCTCTACGGTCAAGGTAGTTAGGTTAACATTGCGAATACCCGTGTTGGTTAGTTCAATTACAATCAGTGAACTGGTTGCAAAGGCCATATCCGCAGCCGGATCCGCAGGGGTAAAGTTAACGGTTTCACTATCCATTGCTTCTACAGGTTGACCGTCGTCATCTTCACCTGTAATGGTGGCCGTATTAGTATGAGGCGTACTTGGCGTACCTTGGATGCCTCTGATGATAGTACAGCTGGCGCTTTCACCTGGGTCTAAATCAAAGCCATTGAGAGGGACAGGCGTAATAGGTTGGAAACCAACTGTGCCGTTAGTATCGTCGCCGTCATTGTACATATTCACCGAACAGTCACCGGTGATATCGCCGAACCTAGTATCCGTTAGGCTCATAAATTCAACGGTATCAACCCCGGCGGCGTCAACGCCGAACTCAAAGGTGTAATCAACATCGCGTTCTGCGGTGGGATCGTCGCCGGTTTCCAACACTTCGTCGGGGTTGGCGGTTTTCACTAAATAAATATCCGAAGGAATATCAGTGATCATCACGGTGGCCTCACCTGAGTTCTGAGCTTCATCGCCTTCATCGTCTATTGCTTTTGCAGTGGCCACATTGACGTGCGAACCTGCACCCGCAGCCGAGATAAACTCGACAAAGCTACATTCATAAGCAAGAGTATTCTCAATCTCCACAAAGAGTGCACAACTGCCTTTGCCGCCCAGAGGCCCGAACATATCGTCTTCGAGGTAGGTTAGGGTAACCGGTGAATCCCAGTCATCCGAGGTGTTTTCTACCCTAATGGTATAAGTAACATTTGCACCAGACTCAGGCACGGTATCAGGGCTGGCTGTTTTAGTAACCTCGATGCTTGGCGGTAGGTTGGTGACATTCACCCGTTTGACATCACTACAGTCTTGACCATCAGAGTCGCTGATTGTGGCTGGACATTGATCGTCGCTGACCGGATCGTCTTTTTCATCCCAAAGCAGCACTCTAACCACGTCATCATAGAGTTCAGGGCTTTGATCATCGGGCAAATCACGGTCAACTATATGTACGGTAAATTGACAGCTATAGGTATCGCTTGGTGCAATTTTACCGCCATCCGCTGGTTGCTCACAGTTACTGCTAGTTAGATACACGCCATCGGCACTACCGGCCGCGCCGGTTGCACCCCAAAGGTCGAGTGTGGTTTCATAACTGCCGTTAGCGCCTTCATCAACCAGATCTTCTAGGGACTGGATATAGATCGAGCTGTTGGCGTTGGAGTTGGTGAAGCTAAGTTCAAAGGTATATGTACCACCTGGCTCTGTATGGGTACTGGAGCTTAATAGTGTTTTGTTTATGACGACCGGATCCGGTTTGATAAAGATATCAATATCGAAGGAATCACAGCGGCATTTAGACGGTGTGCCGGGTGCGGCAGGGTTGGCTTCGGAGCAGTCATCACCGTCTTTGTTATGCCAGGCCATACAGTAGTCGAATTCGGCCTTGCCGGAATTGTCCTCATCGCGACAATACATGGTGATGATTTCACCCCCATAAACGTGGGTATCACTATAACCTCGGGCCTTACTGATATCGGCACACTGGTCTTGGCCTTCTTCAAGATCGACCCCTGGGCCGTTAGTTTCACCGATTAGGATAGAACAGGTGTTATCCGTGTTAAACTCTTGAGCGCTCCAGTCGCCTTCGGGCAAATAAACGGAATAGTCATAGCGTTCGTTGGCCGTGGTGGTAATGGTCACATCGGCTTTAAACTCGAATAGTTCGCCTATGGTACATTCAACACGGGGACCATCGTCGGGATCAACGTTTTGGATGTTGTCAACTTTACTGACCCTTACGTCATTGGCGGTACAGTTTAGGTTAAAGCCCGCCTGCTCGGCCATACAAGCCTCTTCCATTTGCTGCGGGAAGAAAGAGGCGTGTGCGGGTGTGGTGCTAATGCCATAAAGGCTAGCGGTGCTTATCAGGGCGACACCCATGGCTCTGACAAGCTGCTTACAGTTAAATCGTTTCATAATCATGACCTCAGTCAATCGTTAATATTAATAAAACGTATGTAAGTGCGGCACTTTTAACAGCGGAATAAGGCTGGATTTCTAAAAAGTGTCTACTTGGCTGTTTACTGCGTGTTTCGGCGTTTTTGCCGTGTCTAGCTACTGCCCATGGCGCCCATATCTTAGCGGTGCACATAGCGCAGAATCCTATCTAGTAGCGTTATAGAGCATGCTTTGTGCCAGTGTGCTACCTGTTTGTTTTTAAAGGCTTTTCATCTTATTTTCGGGTGTTTCTTCGGGATGGGTATTGCGCAGGTGTAACACTTTGCTTAAAAAACCACCTTTAAAAGTCTCACAAAATAAAATTAATACATTAAATATCAATTAGTTAAGATTTATTTTCCCTTGTTCAACAGCTGGTGAACAGTTATGAACACTTTTTAGCAAAGTGAGGGACTTATTTGCTGGGATTTAGTAATGAGATTTAAAGTTGTGCGCCAAGGCTTAAGTTTATGCGGCGCAGAAAGAATAAGGAGGGTTATGCGGGTGTGCTTATTGGCCAAGTAAGGTAAGGCCGGGTAAGGAAAGCGGGGCAAAGGAAGGCTAGGCAAGGTAAAGTAAAAAAATAGCGCGGCGCAGGCTGGCCGGGCCACGCTATCTGGGATGGTAAATGTTATTCGCCGGTTTTCTCGGTTGGCGCGCTAGCCAGTTCGTTCAGTACCGCGGCAAAGGTTTCATAGCTTTGGGCCCCGACCAGTAAAGTTGGGTTAACTAGGTGACCGTCTTCAACCCTGCCTACCAAAAAGCTGGGTGTACCGCGAATACCCAAAGATGAGCCATAACTCATATCCTGCTCTACCTTGGCCAGTACCGTTTCATCCTCAAGGCATTTAGCAAACTTGTCCATATCCAGCTCGAGTTGTTCTGCACTGCTTTGGTATAACTCGTCGCCCAGTTGACGCATATTTTTGAACAACTGCTCGCGCATGGGCCAATAGGCGCCTTGTTGCAAGCTACAGTTGGCGGCTACCGCCGCGCCTTTTGCTTGTTTGTGGAAGCCAAGAGGGAAGTCGCGAGCAATATATTTTACCTTGCCGCTGTCAATAAAGTTGGTTTTAAGTTTGCTGAAGGTGGTGTCTACATATCGTTTGCAGTAGGGGCATTGATAATCCGAGAATTCAACAATGGCTAAGCCTGCGCTCGCATCACCGAGTTTTGCTAATGCCTCATCGCTAGCAAAGTTTTCTTGTGTTGTCAGGGTCTTGTGCTTTGGTCGTTGCGAGGCGGTGGCTATATTGTGGATTTCACTGACCTGAGTGCCTATGGTATCGAGTTGTTGTTTTAACTCACTTACTTCTTGTTTTAGTGCGCTAAGCTCCTGCTCAACTTTACTCTCTTTGTTGCTTTGTGCTTCTGCTTCACAGCTATTGAGTAAGAATAGGGCAATTATTAAAACTATATACTTGGGTATAAATGTTGACATTGTGTGGTCCTCTGGATTGCAACTTGGGTTTAGTTACAGCTTTATTTTGCACTTCTTAATTAAGCGATAAAAAGTCGTTCGCGAAATATTCAGCTCTCTTGCCGCCGCCGAAATGTTGTAGCCATTATTTCTAATGGCGGCCAGTATTAGTTCTGTATCTATCTCGGATCTATGTTTCACTAAATCTATAACATCTGAGCTTGAATCAGTTTTTTTTGGCAGGCTTATACCCAGGTCTTGCTCGGTGATAATATCGCTTTCGCACATGATAATGGCACGTTGGATGCGGTTTTTGAGCTCCCTGATATTGCCAGGCCAAGAGTAGGCCTCCATCGCTTCTAGTGCCTGATCACTAAAGCTGAATTGATGATTCGGAGGAGTCAGCTTTGTGAGGCAGTCGTTGGCAAGCAGGGGAATATCATTTATGTGATTTCTAAGACTTGGTATCTCTAACTGAATAATATTAATACGATAATATAAATCTTCTCTAAAAAGGCCTTCTTCGATGGCATTTTCTAAATTTACATGGGTGGCAAAAATAATACGACAATCCACCTCGGTCGTTTGATTGCCACCTATGCGCTCAATATAATTCTCCTCAAGGAAATGCAGTAAATTTATCTGTAATTCCAATGATAAATCGCCTATTTCATCGAGAAACAGGGTGCCTTTATGAGCCCGCTCGATGCGACCTATATATTGCTTATTGGCGCCGGTGAACGCGCCTTTTTCATGGCCAAAAAGCTCAGAGTGAATCAGGGTGGGCGGCAGTGCACCACAGTTTACCGTGATAAAGGGGCCATTGCGGCGTGGCGACAAGGAATGTATATATTGGGCGCACAAGCCCTTACCTGTGCCGGTTTCACCGCCGATTAATATGGTTTCATCGGTACAGGCAACCTTATCCAGAGTCTCTTTTAATTGCTGCATTTCTTTGGACTCACCAAAGCAGATGCTGTTGGCTTTGCTCGCTGCCGTACCTAGCTTTGAGCGCAATTTAAGTTGCGCCATGCCATAAATATGACCCAAGGTGTGATCCAGTCGTGCCCAGTCTACAGGGAGGTGATGATAATCAAGAAAGTAGTCGGTAAAGCAATAACTGATATTGTCGAGCAGATTATCGCCGTCGCGAAATAGTGCCAGCCACAGCAGTGAGTCCTGACTTGCAGAGAGTTGTTTTACGGCTTTAAGCACTGCCTGCTGGTGGCTATGCCCAACCAAGGCGATAGCAACATAACAGCTGTGCTGCTCGAGAATTTTATAGGCACAATCTAGGCTGTTGGCATGGATAAAATGCCAGTTGGGTAGGTTCGTCCGTGAGTCATTTAAACATGTTTCATCGGTAAAATTTAATACCAATACATCACGCTCCATGTGGGTCGTTGTTGTATTGCGCTTACTCACACTAAACCCTTAGCTATGAGACCATGCCATTGCGAGGTGATTAGCTTAAAGTCTAGAATAGCTGGGACTATTCGCAAGCCAGCTTTGGCGGGCGTTAGCGGATTTTTTGTTTCAAAAATAGGTATTTAAGTTAATGCTTTCTCCTTAGGCTTTGTTTATATTGAATTACTGAGGAACTACACCTAAGAGAAGGTGAGCATATTTACACCAGGAGCTGTAATACTGTGTAACAATTATCCATCTTTGCTCATAAAAAAAGCCCCCAATGGGGCTTTCTGACATTCTCTACATCACAGTTATCGAAGACACCCACTCTTATTCTTTACATTTTGAGATCGAGTTATCGAGGACACCCACTCTTATCCTTCATATGCTGAGATGGGTGTCTTGGTAATTTCTTCTTCAAATTCTGAGGCGAATTATCGAGGACACCCACTCTAACCCTTCATATTCTGAGATGGGTGTCTTGGTAATTTTTATTCAGAATTATCGAGGACACCCACTCTAACCCTTCATATTCTGAGATGGGTGTCTTGGTAATTTAAGATGGGTGTCTTGGTAATTTTCCTGCGATGAAGCAAAAAAAAGCCCCTAATGGGGCTTTCTGTCATGCTCTATATCACAGCATAAATTAACGAGCGTTGGTGCTCTCAAAGATCTTGTCCGCAGAAGCAGCAACAAAACCCGTGTAGATTTCACCGTTTGGCTGCAGGTAGCGCAAAGCAAACTCGTAGAAGCAGCTTGGTACCGCGAACTCACCATCGCTGAATTTTACTCTTGCGTCATCGGCCAAAGTCGATGATTGCTCAAGTAGCACTTCCGGAGAGCCTTTGATCTCGCCACCTGAGGTGTTAAGCGCAAAGCCAGCATCTTTTAGTTTCTGGTTTACCTGTTCAATGGTGTCGAACTGAGCCAGGTGATTAA
>NZ_JBCGCU010000010.1:0-111479 GCF_038739665.1 Pseudoalteromonas qingdaonensis | reverse complement strand
TCCGCAGAAGCAGCAACAAAACCCGTGTAGATTTCACCGTTTGGCTGCAGGTAGCGCAAAGCAAACTCGTAGAAGCAGCTTGGTACCGCGAACTCACCATCGCTGAATTTTACTCTTGCGTCATCGGCCAAAGTCGATGATTGCTCAAGTAGCACTTCCGGAGAGCCTTTGATCTCGCCACCTGAGGTGTTAAGCGCAAAGCCAGCATCTTTTAGTTTCTGGTTTACCTGTTCAATGGTGTCGAACTGAGCCAGGTGATTAACGAATTATCGAGGACACCCACTCTAACCCTTCATATTCTGAGATGGGTGTCTTGGTAATTTTTAAGGTGGGTGTCTTGGTAATTTTACCGCGATGAACCAAAAAAAAGCCCCTAATGGGGCTTTCTGTCATGCTCTATATCACAGCATAAATTAACGAGCGTTGGTGCTCTCAAAGATCTTATCCGCAGAAGCAGCAACAAAACCCGTGTAGATTTCACCGTTTGGCTGCAGGTAGCGCAAAGCAAACTCGTAGAAGCAGCTTGGTACCGCGAACTCACCATCGCTGAATTTTACTCTTGCGTCATCGGCCAAAGTCGATGATTGCTCAAGTAGCACTTCCGGAGAGCCTTTGATCTCGCCACCTGAGGTGTTAAGCGCAAAGCCAGCATCTTTTAGTTTCTGGTTTACCTGTTCAATGGTGTCGAACTGAGCCAGGTGATTAATGCTCACGGTGAAGTGATTAGCACGGTAGCCCCAGGCCGCCATCCAGGCTGCATACTCGCTCTCGGCAAGCAGTGCCTTGTAGGTTTCATGGCTTACCTGCCAGTGAGTGCCCGAGTACAAGAAGTTATCTGCGGTCACGGCATTTTCGTCGATTTGCTCGACCATCTCATGAACGACTTTTTGTAGCTCTGGTGAACACTGTTCAACTAATAGCTCAGAGATAAACACCTTAGGTTGAGTTGGATCTTCATGTTCGAAGTGCTTAGCGTACAGCTTTTTCGCTTCGAAGTGATACTCACCACACTCTTTGTAACCCACGGCTAAAAAATGGGCGGCTAGTTTCTCTAAACCTACTTTAGGCAGGTTGAAGGTACGCAGGGCAATATGATCGTTGATCACATCATCTTGCTGCGTTGAACCTAATAGCTCGTGAACCTTTACCGCTGAAGGCGTTACTTCAAGGTAGTTGTCCCACAGCTTTTCAAATAATGTATTTACATCGTTATGCATGTTTTTTCCTTAACGCATGTGCGCGTGAATTATTCTCAATTAAAGCATTAAGCCCGGCGCTAATTTTTCTGGTAACGTGCTTTTCGGTGCTTCCACAGAAGCCACAGGGTAAGCACAGTAATCTGCTGCATAGTAGGCACTCGCACGGTGGTTACCACTGGCGCCGATACCACCAAATGGAGCGGCACTTGAGGCCCCTGTGATTGGACGGTTCCAGTTAACAATACCGGCGCGAATGCGCTTTAAGAAATAGTCATAGTCGGTTTGTGAGTCGCCAAGCAGACCCGCAGACAGACCGAATGAGGTGTTGTTGGCCTCATCAATGGCCGCATCGAAATCACTGTAGCGATACACTTTTAACAGTGGGCCAAAGTGCTCTTCATCGGCCATAGTGATGTTAGATACATCAACAATACCTGGGCTGACAAAGCCGGTGTTCTCATCAAGGTGCTTCATTTCCAGCAATGAAGTTGCACCTTGGGCTACCAGCTGCTCGTAGGCAGAGCGCATGCCCGCCGCCGCTTTTTTGCTGATCATGGCGCCCATAAATGGTTGCTCTTCGGCAAAGCTGTCGCCAATTTGGATGTTTTTAGTCACGGCAATTAAGCGCTCAAGAATGGCATCGCCTTGTTCACCTTGCTCGATAAACAGACGACGAGCACAGGTACAGCGCTGGCCAGAGGTAATAAAGGCAGACTGCACAATATCATGCACCGTGGCGTCAATGTCGCTTACGCCTTTAATAATAAGCGGGTTATTGCCGCCCATTTCCAGCGCTAAAATCTTGCCCGGATGACCGCCAAACTGCTGATGTAGCAAGTGGCCGGTTTGCGAGCTGCCAGTGAAAAACAGGCCGTCGATATCCTGATGTGACGCCAACGCCTTACCCGTTTCTATCTCACCTTGAACCAGGTTAATCACACCCGCAGGCAGGCCGGCTTTCAGCCATAATTCAAGCGTGTGCTGTGCAACCTTAGGAGTCAGTTCAGAAGGTTTAAACACCACTGTATTGCCCGCAAGAATAGCCGGTACAATATGGCCATTTGGCAGGTGGCCCGGGAAGTTATAAGGGCCGAATACCGCAACCACACCATGAGGCTTGTGGCGGATAAAGGCCTGAGCGCCAGGCATGGGGTTTTCAACCGTACCGGTACGCTCGTTATAAGCCTTAATTGAGATAGCAATCTTGCCTGCCATAGCACCCACTTCGGTGCGTGTTTCCCACAGTGGCTTGCCGGTTTCTTCGGCTATGGTGGTCGCTAACTCTTCGCTGTTTGCTTTAAGCTGCTCGACAAAACGCTCTAATAGCGCGATACGCTCACTAAGCTCGGTTTGTGCCCAGTCGAATTGCGCCGCACGGGCGCTTTTTACCGCTGCGTCTACCTGCTCGGCACTGGCGCCTTGGCCTTGCCAGATCTCGGTATTGTTACTTGGGTTGATGGATGAAAACGCCGGGCCTTGGCCCGCAACCCATTGGTTATTAATTAATTGCACTTGCATAGCCATTCCTTAACGACTAGAGAGCGCGAAAAAGCGCACTGAATCACCCTGGGACACCCCAAGTGCTTGTGCGGTTTGCGCATTTAAATAAAGTTGATGTTTGATATCGCAATACTGTACGGCATCGCTAAATATAGCCCTGAACTCGCTGACCTTGTCATTACATATTGCCCAGGTGATCCCTTGCGGTCGCAAGTCTTCTTTGATCAATACCGGACACACCTTGGATTGGCGCACCGTGGCTATATTGCCTAGCTTGGCTTCTACCGTTGGGCCCGCATCGAACAGATCAACATAGCCGCGGTGCTCAAAGCCTTCGCGCTGCAATAAGCGCAGGGCAGGGGCTGTGTTTTCATGCACTTCACCGATCACGGCTTGTGCTTGCGGGCTTAACAGGCTGACATAAATCGGATACTTCGGCATCAGCTCACTGATAAAGGTTTTATCCCCTAAGCCCACCAGGTGATCCGCCTGAGGAAACTCAATGGAGAAAAAGTGCTGCTGTAGCCATTGCCAAAACGGCGAATGCCCTTGCTCGTCGCTCACCCCGCGCATCTCGGCGATTATGGTGTCGCTAAAGCGGTCACTGTGCTCGGCCATAAATAAGAAGCGAATTCGCGATAGAAAACGCCCAGTTAAGCCTTTGCGGTGTTCTTCGCGCAAAAACAGCGTACAAATTTCCGAGCAACCAGTGTAATCGTTACACATAGACAGGATTTCAACCGAGTTGTAAACACCTAGGTTGGGGCTGTGATGCACCGAGGTTGACAGCCGATAGTGGTATAAGGGTACAGACATGCCCACCGCAGCTTCAATGCCCGTGGTGCCAACTATCTGGCCGCTGTAGGTATCTTCTAACACGAACAAATAGCCTTCATCCCCAGGGCCATTGACCTGCTTGTTGAAGCTGGCCTCGGCACGGGCGATTTTAGCCTGTAACTGCTCATCATCCACGGGCAGGGAGGTAAAGCCGTGTCCTGACTCGGTGGCAATTTGTTTTAAGGCGGCGAAATCATCGCCGCGTATAGGTCGTAAAACTAGCATAAAATTAGTCGTCGCCAGTTACTGTTATTTAGCAGCAACAACCTGAGCAACCGCTTGTTCAAAGCGCGCCAGACCTTCTTTGATATCCGCTTCTGGAATAACAAGAGAAGGAGTAAAGCGCACCACATCCATGCCAGCGACTAGGCTCATTAGGCCGTTGTCCATAGCGGCATTAAGGAAATCACGGGCGCGACCCTTGTACTCTTCGTTCAGTACTGCACCTAGCAATAGGCCCTGACCGCGTACTTCACTGAATACCTTGTATTTGTCGTTGATGGCAGCCAAGCCGTCGCGGAACAATTGCTCACGTACTTTAACGCCTTCGAGCACTTCTGGGGTGTTTACTGTATCGAATGCGGCTTCAGCAACGGCACAAGCCAGCGGGTTACCGCCGTAGGTAGAGCCGTGTGTACCTGGCTTTAGGTGCTCTGCGATATCGGTAGTGGTCAGCATGGCGCCGATAGGGAAACCACCGCCCAAGGCTTTTGCAGTGCTTAGGATATCAGGTGTTACCCCCAGACCCTGGTATGCGTACAGGTGACCTAAGCGGCCAACACCGGTTTGTACTTCATCGAAAATAAGCAGGGCATTGTGCTTATCGCACAACTCACGCACGCCTTTTACGAAATCTGCTTCAGGGGCAATGATGCCGCCTTCACCTTGTAGCGGTTCCATCATCACTGCGCAGGTGTTGTCATCGATAAGTGATTTGAATGCTTCCAGGTCGTTGTAATCACAGTGCACGATATCGGCTGGTTTAGGACCGAAGCCGTCAGAGTAAGCAGCTTGGCCACCTACGGTTACGGTGAAGAAGGTACGGCCGTGGAAGCCCTTGTTAAAGGCGATGATCTTAGATTTTTGTGCGCCGAATTTATCCAGTGCCCAGCGACGAGCCAGTTTTAGCGCCGCTTCGTTCGCTTCGGCACCTGAGTTGGCGAAATACACTTTTTCGGCAAAGGTGGCATCGGTTAGCTTTTTAGCCAGGCGCAGAGCCGGCTCATTGGTCATCACATTAGCCAGGTGCCAGATTTTCTCGCCTTGCTCTTTTAAGGCGCTAACTAGAGCTGGATGACAGTGGCCTAAACAGTTAACGGCGATACCACCGGCAAAGTCGATAAACTCGTTACCTTGCTGATCCCATACGCGAGAGCCTTCGCCTTTAACCGGGATAACCTCAGACGGGTTGTAGTTAGGTACCATTACTTCATTAAATAGTTCGCGGTTTACTTGCATGACACACCTTTAAAATGAGAGAGCGGCTCGAAAATAGATGGCCGCTAATTATAGTCAATTATTATGGTCCTTATATTGACTAGTTAAGCATTAAATTTGCAGTGTCATATTGATAAATTTGCGTATAATCTCTATCAAAATGACGAAACAGGCAGCCATAATGATAAATCAACAAGATGAAAAACTCCTGGCCATGCTTAGAACCAATGCCCGTGCCAGCATCTCAGATCTCGCCCGCGCCTTGGATTTATCGCGCTCTACGGTGCAAAGCAGGATGCAAAAACTTGAGGAAAATGGGGTAATTAAGGGGTATAGCGTGGAGTATGGCGATGCCTATTTGTCGTCCATGGTGTCCGCCCATGTGTCTATCAAGGTCAAACAAAAGCTCACCACTAAAACCAATATCGAGCTCAAATATATTGATGCTATTACCGAGCTTTATGCCATCAGTGGTGAATACGACCTTATCGCCCTGGTGCAGGCGCAAAGTTTGGAAAAACTGAGTCACCTGCTTGATGATATCGGCAATCTTGATGGGGTAGAGCGCACCACCTCCTCGGTGATTTTAGAGACCAAGTTCAAGCGTTAATGGCGCTTGAGAGTTAGCTCACCGTCAATATGCAGATCCCTTTGTGGGAAGGCGATCACCACATTATGGGCGGCAAACTTAGCGCAAATAGCAAAACGAATATCGCTTTTTACCTTGCGTACACTGGCCTCGGCCTCGGCGTTAACCCAGAACACCGCATCGAATATCAAGGCGCTGTCACCAAAGTCGGCAAAAATCACCGAGGGTGCCGGGGTTTGCAGCACCGCTTCTGTTTCACTTAGTATTTCATTGAGCAATTTGGCGACTAGAACGACATCGCTGCCATAGGCCACACCGAGCCGTACATGGGTTCTGGCCATGGTGTCTATCAGGGTCCAGTTGGTCACCGTATTTTCAAGTAGCTGGCTGTTGGGCACCAGCATGTGCACGCCGTCGCTGCGGCGAATGCGGGTAGAGCGGGTATTAATGGTTTCCACCACGCCCTTGGCATCACCCACCTCCAAAAAGTCGCCGATGCGTATGGGGCGCTCCCAAATCAGAATCCAGCCGCTGATAAAGTTATTAATGATATTCTGGGCGCCAAAACCCACGCCAATGGCCACCGCACCTGAGACAAAGGCGAAGGCGGTCAGGGGAATATTGAGCACTTCCAAGGTGGTAAAGACGATGATAACAATGCACAGCACCAGGTAGATGCGTTTAAACAGCAGTGCCGCATCCGGGCCTATGCGCTTATTGATGATCTTCTTATGCAGCAGCTTGCCGATATAACGCACCAAAACCCACACCACCAGGATAATAAGCGGAATTTGGATCAGCTTGGCCAAGGTAAAGTCCGAGCCACCGTAACTAAAGACTACGGTCTCTAGCGCTTGTGTAAGTTTTTCGAAAAAAGGGCTATTTAACAAAGTCGTCTCCTTTTATTCTGTCTGTTCCATAGGCTCGAGCTTTTGCTCATCGAGCTTAAATATATAAATGTTGCGGCCTATGCCTTTAAACTCTTCGTCGGCTATTACCACAGTGTTGTTATCATAAAAGGTCACTGCCTCTTTTTGCGTCACTATGCCAAGGTTTACTTTTTGTACCTCGCCGGAGAAAAAATTATCTCCCTGCCAGTTTTTAAACAGCCAAAGATCCGTGGAGTCGAGCAGCGCCAGCGTGGTGCGATCCGGGCTCATGGCCGCCGAGGTCACCCAGCAGAGTTTTTCCGCCGTGGTGCAGGTTTTAAAGGAGCCAATAAATTCCGCCTCGTAATTGTCGGCATGATTGCCGATGCGATAGAGATTGGTTTTACCATCGAAAGGCTGGGTACGGTTTTTGGTAAATAAGTAAAGCTTATGCTTGTACTCGACAAAAGCCTCTAAATCGAAGTTTTTCCGATCTGGCGTCAGCGGCTCTTCCCACAGTTCTTTGTAGGTGAATTTAATGATCTCCGCAAAGGCTTCACCGGATTTGATATCTATGGGGTTTTCAATTTTATAAATGGTCAACCAGCGACGGTTATGTTCGTTATTGCCAAAATCCCCTAAAAAGAAGTGACCAAATTCGTTTTGCGTCATATCTTCCCAGTCGATGTTTTTGGCATTGGTGACTTCGATACGCTGTTGCACCTGACCCTGCTCATCGACCTGATATAAATACGGGCCGTCGCCGCCGTCGTTTATGGCCCACAAGCGTCCACGCTTATCGAATTCGATGCCGGAGACTTCTCTTAATTGCGGATCCAGGGTCACAAACTTGTGCTGATAAAGATAATAAATCAGGTACGAGGCAATCACCCCCGTAACCAGAACGGAGATAATGCTGAGAAAAACGAACGACTTTTTAAGCATAACAACACCAGAAGAATCAACGCCCTATAGTATAACAACAGGGGGATGGATATGCTTGTGGGTAAATACAAAAAAAACGCGACCGGGTGGCCGCGTTTTGTAAATTTAGCTGTTTAGCCCAGGAGCTAGACGTTATTTGACGTTGCCATCAACTAGGCCACGACGCTTAAGTAGTGCGTCTGTGGTTGGTTGTTGACCACGGAACTCAATGTAGCTTTGCATCAAGTCGCGGCTGTTACCACGAGATAGCACTTCTTTACGGTAGTGATCGCCATTTTTACGGTTTAGACCACCTTCGTTTTGCATATGGGCGAAGGAGTCGGCCGCAAATACTTCGGTCCACAGGTAGGCGTAGTAACCCGCGCTGTAACCACCGGCGAAGATATGGCTGAAGTAACAGCTCTTATAACGCGGAGGAGCCGGGTAGTAATCGATGCCGTGACGGGCTAGAGCATTTTTCTCAAAAGCGGCCACATCATCAATTTTGGTACCTGGGGCGATTGAGTGCCATTCCATATCAAGCAGGGCGGCTGCAAGATATTCTGTGGTATCGAAACCTTGGTTAAAGGTATGTGATTCCAATAGCTTATTTAACAGCTTTTGAGGAATTGGCTCACCTGTTTGGTAATGCTTGGCATAGTTGGCCAACACGCTAGGCTCGATATTCCAGTCTTCGTTCGCCTGTGATGGGAACTCAACGAAGTCGCGCGCCGTTGCTGTACCTGCCAATGACGGGTATTTCACGTCAGAGAACAGGCCGTGAATTGCGTGACCGAATTCATGGAACATGGTGGTTACTTCAGAGAAGGTCATTAGCGTAGGCTGGCCTTCGGCAGGCTTAGGAATATTCTGCGCATTGTAAATAACCGGCTTGGTGCCTTGCAGGTGGTTTTGACTTACATAAGCACTCATCCAAGCACCGCCACGCTTGCCTTCACGAGCATAAGGGTCAAGGTAGAATAGACCGATAGAGCTGCCGTCTTCGTTGAATACTTCCCATACGAACACGTCTTCATGATAGGTAGGTAAGTCGTTACGCTCTTTCATGGTGATGCCGTATAGCTTGTTCATGGCGAAGAACAAACCATCGTTGATCACTGTATTCATTTCAAAATACGGTTTAACCAGGCTGGCATCGATATCGTACAGTTCGGCACGTACCTTAGCGCCATAGTAAGCCCAATCCCACGGCTGTAGTTCAAAGTCTTTACCGTCTTTCTTAATCGCTGCTTGAATTAGCTCAGCTTCTTGCTTGGCCTTGGCCACGGCTTTTGGTGCCAGGTCGTCAAGCATGGTGAACACGGCTTCAGGTGTTTTTGCCATGCGGTCGTCAAGCTGATAATGCGCCCAAGATTCAAAGCCAAGTAGCTGCGCCTTTTCAGAGCGTAGTTGTGCTTCTTCGATGGCGATTGGGCCATTGGTTTTTTGCGCACGCTCAGACGATGTACGCCATACTTTTTCACGTAGCTCACGGTTTTCAAGGCTGGAAAGGATAGGCTGGCGCGTGGTGTTCACTAGGGTGATCATATAGCCTTCTTTGCCGGCTTTTTCCGCTGCAGATTTAAGGCTGGCGATCTCATCTTCGCTTAGGCCCGCAAGTTCAGCCTTGTCGCTCACCAAAATGGTGTCTTCTTTAAAGGACTTCATGATGTTTTGCGAGAACTGAGTGCTTAGCTTAGAAAGCTCACCGTTGATTTCACGCATGCGCTGCTTTTGCTCTTCGTTTAGCTTGGCACCGGCGCGTACAAATTGCTTGTAATAGTAATCAACCAGACGCTGATCTTCTTTTGATAGTGCGTCTTTAGCGTCGTACACAGCGGCAACGCGATCAAACAGGGCCTTGTTTAGGAAAATATTATCGCGGTGCTCGGCGAAAATAGGTGCCATCTTGGTGTTGATACGCTGATATTCGTCATCAGAGATTAGGCCAGACAGGTTAGAAAACGCCGCGCGGGTGCGCTTTAAAATAGTGCCCGATTGCTCCATGGCTACTAGGGTGTTTTCAAATGTAGGCGCATCTGGGTTGTTGGCAATGGCATCGATTTCAATGCGCTGCTCTTTAATACCGGCATCGAAAGCCGGCTCGTATAACTCGGTGCCAATTTTATCAAATTCCGGCGCCATATAAGGCAATGGGCTTTTACTTAGGAACAGGTTTTCTTGAGCTACTTGCTGTGTTACCGGAGCTTTAGCCGCGGCTTGAGTTTGGTTGTTGCTAGGTTGCTCGCTACAGGCGGCCAATAATGTTGTCGCGCTCAGGGCGGCAGCAATAACGGATAAACGCATTGTTTACTCCAAATGTTGTTAAGGTTGTATTGTTATGGTGCGCTGGTACAGCAGTGCATGGCGTTAGGCGATAAATCGCGATTATGGCCAGGTTATGCCCGCAGTAATGCCAGTGTCAGCGGCGTGAGGAAACAGCTAAGGGAGCATAGTTTCAGAAGCATAGCTTCAAAGGCGCCGACATCCATGCACTAAAACATCCACATTACTGCGGATAAGGTCCAACAACAAGTAACTTGGCCGCATTTACGGGCATTTTATCGTAAATACCTTGGCTCTATGTCACTTTTTAGTTCTTTTAAAGGCAACTTTGCGCAAGGTTAGGCATGAGTTGAGGTTAAATTGGTGGTTTTATGCACGGCAAGACGCCACTTAATTTAACTACTGAATAGGCATAAGCCTATGTTAGCCTTAGTTATATTAGATAATGGCATCGGAGTTAGCCGTGTTTGCATCGAGTTTATTTCAATCCTCCGGGCCCTATCATGCCCTGGTGGGCGAGGGACGCCGCCCTGATTTGGATATCCTCAGGGGGATTGCCATTTTGGGGATCTTCTTTCTTAATGCCCCGTATTTTATCGACTTTGCCAATGGCTATGTGCCACCGCTGCCGCTCTCTGAGGGCGATGCAATACTGACCCGATTTGCAGATATCGCGCTGGAAGGGCGTTTTCGTGGTCTGTTCCTGGTGTTATTCGCTTTAGGATTAGTGATCCAATGGCAGCGCTGTTATGAGCATGAAGCGCCCATCCCTAAATTACAGCGCCGCTTAACGGTGCTGCTGGGTTTTGGCTTTGTCCATTGCCTGTTGTTTTGGGCCGGCGATATTCTTATTGGTTATGCCATTGCCGGTTTGCTGGCCTTGCCCATGCTGGCTAATCCTAGTTCTAAACTCACTCTAAAGGGCATTGCATTTTTGGCCTTTGGCAGTACCCTGCTGTTGGTGCTGGGCGCTTTGACAAATGAACCGCAAGTGCAGTTTAACGATCCTCACTATCAGGCTTTTTTAGCCCAGTTCGATGGCAACTTCTGGCGCACTCGTGAAGCTAACGCCAGTAATGGTGCCTTGATGCTGTTGGCATTAATGCTGGGGATTCTTTGGCAGCAACTGGGTATGGTGCTGTTAACCGTCGCCGCTTGGCGCAGCGGCGCTTTGGTAAGACCTTGGCCGCTGACACATAGCTTGGCGCTCATTGCAGCTCTACTTGGCTGCGCCTATTTAAGTTCGCGGCAATGGTATGACGCCAGCGCTTTTAACGATTTACTGGCCCTGGTTGCCAGCTCTTTTAGTGGTTTTTGCACCGCGCTGATTGTGGTGCACCTCTTGTATCGTTGGTCATTTACCGAGAATGTTTTTACTCGGGCGCTGGCCAGTGTTGGGAAAATGTCCTTGAGCTGTTATTTAAGCCAGTCGCTGTTTATGCTGGTGTTGATCCACTTTTTTGGAAGCGAAATAGTGAGTGAGTTTCAGTTGCAGGATTATTTGCTGTTGTCCGCCTTAGTGAGCGTGATCAGTCTGGTAATTTGCCCCCTGTATCTGCGCGTTTTCAAGCTAGGTCCTGCGGAGTGGCTGTGGCGGCACTGGTATAGCGACAAGAATAAAAATACTAGGGTCTGTTGACCTTTGTTGTTTGTTTCTGCAGCAGTTTGTAGCGGATTTATACAAGGCGGCACATGTGTAGTGTAGTTATTCTACATAAACATGTAACAACACAGTAGAAATGCGCTGTAAGCGCTGCCCTATGGGTTCATCTAAACGCATCCTGCTCTGTGTTGCTCGCTATGTACATAGGCGAGCAAGACCGAAGCAATGCTTCGCAGCTTAGCGAGGTGAGTGCATGGATGCACGATGTAACCAAGCTTCATGGATGAATTATGCCTTATAGGTTCGTGCTAAATTCATCAGAATGCGTTTAGATTGAACATAAAGTAAACCGCAAAGATAAACAGACCCTAATTAATATGGCAAGGAAGGCCAGCCATACGGTGTAATACCAATTCACTTAAATAGCTAATCATTCTAGCGGGCTAAATATCATGCTAACTGTGTTGGAATTTTTCTATGTAGAATAACTACATAAGAAAAATTCCGCCTTGTTATCACATTACCTGAGGCTATAGAGCGCATTGATACCGAGCAATTAAGCGCTTCGGTAGGTGGTCACTTCTTAATGAAGCCCTGGGCTATGGTGGTGATTTACGACCATGAACATCTGGCTGAGTCACAGCAGCTTGAGCGTCATATACGCTTTAAATTGGCCATAGCTGATAAAACCAATGTGGCGCAAATTAAACCCCTGGTCGAGGCGAGCAATTGGCAGCATGTAAATTTTGAGGATTTTAGCCGCAGCGAGCATAAGGAACTAAAAAGCTACCCCTTTGCCGTACAAAGCCTGCTTGAGCGCTACTTTAAAGCGGATTTTTAGCGGTGAGTCGATTACAATAGGGGCAATAACAGCTAGATTGAAGTAAACATGAGCCAAGCTACCCGCCTTAATAAATACATTAGTGAAACCGGTTTTTGCTCGCGCCGTGAGGCCGATGCGCTGATCGCCGCAGGACGTGTAACCGTTAACGGCCGCCAGCCGCAAATGGGCGATAAGGTCAGTGATGCCGATGATATCTTGGTGGATGGCAAAGTGCTTAAAGCCAAGCCCAAGCTGGTTTATCTTGCCTACCATAAACCCGTGGGAGTGACCTGCACCACAGAGCGTAAGATCAAAAGTAATATTATCAGCGCCATTAATTATCCCGAGCGTATTTTCCCCATTGGCCGCTTGGACAGACCCTCGGAAGGCTTGATCTTTTTGACTAACGAGGGCGACATAGTCAATAAGATTTTGCGCTCGGGCAACAATCATGAAAAAGAATATGAGGTAGTGGTCGACAAGCCGCTGAATAAGCGTTTTGTTGAGCGTATGGGGCAGGGCATTCCCATTCTTGGCACTGTCACTAAAAAGTGTAAGGTGGAGCAAACCGGCACTCAGAGTTTTCGTATTATCCTCACCCAGGGCCTGAACAGACAAATTCGCCGTATGTGCGAGTACCTGGGTTATGAGGTAACCAAGCTTAAGCGCACCCGCATAATGAATGTCACCCTTAAGGGCCTTAAGCCCGGCCAATGGCGTCACCTAAGCGAAAGCGAAATGGCCACAATCAATGCCATGATCGCCGACTCGGGTAAAACCGCTGAGCATTCACAGCCAGCTGCAAGTGTTCAACAACAGCCAAAGCAGGACGTAAGAGCCGAGTCAGAGCAAAGACCAGCACGACAACGTCAAACACAACCAAGACAAGAGCAATCACGACAAGATCAGCGTCGAGAGGGAGAAAAAGCCCCGCGAGCTAATTCGCCAAGAAGCCATAAGCCCTATGGCAAATCGCCCAGCAAACCTAATGGTAAGCCATCTGGCAAGCCTGTAAATGGCGGCAAAGCCAATCAAGGCGGTGCGGGCTCGGCGCCGAAAAAGCGCCGTGTGGGCGGCACGCTCAGTTTAAAGAAATAAGATCACTGAGGAGATAAGCATGAAATCTTGGCTCGTTCCCTTATTTTTATTATTGCTTAGCGCCTGCTCCGAGCCGGCGCGACTCGAGCTAAACAGCGATGCCAAGGTGTTGGCCTTTGGTGACAGTCTCACCGTGTCGGTGGGGGCTAAACACAGCAGCTATCCTGAGCAATTGGCGCAGCTTACCGGTTTAGAAGTGATAGCCAGTGGCGTCTCCGGTGAGCAAACTCATCAGGGCCTGGCTCGCCTTGGTGATACCCTGGCCACACATCAACCTAGGGTGTTGGTTTTGCTCGAAGGCGGCAATGATTTTCTGCGTAATAAACAGCCGCATTCGGTTAAAAGTAACCTGGCGGCCATGATTGAACTGGCACATCAGCAGGGGATAGAGGTGATCTTGGTGGCGGTGCCGCAAAAGTCGCTCTTCCTGAGTGATGCGCCCCTGTACCAGGAATTGGCCGAGCAGTACCAGGTAGCCCTGGTTGCCGATACCCTCAGTGACTTACTCGGTGACAGCCAGTATAAGTCGGACCAAATTCACCTTAATGATAAAGGGTATCGGCTGTTGGCCGAGGCCGTTGCTGAGCAAATCAAAGTTGTTAATTAGGTTGTCGCCCACCTAATTTGCCAATAGGTTTCGATAAATCTCCAGTGTCTTATCAACACCTTGCTGTACATTAAACTTTTCAATAACGCGCTTTTTCGCCTCAACACCAAATTTGCTACACAGAGCGCGATCTTTATACAGGGTCATAATGGCATCGGCCAAGGCTTGCGGCTCCGACGGCGGTACAACGATCCCGGTAATGCCATCAGCTACCAGTTCGGCATTGCCGCCGGTATCCGAAACTATCGCTGGCACGCCATAGGAATTGGCTTCTAACACGGCGCGGCATAGGCCTTCGCGCTTGGTTGTTGGCAATACCACAGCATCACAGGTTGCCGCCACTTCGGGTGCATCCTCACGATAGCCTAGAGCATGGACTCTTTGCGGTTTACCACTTCGTTTTATCATCTCTTGAATCGCTTGCGATTCAGGGTCGGCACCCACTAGTAGTACATCTAGGTTGCAATCTTCGGGCAGTAATTGAACTGCATCCATTAAAACATGCAATCCTTTTCTTGGTCTTAGGTTGGCGACCAGAGATATCTTAAAACTGCCGTCATGCAATGGCAGGCCGCTGAGATCCGCAGGAGCATTTTGGTACCAAGACTGGTCATGGCCCTTATAAACCGTGATCGCTTTGTCTTTATTTCCCCATATATGCTGCTGTAAATCTTCGGTCACCGCATTGGCAACACAGATAATTTTATCCAGTCGCGGGTGAAGCATGGTGAGGTAAACAGTCGGATCCCAACGTGAGACGTTGCCCGTTTGACCGCGATAGGCAATTACCTTGGCCTTAGTGCCAATGGCTGCTGTGGCGCCATTACTACAGGCAATATTGTTAAACAAATGCAATATATCAATATCGTTAGCCTTGATATATTCCCTGATCAACTTGATGGTCTGTAAAGATACTTTTTTATCTAAAGCGTTGGTTATGACCTTGATCCCGTGCTGTTCAAAGTAAGGGATCAAGGTTGAGCCAGGGTTGCACAAAACCGTTACATCAACTGCGCCACTGTGGTGCAGGCCTATTATTTGTGACGCTTCAGGGCGAATAGGATTAATGTTTTTTCGATTGTGGTGTGTAACCGCTAACAGTTTTATTTTTTTCATATAAATAAAAGTAATTTATTTAATTTAGGTTTAAATCTTATAACGTCAATTAAACAAATAAAATTAATTGGCTTAATGTCTGAATTATATAGCTCTTATGGAACAAGAACACCTGTTTACTACAAGAATATTTTGTATTTTTTGTACAGATGCTGGCCGGGAAAGGCCATTGTCGCAGGGCTGAGCCAGCCCGAAGACTGGCTCTTTTGTGTTTAGCGCTTATGGCTATGGATGCCAAAGAACTTGCAATACAACACGGGGATCACTATCAGTGTGAGTATGGTGGCAAAACCAAGGCCGAACATTATGGTCACCGCCATGGACTTGAAGAACACATCAAATAGTAAAGGTATCATGCCCAAAATGGTGGTGATCGCCGCCATGGCTACAGGGCGCACCCTGGAAACGCCGGAGTCAAACACCGCCTGATAAGGGTCTTTGCCCGAGGCCAACTCTAAATTTATCTGATCGAGCAGCACTATACCGTTTTTAATCAGCATGCCAGACAGGCTTAATAACCCCAGCAGAGCCATAAAACCGAAAGAGGCGTTCATGCTCAGCAATCCGGCACTGACCCCAACTATGGCAAGTGGCACAGTGGCCCAAATAACCAGGGGTTTGCGCACCGAGTTAAATAATAAAACTGTGATCACAAACATGGCTAAATAGCCCAGCGGCAAGGAGCCGAACACGGCGCTGCGGGCGTCGTTGGCGGACTCAAATTCGCCGCCCCATTGCAGCTCATAACCTTTTGGCAGGTGGATGCCTTCTATCTCACCACGAATACGGGTAAAGAGTTTGGCTGGTGTTTCATCGCCAAGGAGATCATGATCCGCCATTACCGTCAGGGTGCGTTTGCGATCGCGGCGCATGATTAACGGGTCTTCCCAGTGCACCACAAAGTCGTCCACCACCTGAGTCACGGGCACAAATACCCGCAGCACTGGGCTGTATATTTGCAAATCGTGCAGGCTTTCCACATTAAGGCGTTCCTCCGCTGGGCTGCGGGCAATAATTGGCAATAGTTGAGTGCCATCGCGATACAGGCCCACGGTTTTACCGCTGACACTGGTCAGCAGCAATTGGTCGAGATCGCTTTTACTAATGCCCAGGCGTCGCGCCTTTTGCTCGTTCAGGATAGGGCGGATCAACTTGGAGCGCTGGCGCCAGTCATCACGAATATGGAAGGCACCGCCATCCGCCGCCAGTATCTTCTTGGCTTGCTCGCCAAGTTGGCGCAGCACCACGGGGTCGGGCCCAGAAAAGCGCGCCTCGATTTTAGCATCGGTGGAGGGGCCTATTTCCATGCGTTTAAGCTTGAGCTTGGCATCGGTAATATGCGCCTGCTCATAAGCACGTACCTTGTCTATCATGGTGAGTACCGCATCACGGTCACGCACCCGCACGATTAACTGAGCAAACGCCGGGTATTGTTTTTCCGGCGCATAGGTAAGCATAAAGCGCGGCGCGCCCTGACCTATGGTGCTGGTCACCTCACTTACCAATTCATCGCTGCGCAGGAAATGCTCAAGCTTGGCCACCCCTTCGCTTGTGGTGCGAATATCGGCGCCCTGATAGTGCCAGTAATCGATATAAAACATGGGTGTATTCGAGGCTGGGAAGAAGGACTGCTTAACCGATTTAAAGCCCACCAGCGCCGCCACTAGCATCAGTAACATCAAGATAATAGTGGTTTTGCCGTAATGCATGGCGCGGCTAAGCACAAACTTATAGGCGCTAAAGAGCGCACCTTGATAAGGATCATCGGTGCTCTTAGCAGCACTCGTATCGTCACTAGGTTTTTGCTTAAACATCATATCGGCGAAAAACGGCGTTAGGGTAATGGCGGTCACCCAGCTAAGCAGCAAGGAGATAAACAAGACCCAAAACAGGCTGCCGGCAAACTCGCCGCTGGCATCCGAGCTCAGACCGATAGGCGCAAAGGCGGTAATGGCGATTATGGTGGCGCCAAGCAGGGGCCACTTGGTTTGATCGACTATGTTAACCGCCGCCTGCAACTTGGTCTGTCCGCGTTTAAGGTTAATCAGAATGCCTTCGGTGATCACTATGGCGTTGTCGACCAGCATCCCCAGGGCAATGATCAAGGCGCCAAGGGAAATACGTTGCAGGTTAATGTCGAACAGGGCCATAAAAATAAAGGTGCCGAGTACGGTAAGCAGCAAGATGCCACCGATCAGCAGGCCGCTTTTTACGCCCATAAACACCAGCAGCACCACTATGACTATGGCCACAGCTTCAAACAGGCTGAGAATAAAGCTTGATACTGAGCTTTCAACCTCTGCTGGTTGATTGTATATGGCATCGATTTCCATGCCGTGTGGACGCTGGTATTCCAGGGTTTGCAGATGTTGGTCAATACGCGTACCCACATCGACCACATTGACACCACTGGTAAAAGAAAGGCCAATAAGCAGCGCCTGTTTCTCGTTGTAACGCACTATATGGCTGGGCACTTCGGCATATTCGCGGTACACCCGGGCGACATCGCCAAGATAAATAAGCTCACTGGCGCCTGGGCTGGAGATAAGCAGGTGCTCAAGCTCGGCCACATCATCGAATTCGCCGGTGGGGTGCAGACGAATAGACTCACCATCAACCATAACGCGGCCAGCATTGGAAACGGTATTTTGCGCTTGTAATAGGGAGTAAATATGATTGGGGCTAAGTCCAAGCTGGGCCAGTTTATGGGTCGACATCTCGACTATTACCTGGCTTTGCTGCTCGCCGGCAACCGTTACCTTGCCCACGCCTTCCACCAACACCAGCTCACGCTTTAAGAAGTCGACATAGTCTTTAAGCTCGTCATAGGAATAGCCATCGCCAGTTAAGGCCAAGGTTACGCCGTAGACATCGCCAAAATCATCTATCACCTTGCTGGGATACACACCCGGTGGCATGGATGAGGATAAGTCATTGATCTTTCTGCGTAGCTCATCCCAAATCTGTTTAAGGTCTTTTTTGCGGTAGGTGCTTTTCATCTCCACAGTGATCTGGCTTTTGCCATTGGAGGAAATGGAGGTCACATAATCCACATAGGGCAGCTCTTGAATCGCATTCTCTATGGGGTAGGTGACCTCTTCTTCCACCTGACGCGGAGAAGCGCCGGGGTAAGCGGTGATCACCATGGCTTTTTTCAGGGTGAATTCCGGGTCTTCCAATTGCCCCAGAGATAAATAGGAAAAGATGCCGCCAAGCAGCAAAAACAGCGCAAACATCCAACTGATAACTTTGCGCTCGATGGCTAGTGCAACCAGGTTCATTTACAGCCCTCGCTCTTTTTGCCAAGGGCGTACCTGCATGCCTTCTTGCAGATAGTGCACGCCTGCAGCGACTACCTGCTCACCGGATGCAATGCCAGAGCGAATTTCTATGCCGTCGCGGTGCAATTGTCCGACCACCACCGCGCGTTTATGCACCTGTGCGGTTTCGCTGTTGTAAACCCAGACATAACTGTTGTCCTCGGCTTCCTGCTCAGGGTCTGAGAACACCGCCTCAACGGGCAGTTTATGCCAGGCTTTCACTTCTTTGGTTACCTTGCTGACATCGATATACACTTGCCCCGTCATGCCCGCCAGCAGGTTAAAGTCTGTTGGCACCGGCAAGGAGAACACCACCTTGTAGGTAAGGGTGGCAGGATCGGCTTGAGTATTGTATTCCTTGATGCTCAGTTGATAGGATTTATCGGGGAAGCCATCAAAAATCACCGTTGGCTGATAGAGAGTGTCTTTATTGACCCGGGCAACCAGCTTTTCCGGCACCTGAATTTCCACATCCATCAGATCCCGAGTTTCCAGGCGTAAAATATTCTGTTTAGCCTGAATGTTTTCAAAGTTTTTTACGAACACCTTGGCCACTGTGCCGGCAAAGGGCGCCCTTAACTCGGAATTCTCTAAATTGGTTTTGGCAATATTAAAGGCCGACTCGGCCACACGGGCATTGGCCACGGCCTGATCCAGCTCGGCGCGGCTGGTAATATTTTTGTCGAACAAGGCCTGCACCCGCTCTAATTGCGAGGTCGCCAGGTCGTAGCGGGCCTTGCGCTCATCGTATTGCAGTTGGAAGTCTTGCGGGTCCAGCTTGGCCAGCAACTCACCTTTTTGCACCTGTTGACCAGCCAATACAGGAAACTCTAACAGCTCGCCATTGACGCGAAAAGCCAGATAAGAGCCCTGGTGTGCCACTACCTCAGCGGGGAAACTGCGCATCATGCTTTCATCGCTGTGACCTACAGTAAGTAGTTTAACTGGACGCACAGGCGCGGGTTGCTTGCTTTGCTCGGCCGGCTCGCTACAGCCAACAAGTGCTGCGCTAAGGGCAAGCAGGGTGAAAGAAAGGATACGCCGCATAAATTTTAGACTCCCATTATGATCTTAATGATTGAAATTGTGGCCATTATTGCTACATAGATTACTGCAGGATAAGATAAAATTAAAATTATAAATATCTTTGAACAAGATTAGATTTATTTATGAAGTTAGCATGGCTCCAGGTTTTAGACGTACTCTCACGCAGTCGCTCATTAAGCGAGGCGGCACAGCAATTACATAAAACCCAACCGGCATTGACCATGACGGTTAAAAAAATTGAAGAAGCGGTGGGATTTGCCGTGGTTGACAGAAGCGGTTACAGGTTTTCCCTGACCGAGCAGGGGCAGGCTTATTGTCGCCGCGCCCAATACCTGTTGCGGGATTTACAGGAGCTCGGCGCATTTGGCAGTGAGCTGGCCAATGGCAATGAACCCTTGCTTCGTTTGAGCTACGATCAGGTCTGTGTTGGTAAGGAGCTCAGCGCCATACTTAAAGCCTGTTACCATGAGTTTCCCCATACAGATTTTGCCATAGACAGTGGTAAGCGTTTCAGTGCCCTGGAGCAGGTCAACAGCGGTCAATCGGACTTAGGTATTGGCCCCTGGTATGATATTTTCCATGCCACCGGCGATTTGGAAAGTATCCAAGTGGGAGAAATTCAGGTGGGACTGGTGGCCTCGCCACAGCTTATCGGCGAGCCGTGTCTGAGCTATAAAGAATTACAGCAATACCCTTGCGTCGCCATGTATGAAAGCGGTATGCCCTTTGAACATGGGCGCATGCCGTTTTTAAATCAGGTTGCCAAACTTAAGGTTGATGATATTTTTGCGCTGCGCTCGCTCTTGCTTAACGGTGCAGGGTGGGCGCTAATGTGCTTGGATTTATGCCGTCAGGAAATTGATTCAGGGCAATTACAGGTGCTGACGCTCAGTGACAGGGAGCACTCCTTTAGGGCGCAAATTCGCGCCTTTCGACGTCACTCGGCGCATCATGGCCCAGTGGCACGCAGCCTGTGGCAAGGTTTGGAGGCCATAGCCCGTGGATAAAAAAACCATGATCTATCAGGTGGTGGCTGCTATTCCCAAGGGTAAAGTATGCAGCTATGGTGAGGTAGCGAAAATGGCTGGCTTGCCCGGTTATGCCCGCTTTGTGGGTCATACGCTAAAGACGCTGCCGCCGGGTTCAAGCATTCCCTGGCACCGTGTGCTCAATAGTCAGGGTAAAATTTCCTTCCCCGAAGGCAGCGATGGTTTAGTGCGCCAACAACAAGCGCTGTTGGCCGAAGGTGTACTGGTTACTAATGGCAAGGTGAGTATGACCAAGTTCGCTTGGAAGCTATAATCCCTAGGGTCTGTTTATCTTTGCGGTTTACTTTATGTTCAATCTAAACGCATTCTGATGAATATAATCACTGATTTATGTCGTCAAATTCATCCATGAAGCTTGGTTACATCGCGCATCCATGCGCTCACCTCGCTAAGCTGCGAAGCATTGCTTCGGTCTTGCTCGCCTATGTTCATAGCGAGTAACACAGAGCAGGATGCGTTTAGATGAACCCGTAGGGCAGCGCTTGTAGCGCATTTCTACTGTGTTGTTACATGTTTATGTAGAAAAACTACACCACACATGTGCCGCCTTGTATAAATACACTACAAACGGCTGCAGAAACAAACAACAAAGGTCAACAGACCCTAAATCACATACAAGTAAATAGCGAGAAAATGGCACAGGCAGGCGGCAAGTACAAAAATATGCCAAATCGCGTGGCTGTATTGGCGATGCTTGGCGCTATAAAATACCGTGCCCAGACTAAAAATTACCCCGCCCAGTACCAGCAACCAAAGCGCCGGTCCTGGTAAGGCCAGATACAGCGGGTAGACAAAGGCCAGCGCTATCCAGCCCATGATCAAGTAAGTGGCCAGTGACACCCGAGGGCGCGGCACCTTGGCGCAGAGCTTAAAGATCACTCCAAATAATGCCAAACCCCAAATACACAACATTCCCGCCCAGGCCCAATAGCCACCCAGCGCCACCAGTAAAAAAGGCGTATAGGTTCCGGCAATTAATAGGTAAATGGCGCTGTGATCCAGCTTTTTTAAAATTGCCTTAATGCTGCTGCGACTGATGGCGTGATAGCAGGTGGAACTGACAAACATCAACAATAAGCTAGCGCCGTAAATGGCCGAGGAGATGGTTGCCGTGGTGCTTTCACTGATCATCAACATGGCCACCAGTGCGCCCAAGGCTAATAGGGCGCCAAGTCCATGACTAAGCCAGTTAATTTTTTCTTCTGCCGCTGAGTAGCTGCTTATTTGCATAGGGCTCACTTTGTTTTTGTTTGCTGGACTCGATGGGTGCAAGCCAGACTATAACTATTGAGCGTACACTTGTACACCGAAAATTTATTGCAAATTCGCTGTGGTTAAAAACACAAATTCACCTGTTAAAAAAGCTATTTTTTAGTCAAACCTTTTTATTTAAATTTTAAGCAAATTAAGGTGTGTAAATTTAAATCCAGTAAAAACAATAAGATAAAAAATATTTTTACCTTGGCACAACCTTTGAAATAGATATTGCGACTAACTTAATGACACGTTAACAGGCACACAACAGGACAACCATTATGAACACATTTACTAAAGCAGCAATCCTAGCAGCAAGTTTAACCCTAAGTATGGGCGCTCATGCCAACAGCTTAACCGACGATATCGAGCGTGCGGTTAAAGAGGCGGCTAACGAGGCATTTTCAACCTTGGTTAGCTCTCAAAAAGCGGCGCTGCGCGAAGCCACTAAAGCCTTGTTTGAAAGCAATGTACAAGAGCAGCAAAGCCAAGGCGATGATAAAGCTCAAGCGCAATCTGAAGCGACAAAAAAAGGTGGTGACCATGACGCTTAATTTGGCACTGTTAGGCTTGATGTTATTGCCCGTCGCCAGCTTATTTGGCACTTACCAGGGCTTAAGCTTCTGTCGTCATCTCGGTTGGTGGGCTAAGTAGTACCTACCACCGAGCCCTTTTTGGTAACTCCTTTGTGTCTTCTATAGGCCAGCCCCTTTGCATCTTGGCCGAGCACAATTATAGTCAAACCAAGCCTTACTTATCTCCTTTCTAAACTTCCTACTTATTGATTATCAACAATAAATATGGACATTTTTGTCTATAGTCTTTGCTCAATCTGGGCTTCTCCCCCATACTGATAAGTATCTAAAAATAAAGTGATCCATTGCTCGTCGGTGGGCGTATTGGTCGCTATCAAGAGTTTTATTGAGATAGCAGATGGCCTTGCAAATTGCGTCCAATGTCCCGAATCGGCGGCAATACTCACTGCTTTCCCACAAGGTGGAAGAAAGCCATGGTGAAGGACAAAACATGATGTCGTCAACCGAGCATCTTAGCGATGCCTTGGTCAAGGTAGCTGTTGAGCGTGACAAAGCCGCGTTTGCCAGCTTGTTTAAGTATTTTGCACCCAAGATTAAGCGCTTCGGCTTAAAACAGTTTAATAATGAGGCGTCGGCCATGGAATTGGTGCAAGACACCATGACCGCGGTGTGGCGTAAGGCGCACTTGTACCATCCAGAAAAGGGCGCGGCGACCACCTGGGTCTATACCGTTATGCGTAATGCGTCGTTCGATGCTTTGCGTAAGATGCGCAGTAACAAGGAAGATAACCTCAGTGAAGACATTTGGCCGACTTTGCAAAGCCCCGAGCCAGCTGAATTCGATGATCACCTCGAAACTCAGCTGTTGCTTAAACATGTGGACAAACTGCCGCTGGCGCAGCGCGAAGTGGTAAAGGGGATTTATTTTCAAGAGCTCTCTCAAGAGCAAATGGCACAGCAGCTAGGCGTCCCCTTGGGTACTGTGAAATCACGGTTACGATTGGCTTTAGCTAAGCTTAGAACTTTCCTTGGAGCGGAGCATGATTAAGTATCATCCCAACTCAGAATTACTCCTGCAATATGTGCAAGGAGCACTGCCGGCTTCCATTAGCGTGGCGATTGCTTCGCACCTGGAGCTCTGTACTCACTGCGCCGAATACACTGCCACTGTTGAGGGGCAATGTGCTCACAGTGCCTTTGCCGAAGAAGCTATGGAAGACATGTCGCTGGTGGAGGTTAAAGAGTGCGATGAGGAGCTCGGAGATGAGTTCGCTAACATGATGGCCGACATCACCGCCGACGACCTGCGCGATGATTTTAGTATCGCCAGCTCCAAGGAGCTACGCTTTGGCGACAAAACCATCACCTTGCCGCGGGCCTTAAGCCATATCGGCATGGGTCGCTTTATGCAAGCGGGCAAACTGGCGCGCTCGCGCCTGGAACTGGACGAGGGCAGCATGCGCACCAGCCTGTTGTACATCGCTCCAGGCGGCACCATTCCTGAGCATACCCACACCGGGTTTGAGCTGACCTTGCTGCTAGATGGCAGTTTTAGCGACGAGCTGGGCACCTATGAGGCCGGCGATTTTATGTGGCTTGATCACCGACATCAGCACACTCCGTACACAGAGGAGGGTTGTTTGTGTCTGGCGGTGGTGAACAGTGCGCTGCACTTCAATAAGGGCCTGAGTAAATTATTGAATCCTATTGGTGAGCTGATCTACTAATGAACCAAGACATTAAAATTGGCATCAGTGCCTGTTTAAGCGGCGAAAAGGTACGCTTCGATAGCGGCCACAAACGTTCTAACTTTTGTATGGATGAGCTGGCCAGGCATGTTCAATACGTGCCTTTTTGTCCCGAGGTTGCCATCGGACTGCCCATCCCCAGACCCACGATCAGGCAGGTGCGTAAAGGAGACGTCATCACAGTGTGTCGTCCCGATGGTACGGGTGATGTGGGCGATAAACTGACCGAGTACGGTCAGCGTATCGGCGAGAAATATGGCTCTGAGCTCGACGGTTTTATCTTTTGTGCCAAAAGTCCGAGCTGCGGCATGGAGCGCATTAAGGTGTTTAACGAAGAGGGAACCGGCAATACCGCCGAGGGCGTAGGCTTTTTTGCTGCCCAAATAATGGAAGCAAACCCCTTACTGCCCTGTGAGGAAAATGGCCGCCTTAATGATATGCACCTGCGTGAAAATTTCGTTATGCGCGTTTATGTGTATCACAGCTGGCGTCAATTGTGCCGCGAGCCCTTGAGCGTGCACCGGCTCACCCGCTTTCACGGCATGCACAAGTATTTATTGATGAGTCACAATTACCAGGCCTATCGGGATTTGGGCCGACTGCTTGGGCATCATCAAGGTGAAGGGCTGGAGTCCATCGCCGAGCAATACATCAGTGGATTGATGGCGGCGTTGAAAAAGCCGGCCAGTCGCAAGGCGCACACCAACACCCTGATGCACTTGCAGGGTTACTTTAAGCGTCATCTCAGTAAGGGAGAAAAAGAAGAGCTGCGTGCTGCCATCGAGGATTATCGCCAAGGCTTGGTTCCCTTGTATGTGCCACTGACGCTATTGAAACACCAGCTTAACGTGCATCCCAACCCCTATTTGGCGCAGCAGGTGTACTTCAACCCTCACCCCAACGATTTAAAACTAAGATACGGGATCTAATGACACCTCTTTTTTGGTTTAGGCGCGATTTGCGCCTATTTAGTAACGAAGCACTGATAGCCGCTCTCGAACAAGGTGCCGAGCATGCGGTTTTTTTTGTCACCGAACAGCAATGGCAAGCGCACGATATGGCACCCATACAGCGTGATTTATTGCTGCGTCGGGTCGATTACCTGGGGCAGCAACTGAGCGACTATGGCGTGCAACTGCATGTATTGGCCGTCCCCACGTTTGCCGAGGTGCCATCGGCGTTAATGGGTTTATGTAACAAGCTCGGCTGCAATAGCGTGTATGTCAATCGCGAGTATGAAGTGAATGAGCGCGCAAGAGACAAGGCTTGTGTTGAAGTCGCGGCGCAGGCGAAAGTGGCATTTCACTTGTTTGATGGCGATGTGATTGCCCCGCCGGGCACGGTCACGACGCAAAATAATGAGATGTTTAAGGTGTTCACGCCCTTTAAACGCCAATGGTTACGGCAGTACGAATGCACTCAGTTTAGCTTACCCCCTTGGCCTCGCGCTAAGACTCAAGGCCAATGGCAGCGACCCGAGTGCTTAACCGGGGATGGCAGCTCGCACAAGTGGCCGGTGGACGATGAGGCGCTTGGTGGAGTCGTCGAACGTTTTATCGCTGAGAAGTTACCACACTATGGCGAGGACAGGGATTTCCCCGCCATCAAAGGCACCTCCGGACTGAGTCCCTATTTAGCCCTGGGCATAGTGGGCATCAAGCAAATGTTGGTGCAACTGCAATCACGGCATCCGGATATTCTGCAAAGCGCCAAAAGTAATTTGTTTAGCTGGGTGAACGAGCTAATTTGGCGTGAGTTTTACCGTCATTTATTGGTCGCCTTCCCACAGCTCTGTAAGCATAAAAATTTCAACACCAAGTATGACGCACTGCAATGGCAGGATGATGACGCCGGCTTCAAGGCCTGGTGTGAGGGCCGAACAGGTTATCCCCTGGTTGATGCGGCGATGCGCCAGTTGCTGCGTACCGGCTGGATGCACAATCGCTTGCGCATGGTGGTGGCCAGCTTTTTAACCAAGCATTTGTTAGTCGACTGGCGTCGCGGTGAGGCCTTTTTTATGCGTCATCTCATCGATGGCGACTTGGCGTCCAACAACGGCGGCTGGCAATGGGCGGCAAGCACCGGCTGCGACGCGCAGCCTTACTTTCGTATTTTTAACCCCATAACCCAAAGCAAACGCTTTGATCCGGACGGCGAGTTTATTCGTAACTATCTACCAGAGCTAGAAAAGGTGCCGACTAAGGAGATCCATTTCCCGCACCAGTATATGGCAAAAGTGGGAGGGATTGATTACTGGCCGGCAATCGTCGATCACCAAAGTGCACGTGCGCGTGCGCTAGCAAGGTTTAAGGTTGAGCATGAGTAAGCGCATTGCCGATTTCATCGCCATGTACCAGCGTCTGGATAAAGATAACCTGGCGTTACTCGATACGATTTATCATCAGGATATTCATTTTATCGACCCGCTCCATGAGCTGCATGGCCGCGACCAATTACATCAATACTTCGCCAATCTGTACGCCAATATCAAGGACTGCAGCTTTAGTATCAGCGACAGCTTTGAATGCGAAGAGCAGGCTTTTTTGTATTGGACCATGGCCTTTAGCCATCCCCGTATAAACGGTGGGCGCGAGGTGTTGGTAAATGGTCATAGCCTGCTGCGATTTGAAGGTGTGCAAGTGATTATGCATCGCGACTACTTTGATGTCGGCCAGTTGCTTTATCGCAACCTGCCGGTGATAGGTGGGTTGATTAAGTTTATCGAAAAGCGAGCGAGCGGCGTATGAAGATATTGATCACCGGCGCTACCTCGGGAATTGGCGAAAGGCTAGCGCTTTTGTATGCCAAGGAACATCAGGTTTATGCCTGTGGTCGCAACGCCGAGGCACTGCAAGGTTTGGGCGAGCATGAATCGATTATACCGCTGCGTTTCGATGTTACGGACTTGGCGCAAATCACCGCGGCCACGGCAGAGATAGATGACCTGGATTTGGTGGTGCTCAATGCCGGGGTATGTGAATACATAGACGATGCCCGACATTTTGACAGCGCCCTATTTGAGCGGGTGATCCGCGGCAACTTGCTGAGCCTAGGTTATTGTTTGGAGGCGCTGCTGCCCAAGATTAAATCCGGTGGTCAACTGGCCATCGTCTCTTCCAGTGTGACCTACTTGCCCATTACCCGCTCCGAGGCTTACGGCGCCGCCAAGGCCGGGGTCACCTATTTAGCTCGCACTTTGGCCGTTGATTTACCAGATATTGATGTAAGTGTGGTCCACCCTGGGTTTGTACATACGCCCTTAACGGCCAAAAACGACTTCGCCATGCCCATGGCTATTAGCTCCGAGGATGCGGCTAAGCGCATTGTTCGCGGCCTGCACAAGCGCCAGGCTGAAATTCATTTCCCCAAACGATTTACCCTAATTTTGAAAGCGCTGCGGGTGTTACCGCAGTCGCTGTGGTTACGAATAGCAAAAGGAATGGTACGGTGAAAAATATCGCCATCATCGGCAGTGGTATTGCCGGTTTAACCAGCGCCCACTTGTTGGCCAAAAAACACCAGGTAAAGGTGTTCGAAAAAAATAACTACATAGGCGGACACACGGCCACGGTGGATATCACCCTAGATGGTCAAACGCTGGCCGTTGATACCGGGTTTATTGTCTTTAACGACCGCACCTACCCAAAATTTGAAAAGCTGCTGGCTTCGATAGGCATTGGCCGGAAGCCGACACAAATGAGCTTTAGTGTGCATCATTGCGAGAGCGGCTTTGAATACAATGGCCATACCCCGAGCACCTTGTTTGCCCAGCGCCGTAATCTGTTGCGCCCCAAGTTCTGGCATTTGTTATGGCAAATAGTGCGCTTTAATCGTATTTGTAAGGCCATGTATAAGTCGGGCGATTTTCAAGGTGGAGATACTCTAGGGCAGTTTTTGGACCGCCACGGCTTTAATGATTTCTTTCGCCAGCACTATATTTTGCCGATGGGGGCGGCAATTTGGTCCACTTCACTGAAGCAGATGAATGATTTTGCTATCGACTTCTTCGTACGTTTCTTTTACCACCACGGCTTGTTGGATGTCACTAACCGACCCCAGTGGTACGTGATCCCAGGGGGCTCCCGCGAGTATATAGCGCCTTTAACCGAGTCTTTTAAAGAGCGGATAGAGTTGTGTGCCCATATAGACAGGGTAGAGCGTAATGAACAGGGAGTAGTCATTCACCTTAATGATGGCCGTAGCGAGCACTTTGATGCCGTGGTGTTTGCCTGTCATTCGGATCAGGCACTCGCCTTACTTGATGATGCCAGCGAGGCCGAGCAGCAGGTGCTCGGCGCTATACCCTATACCGCTAACTCAGTGGTTCTGCACACCGACGGCTCCTTGTTGCCAAAACGCCGTGCGGCCTGGGCCAGTTGGAATTACCGCCTAGACAATAATGTCGATAGAGCCGCGGTGGTGACCTATAATATGAATATTCTTCAAGGGCTTAGCTCTGAGCAACCCCTGTGTGTCACCCTCAATGGTGATGAGGTTATCGCCGAGGAACATATACTCCGACGCTTTACCTACCACCACCCGGTGTTTAATCAACAGAGTTTGCGTGCTCAGCAACGTCGTGACGAGATCAATGGTAAACAGCACACGTATTTTTGCGGTGCCTATTGGTATAACGGCTTTCATGAAGACGGCGTGCGCAGCGCCGTGGATGTGGCCAAAGCACTAGGAGTCGAATTTGACTAGCGCGCTGGCGTTTGATACGACCGAAATAACGCAGCAGGCTTTGTGGCAAAGCGCCATTATGCTGGGCGATATCCGCCATCGGCGCTTTGAGCCCAAGTCTCATCATTTTCATTATCCGCTCTATATGATGTGGGTCGACCTCGCTCACCCAGAGCAACTGGACGGCGTTCATCCTCTACTGGGCACAGGCAGAGCTAAGTTACTGCGCTTTAAGCAAAGTGATTATGTGCCATTGCAAGAAGGGGACGTAGCCACTCGGGCAATTAAACAACTGCATACGCTAGATAGCAGTATCGAGGTTGAAACCGTGTTTTTGCTTGGACAGTTGCGTTGTTTTGGGGTGTATTTTTCGCCAGCCAATTTCTATTTTTTTCAACGGCGTGGCGCCAGTGGATTTACCCATATGATGGCAGAGGTCAGCAATACGCCCTGGAACGAGCGCCATTATTATTTAGTTGATCTACGGACTAAAGTGAACTTTAAGAAACGCTTTCACGTATCTCCTTTTATGAATCTGGATATGCATTATCACTGGGTGGTTAAAGTGCTACCCAAATCCTTGCTTATCCATATTGAGAACAAGCGCCAGGAAACCCTGTTGTTCGATGCCACCCTGCGCCTGCAACGCCGAACCTTGGAAAAACAGGCGGTGAGTGATCTGCTCAAGCGATTTCCCGCGATGAGCCTGAGCATAGTCAAAGGGATTTACTGGCAAGCAGTTAAACTATTTTTGAAACGTGTGCCTTTTTACGCTCACCCTGGGAAAGAATGATGGATAGAGTTACCGAGGTAAAAATAAATTCAAATGTAAGCTGGAAAACCAAATTGGCCAAGCGTTTGGTGTTTGCCGCGTTCAATACGCTGGAACACGGCTGTATTGAGATTCATGAGCGTGGCGAGCCGGTGCATGCTTTTGGTGATAAGTCAGCGCAGCCTAAAGTTGTGGTCAAGGTTGTTGACGCCAAGATGTATCAGGCGTTCGCATTTTCCGGCAGCATAGGCGCGGCGGAGTCCTACATTGAAGGTCACTGGGAATGTGACAATCTCACCAAACTCATTGAAATATTTGTATTAAACCAGGCACAGCTGGACGCTTTTGAGCGTCGCTTTTCGCTGCTGAGCGGACTTGCGTATCGCCTTAAACATTTGCGTAACCGTAACTCCAGTGCCGGCTCAAAACGTAATATCGTCGCCCATTACGATTTAGGCAACGAGTTGTACGAGTCCTTTTTAAGTAATGAAATGCTGTACTCCTGTGCGGTTTATCCGCACAAGGAAGCGAGCCTGGAGCAGGCACAACAACATAAACTCAAGCTCATTTGCGAGCGTGCGCAGCTCAAAGATGGCGACACAGTCATAGAGATTGGTACCGGATGGGGCGCCTTTGCCATTTATGCCGCGAGTCATTATGACGTGCATGTTACCACTACTACCATCTCCGAAGAGCAGCACGATTATGTGGCGAATAAGATTAAAACCCTGGGCCTTGAAGACAAGATCACCTTGCTGAAACAGGACTACCGTTTACTCGATGGGCAGTACGACAAGCTGGTGTCCATCGAGATGATCGAAGCCGTGGGTCATCAATACCTCGGTGGTTTCTTCGCTAAATGTAACAGCCTGCTTAAGCCCGAGGGTGCCATGCTGCTTCAAGCCATCACCATTAAGGATCAGCGGTATCATACTTACGTCAAGCAGACCGACTTTATCCAGCAGTATATTTTCCCCGGTGGTTGCCTGGTCAGCATTGATGAGATGAGTCGCCATTTGCGCCAAGGCACCGAGTTGGTGATGCATGAACTGCACGATATTGGTTTGCATTATGCTCGCACCCTGGCCGATTGGCGTGAGCGCTTCGATAAAGCCTGGCCACAACTGCAGGGGGCAAAATTTAATGCCCAATTTTACCGTCTCTGGCACTACTACCTGGGCTATTGTGAAGGCGCATTTCGGCAACGGGCCATCAGCACTGTGCACCTAGTTGCGCGCAAGCAAGGGTTTAAAACCAATGACGCGGCGCTGGCTTTGCATTACTAACTTTTTATTGTTTCAAACTTGCTGGTGGGCTGCTTTTTATGCCCAGCAGCGGGCGCTGCCGGTTATGGTACTGTGTCTGCTTATCATGTTGTGGCTGTCATCAGAACGTCGCCGCGACTTCTATTTATGCATCACCCTGGTGCTGGCCTTTGTATGTGAGGCACTGGCCCAGCGGTTTGGGCTGCTGCAATTTGCCGACGCCACAGTTCCGGTCTGGCTTTTGTTACTGTGGCTGGCACTGATCCTTACCATCAATCATTCTTTGGCCTTTATTAAGCGCCTGCCTTGGTGGCAATGCTTGCTGCTTTGCTGGCTCTGTGCCCCGTCCAGTTATATTACCGCCGCGCACTTTGAGATCTTTGCTTTAGGAGTGTCCTGGTGGCAGTTCTATCTTCTTTATGGTGGCCTCTGGGCCGTTACTTTTACCCTTATGATAGTGATCAATCGGCACCTTAAACACGTAGTGACACATACGAGTTGATAAGGAGCACCGTTATGAATGCTTGGAAAAGTGCAATCCTGTTTGTGGCCTTTGTGCTCGCGCTTCCGGCCACGGCGACCACAGATAAGTGGCAGGGTGTGGGTGAGGGCGTAATGCGCTACCTGTTTTGGGATATCTACCACGCCGAGCTGGCGACAAATACCGGTGATTATCGCCAGGGGCAGCACCCCATGCGTTTATCACTGACCTATTTGCGAGATATCGAAGGTGACGAGATCACCAAAGCCACCTTTGACCAATGGCGTAAGCTCGATAGACCCGAGTATGTGCGGACCTACAAAGCGCTACTCAAAGGCTTATGGCCTGATGTTTGCTCGGGCGATACGCTAAGCTTTGTGACCGATGCCAACGGCCAGGGAACCTTTTACTTCAATGGTGAGTTATTGCAGCGGGTTGACGACCCAGCGTTTAGTGAGGCTTTCACCGCTATTTGGTTATCGCCAAAAACCACAGAGCCGGCGCTTAGGGCGCAACTGTTAGGAGGTCGCCCATGAGACATTTATTGATGGTGCCGCTGCTCATGCTGCTTTTGTCATGCAGCGTTAGCGTAGAGGATTATGAAGGCATAGAGCCGCAATTCGACTTTAAGCGCTTTTTTAACGGCGAGTTGGTGGCCTATGGCATAGTCCAGGACTACAGCGGTATGGTCACCCGGCGTTTCAAAGTCGATATGCAGGGCTCATGGGAAGGCAATAAGGGCATTCTTGATGAGCAGTTTTATTACTTGGGTGGAGAGCAAGATGGAGAACAAAGCACCCGGGTCTGGTATCTGGAACTGGGCGAAAACGGAAAGGTCTTTGGCCGCGCCGATGATGTGGTGGGACAGGCCGAAGGGAAAGTGGTCGGTAATGCCTTGCACTGGCAATATAGTTTGCGTATCCCCTATGGCGATGACACCATCACGGTAGCCCTTGATGACTGGATGTTTCTTGTCACCGAAACAAGGTTGATCAACCGTACCGCAATTGATAAGTTTGGAGTCGAAGTTGGCGAAATCACGCTAGTTATCGAAAAACGTTAACAAATAGCCCATTTTTATGAAGTTTTTTCTCAAAAATGTGTGGTTTGCAGTTGCCAAGTCAATAAAAATACTTAAATATAGGTCTTGCTAAGGCAAAAAAAATAACGAATAGGAATCAAACAATGAACAAAGCTCAATTAGTCGAAAAAATCGCCAACGATGCTGAAATCTCAAAAGCAGCGGCGAGCCGTGCGCTAGATGCATTCACTGGTGCAGTAACTGACTCTTTGAAAGACGGTAACTCTGTTGCGCTAGTTGGTTTCGGTACTTTCACTGTAAAAGAGCGTGCAGCTCGTACAGGCCGCAACCCGCAAACAGGCGCGGAAATCCAAATCGCGGCTGCGAACATTCCTAGCTTCAAGCCAGGTAAAGGTCTAAAAGATTCAGTTAATTCTTAATAGTAAAGAATACTGTTGAAAAAGGGCGCTAACGCCCTTTTTTTATGCCTGTTTTTTGGCAAAACAGCTCTTTCTGTGAGCTGTTACAAAAGCTCAAACTCGAGGGCTGCTGAGAGCGAATTGCTGACGATCACTATACTTCTGAGTTTTATTTATATTTTTTCAAAGCAGTCATTAAGCTAACTCACTTCTGTCCAAAACAAGCTAGAAAATTTTGCTCAAAGGGCTAACAACACCGTTTGCGCCTTGCTGTAAAACATGAGTATAAATCTGAGTGGTTTTAACGTCTGAATGACCTAACTGAGCTTGCACAGTTCTTATATCCGCCCCACTTTGTAACAAGTGTGTCGCAAAAGAATGGCGAAAGGTATGAGGCGTTATAAGCTTAGTAATATTGGTCTGCTTAAGCGCCTTTTTTACCGCCTTTCTAACACAAGTATGATGAAAATGATGACGCCGTACCTCGCCTGTCTCAGGGTCTGCACTTAATTTAAATGAAGGAAACAAATACTGCCAAGCAAGTGATTTATTGGCGCTAGGATATTTACGAGCTAACGCATTTGGCATCCAAACACCAGCATATTGTTCATTTTGTAGATCTAACTTTAAATACTCTTCCACCTGCATAATTTGATTCCTAAGTAATGGGATCAGCTCTGTAGCTAGTGTAACAATTCGATGCTTGTTGCCTTTTCCATTCCATACCTGAATACATTTATAGTCAAAGTCAATGTCCTTTGCCCTAAGTTGCACAGCTTCCATAACCCGCAAACCACTGCCGTACATTAACCCTGCGATGAGGTAATATCTTTTGGATAAATGACTCATCAGTTGTTTTACTTCATCTGGTGTCATCACCACAGGCAATTTGGACTGTTTTTTAGACCGAACAAAGTCCAAATTTAACGAAAGTTCATTCTTAATGATGTGTTTGTATAGAAAGACTAATGCATTCAATGCTGTTGCTTGAGTCCGGGGTGATACATTTCCTTGGAGTACTATATGATCCAAATAATTAGTCACCTCGCTATCTCCCATTGAGGCCGGGTGACGCTTACCATGAAAATGAATATAAGAACTTATCCATTTTAAATAGGTTTCAACAGTTCTAAGCGAATAATGCCGACTTAACATGTAATCAGCAATGGAGTTCAAAAACGGTGAACGTGTTTTCATAAAATCGCCCTCAAATACTGTAAATATATACAGTTATAGTGGAGTTTCCCCCATATTCAAGAAAATGCGCAAATTGCGCACTTTTATCTTGCTCAAAAAATTAACAACATAAATTTCTGATAACGCTGGCAACTAGTTATCAACTTTGTTAAAACTAACTCATTCAGAAAAGTGCGCGATTGCAAATCAGAAATATGCGCGATTTGCGCACTATTAAATTGTTAGCCATATAAAAAGTATCGATACACTCAATACATCAATTTATTTATAAACTATTAATAATTATTAAAGGAATAAAATGTCATTAGCTCTAGGTAAGGTCGATAAATATTTTTGTGATAAGGGCTTTGGTTTTGTTAAACCTGTGCTCATGAGTAATGAAAGTGTTGATTCTATCTTTTTTCATATTTCGGTGATTAAAAACAAATCATTTGCGAATAAATTGAAGTCCGATGATCTTGAGGAGTCATACTACTTTTGGTTTAATTTTAGACGAGGCCCAAAAGGGTTTGAGGTTACGAATACTATTAGAGAAAGTGATATTGTAAATGAAACAAGTGATTCTACAGAACTCACCTCTAAAATAGAGTTATACTGGCTTGATATCACTAATAGTATGCCTGATTGGGTTAAATTAGCATCAACCTCATTAGGCTTGGATGTTGAATATTTAAACCTACAGCGAAATATAAAGAAAGAAGAAATAAAAAAACTCAAAATCATTGAAGAACAGAATGAATTTAAAAAGCTGAGCACGGTTCCAAAAGAGGAATATGAAAGCTTGGAAACTGTCTGTTCTGAGTTGCGCAGTGAACTTAGAGTCATTAAAAATAAACTAGCTGACGTTACGTATGAATACAAACAAGCTAAAGATAAATGGGAGTGTGCACTTGATGACCCATCTATTTTTGAGTTTGAGTTATTAGTTAAAGAAATAGAGGGCCTTGATGTTAAATTGACTAAATCCCATGAGGTTTCACGTTATATTGTTGATAACCGCTTAGGCGATAAATATCAGAATTTAGCAGGGGTATTAGAAATGGAAAGTGACTCAAGCCAATGGAAGTTTGATGGTGGTATTGATCCAAAATACTATAAAGAACTTTGTCGAAGGTTAGGCTTATCTAACAAAAATACTTTCTCGCGGGTTCGTAAATTTGTTGCATACAAGGATATCTAATAAATATGGCTAACAAGTTGCTCAAATTCGTTCCGGGCGCAAAAAGCGCGCCCTCCACCGGACAGTCTACGCTGCGCTTCGGCTGCCGTTTAGCAAGGCGTTAGGCGGCAAGGACCGTTCAATGATTGTCCGCGAAATATTAGACTTCTTGTATACCTACGTACTCACTGCATGGTACTTCTACGCTGCACTGGTCGTTATAGTTCTAGCCATTGCTGTTCTGACGAGGCGTACTAAGCCGTCAATTGCGTCAAGCATTCCCGTTCTCGGAGATCATGTTAGTACTGTTCCATTCTTTATTGCAGATATCTGGCAAGGCCTCGCAAAAGGCCATGGCTTAGTGGCCCTGCATCAAGAAGCTATCAGACTTGAGGTCCAAATCGTTGACTCATTAACCGGACTAATAAAATTTAGGCATCAGATTGTGGAAGTTCCAATCAGAGATGTCGCATCGATTGCCATTAGATCCTACTTGTTTGGAACCTACACACTGCTTTGGTTGCAGGGAACGAGGATGGATACTTTCCAAAGCTTTCCAAGGTTGCGTGGCGGGCGATGCAGACTGCGAATCGCGCGTCGCGACCGACAGAACTGCGCAGCCTTCGTAGAGCACTTCGCAACCGTCAAGGCGTCTGGGCAAGTGGTGGCTGCCGCCTAACAAGTCGGCTTAACTCGAGCGTTATATTTGCAATCAGAATCGAGGATAAGTTTTGAATCAAAGGGAATTGAATGATGCATTAATTCAAGCTGCTGACTGTGACTTCGAATCAGCTAAAAAATTGCTTGAAGCTGGAGCAAATCCAAATGGAATGCCCTTGATTATGGCAATCCAGTGTGGGGCAGAAGACATTGTTTCCCTATTCATAAAAGCTGGTGTTGATTTGAATTCTAGTTATTCGGATACAACTCCTCTAATCAGAGCTGTCACCGCTGGCTATCCAAATATAGTAAAGTTGCTTGTTGTTAATGGAGCTAAACCTAATTTAAAAGATAACAATGGAAAAACAGCGAAACAAAGGCTAGCTGAATGCTCCATACCTCGTTTAAATGAACAAAACAAAAAATTAATTGCTGAGTACCTCAATAGTGCAAAGCAAATATAACAAGGCCATAATGGCAATTGGACGCAAAAGCTTGGCTTGCGCTCCATATGGCGGTGTTATATGCCTAAGGAAATCGATGAGTAATCAGGAAGACATTTGCGCCAAATTCAATGCGGAATATTCGCCGTGTAATGGTACTGATAAATTAGGCATTGCCCTTGAAACTATTGGCAAACTTCCTGTAAACGGTTTTAGGCAAGTAGCGGAAAATGGAACCTGTGGTTGGTATATTTGGTGCGGTGAAGAATGGAGCGATGATCCAGACTTTTTCAAACCATTACACGTAAGTCATATTAATAATTACCTTTCTCACATAGAACCTTATTTGGCATTGCCTTCAGGGTATAGGTTTCTAATTGCTGACGGTTACGAGGATGTGTGGCAAGATTTGGAGTTAATCGGCATATAATAAGCCACTGAAGCGGGACTCGTAACAGTTGGCTCTTTTTCGCTTCGCTCACAGTATGGCACGCATCACGTCACACCTTAACCCGGCGTTAAATGTATTGCCCATGTTTTGACTCAAACGTAAGCCGCAACCAATAGTAAGAACAGATGATTTTGATCTGAAATATGATCAAAAGTCAGGTCAATTGGAACTCATTTATAAAAACATTGAGTTCTATTTCCCTGGGTCTGAAGTCGTTCTTCCTAAAGCCAAAGATCTTGATGTCTATTTATCATGGATAGATAAACATCAAGAGCATATCGACAATGAAGTTCAGGAAATGACTTGTGGTTGGGATGATGCCTTTGTAGTTCCCTCAAAAAGTCATGTTGCTTGCATAACGGTTGAGTCACAGCAAAGTATTGCAGTAATGATTCTTGGTGACGAAATTTTGGGTGACTTGGGCTACGACATTTGGTTTGAAAACGAGCATATAGTTAATGAAGGTTTTGCAGACTAAAACATTGACCTTCCCCTGAAACTCTAGACAGCTAGCAAGGCAATTAGCGGTGGGGCGTTACTACCGTCCGAAAATGACACAGAGCTGACCTTAAAAACAGCCCCCTAGCACAGTTTAAGTATGAAACTTTATATCTCCTCGACATTGGCCATAGAAAGCGGTACAGAACGTACCGCTTCGATTTTTACTTACCCTTTTAGTGCCTTATCGCCGCGGCCTAAGCCGATGGCGCCGGAGCGCACCATTTCGATGATATCGGTTTCATGGCGCAGGGTGTCGAGGAAGGACTCCAGCTTTTCCGTGCTTGCAGCCAGTTGTAATGAATAACTGATGCGGCCCATATCTAGGATGGCGCCACCAAAAACATCCACAACCCGGGTCACCGCGGCGCGGGTTTTTTCGTCCTGGGCTATCACCTTGACCAAAAGCAGCTCGCGCTCGATATGACTTTGCTCGGTTAAGTCTATCACCTTAAGCACATCGACCAGTTTATTCACCTGTTTAAGGATCTGCTCCAGCATCCGATCGCCCCCTTGCGTGGTGATGGTGATGCGTGAGAGCGAGGGATCGTCCGTGGTGCCTACCGCCAGACTGTCGATATTATAGGCGCGTTGGGAAAACAGGCCGACGATGCGCGATAAGGAGCCGGGTTCGTTTTCTAGTAAGATGGAAAGTATACGACGCATTATGCTTTTACTCCTTTTTTCAGCCACATATCATCAACGGCACCGAGTTTAATCTGCATTGGGTAAACATGTTCAAGCTCATCGACGCGCACATCGAGAAACACCAGGCGATCAGTAATGCTCATCATTTTTGCGATGGCGGCATCGAGTTCATCGGGGTGATCGACGCGAATACCTACATGGCCATAGCTTTCGGCAAGCTTGACGAAATCCGGTAAGGACTCCATATAAGAAGACGAGTGGCGGCCGCTATAGAGCATGTCTTGCCACTGCCTGACCATGCCTAAGGAGCGGTTGTTTAAGGAGACGATTTTCACCGCCAGATTATATTGCAAGCAGGTGGACAGCTCCTGGATATTCATTTGAATAGAACCATCGCCAGTTACGCAAATTGATTCCTGGTCGCGAAATGCAAGCTTCACGCCCATGGCCGCCGGTAAGCCAAAGCCCATGGTGCCCAAACCGCCTGAGTTGATCCATTGACGCGGCTTTTTAAAGGGGTAGTACTGGGCGGCAAACATCTGGTGTTGGCCCACATCAGAGCTGATATAGGCATCACCATTGGTGGCCTGGTAGAGCTTTTCGATCACGGTTTGCGGTTTAATTTTTTCTTCACCCGGGCTGTAGCTCAAACACTTTTGCTCGCGCCAGCGATTGATTTGTCGCCACCAGTCTTCCTGGGCATGGCGGTCAATGCTTTGCCCCGACTTGGCTATGGCGCTCAAAAGCTGCGGCAACACCATGTCTAGACTGCCGACCACGGGAATATGGGCACTGATGGTTTTGGAAATAGAGGTAGGGTCGACATCCACATGCACTATGGTGGCGTTAGGGCAAAACTTTTGCACATTATTGGTAACACGATCATCAAATCGGGCGCCCAGGGCCAGAATCACATCGGCATTGGCCATGGCCTTATTGGCTTCTAAGGTGCCGTGCATGCCCAGCATGCCGATAAAGTTCGGGTGCTCGCCGCTTAGTGCGCCAAGGCCCATCAGGGTGTTGGTGCAAGGGGCGTTAAGGGTTTCTACCAGCTCGGTTAGTTGTTCGCTGGTGTTGGAGAGGATCACCCCGCCACCTGAGTAAATCACCAGTCTTTGTGCCGTTAGCAAAGCCTCGACTGCTTTCTTAATTTGTTTTGGGTGTCCTTTTTTACTGGGGTTATAGGTGCGAATGGCTACTTCTTTGGGTATTACAAAGTCAAACTTGGTCGCCGGGTTAAGTATATCCTTGGGGAGCTCGACTACGACTGGGCCGGGGCGGCCGCTGCTGGCAATATAAAAGGCCTTGGCAAGCAGGGTGGGGATCTCCTCGGCGCTGCGGCAGTTAAAGCTGTGTTTCACTATGGGGCGAGAGCAACCAACAATATCGGTTTCTTGGAAGGCATCATCGCCAATAAGATTAGTGGGTACCTGGCCTGAGATCACCACCATGGGGATGGAGTCCATATAAGCGGTGGCGATACCGGTAACACAGTTGGTGGCACCTGGGCCCGAGGTGGCCAGTACCACGCCTACCTTACCCGTGGCGCGGGCATAGCCATCGGCCATATGGGTGGCTGCCTGTTCATGGCGTACCAAAATATGCTCAATATCGTTTTGCTCGAATAACGCATCGTAAAGATCCAGCACCGAGCCGCCGGGGTAACCAAAAATATAGTTAACATCCAACTCCTTCAGCGCCCTGACAACCAGCTCACCGCCGTTGTATTGTTGTTTACTCATCCTCATTCCTCAAAAAAAAACCCCCGCGTAATGGCAGGGGTTGTTTAGCCTAATCGTTGGCTCGCGCCTACCCCGCAGTCTGGTTAAAGACCACCACGAGTAGAACCACGAGAACCAACATAAATGACATAGTATTACCTAGATATAAATTAAAGGTGACCTAGGGTCTGTTGACCTTTGTTGTTTGTTTCTGCAGCAGTTTGTAGTGAATTTATACAAGGCGGCACATGTGTGGTGTAGTTATTCTACATGAACATGTAACAACACAGTAGAAATGCGCTACAAACGCTGCCCTGCGGGTTCATCTAAACGCATCCTGCTCTGTGTTACTCGCTATGAACATAGAATGACTATGCATCATAACGAGCGTCGTGATCAGAATGCGTTTAGATTGAACATAAAGTAAACCGCAAAGATAAACAGACCCTAGTTATTGTTAGTTTTTTGGACAACTTATGTCAACCCTGAGGTATGGGTTTTTGGATAAAATATTCTTATAGTGAATATTAATTTGTCTTTTGGGGTTATTTCTTGCTTTTTGTGCCGATTTTGGAACAAAAAAAGCCAGCTGATGCTGGCTTAGATATTTTATGTTGAATGCCGGGTTAGAGGCGTTCGATCACGGCAGCTGTGAAGTCTGTGGTGCCATGCTCGCCACCTAGGTCGCGCGTGGTACGGTCACCTGATTTGATCACATCGGCCACGGCCGCACGAATGCGCTCTGCCGTGTCACCCATTTCAAGGTATTCAAGCATTTGAATAGATGCGAGGATCACAGATGTTGGGTTGGCCAGGTTTTTACCGGCGATATCCGGCGCACTGCCGTGAACTGCTTCGAAAATAGCGGCATTTTCACCGATATTGGCACCCGGTGCCATACCCAAACCACCGACTAGACCGGCACATAGATCAGAGAGGATGTCGCCAAACAGGTTGGTTGTTACTATTACGTCGAACTCTTCCGGGTTCATAACCAGCTTCATACAGGCGGCATCTACTATCATCTCAGCCGACTCGATATCCGGGTAACGCGCCGCCACTTCGCGGGCGACCTTTAAAAACAGGCCAGACGTTGATTTAAGGATGTTAGCCTTGTGTACCGCGGTTACTTTTTTACGGCCTTCACGAATAGCAAGCTCATAGGCGAAAGTAATTATTTTCTCGGCACCTTCGCGGGTGATTTTTGACATGGCTTCTGCTTCGTTACCATCGTCTGAAACTACCTGACCAAGACCTGAGTACATGCCCTGAGTGTTTTCACGTACCGTGATGATATCGATATCATCGTAACGGGCTTTGGTGCCGGCAAATGATTTAACCGGGCGCACATTGGCATACAGGTTAAACTGCTTACGCAGGGTGACGTTAATGGAGGTAAAACCTTCACCAACCGGGGTGGTCAATGGGCCTTTTAGGGTGATCTTGTTGCGTTCAATGGCTTCGAGTGTCTCTGGCGGTAATAGCTCACCGGTTTTTTCTAATGCGGCCAGACCAGCGTCCACAAATTCGTAGTCAAAGTCACAACCGGCGGCGTTTAGAATTTCCAGAGCTGAATCAATAATGCTGGGACCTATGCCATCGCCTTTGATGACAGTAATGGTTTGCTTAGCCATTTAACAATTTCCTTAAAACTGATAGAGTCCGACACCCATAGCATAGTCGCACAAAGCTGTTGTGGGTAATTAGAAGCTGATGAGGGTGGCGGAAATTTACGTGAGAATTCAGGGCGATTTATAGCAGTTAAGCCCCTAATTTTCCAGCATATGGCATTTATATATATGTTATTTCCATTATAAATAAGATGAATTGTACTGGGTGCTACGGCCACTTTTCAGTTATTTTAATTGCTAGTTATAGGCGCTCAGCTTGCATTGCTGCTGTTTAGGATTGTAAGTCGACCTTGTCATAAGCCAGCTCGGCCTGTTGTCCCCAAACAAGTAGCTTTTTGTTTTTAAATAATAGCCCAGTGCACTCGTCTTTGGTGGTAATGCCATCGGCTTTAACATGCTGGGTGCGATAAAACACTATTTGGTAGATATCCTCGCCGCGGCGCTTTACAAAGGTAAGATCTGGGGTGCCCAAGGTGGCTAGCACTTCTTCGATATGCATAGGCGAGGTGGAGTCGAGCTTAGCGATAAAACGCTTGTTATAGGCTTCGCGGTCTTGCCACACCATGGAGCCGGGGTCGTCCTTATACAGGCTCATCACCAAGGTGGCTATTGCCGCATAGACGCCGATACCGAGAATTATGTATTTTAAGACCTTGGTCCACATCAGTTTGTTACCTTTTGAGCCGAACAGCTGTGCTCAGTATACCTAGTTCATTTTGGCAATGCTAAATTTGCGATGTATGTAGCGTAATTTGTGGCGCATCCGCGCTTAGACGTAATTGCTTTAAGGATATACCCAAATCTATGTCGGTACGCAGTGAAACCAGGGCCAAAGCGCGTACATAGTCTGGCAAATGCCGAGCTAAAAGCTGCTGAACCTTACCATCGGGCTCAGTGTTTAGGGCATCGGCGACGCTGGGATATTGGCTTAGCAGTGCCTGCGCCGACTTAGCACCTATGCCGCTGACTCCGGGAATATCATTGGTTTTATCGCCCACTAGGGCGAAATACTGCCACAGTCGCGCGGCATCAATACCGTATTTTTGTTGCACCTCGGCGGCGTTGCGCTCAGCCTGGGTAAAGTAGTCGAACACCATGACCCCCTGTTCAATAAGCGGCAGGTAGCCCTTATCGGTGGACACTATCACCACCTTAATACCTTGTTTGTTGGCCTTGGCGGCCAAGGTAGCGAGGACATCGTCCGCCTCTTCGTTAACGGCGCGCACCACGGCAATTTGCTGGGCATTAATGGCATTGATAAAGCGCGGCAGCTGTTTGCTCAATGCCTCGGGCATGGGTTTACGAGAGGCCTTGTAAGCAGAGAAAAACTCATAGCGCCAACTGCTGTCGCCGTCAAAGGCAGCGAGCGCGTACTGGGGCTTGTGCTGGGCCTTTAGTTTGCCCAATGCTCGCTCCACACGGGTAATGGCCTGCTCTATGGCTTGTTCACTTTGAGCACCGTATTGGCTTTCACATACGGCATATATGCGCCGAATCAGGTTCAGCGCATCGATCAGTAATAATTGCATATGGCGTTAGGGCCTAAGTCTGAATGGTGTAGCAGGGGATATAGGCGGTGCCGGGCAGCTTCATACGACCCTGAGTGACAAAGGCGCTAAGCAGGGCATCCATTTTCCCCATCAGCTCGGGATCGCCACATAGCTCGAACACCCCATGCTGGCCTATGGCGCGAATACCTTCGTCCTTGACGTTACCTGCTACTATGCCGGAGAAGGCGCGGCGCAGATTTGCTGCCAACAGTTGTTTGGGTTGGTCTAGGTGCAAATTCAATGCTGCCATATTGTCATGGTTAGGCACAAAGGGTGCTTGAAACTCGGGGTCGATGCGTAGCGTCCAATTAAAATAATAGGCATCCCCATGCTGGCGGCGATAGTCGCGCACATCCTGCATGCTTTGTTTTATCTTGCGCGCGACAAGAGCAGGGTCGTCGATGATAACCTCGAATTTTTCCAATGCCTCTGGGCCTAAGGTATCGCCGACAAAGGTGACGATTTCATCGAAATAGGCGCGGCTTTCTTTTGGTCCGGTGAGGATCACCGGCAGCTGTTGTTTGTCGTTATCCGGATGCAGCAAGATACCAAGCAAATAAAGCAGCTCTTCGGCGGTACCGGCGCCGCCGGGGAAAATAATAATGGCGTGTGCCACGCGCACAAAGGCCTCAAGGCGCTTTTCGATATCCGGCAGGATCACCAGTTCATTGACGATAGGATTGGGCGGCTCGGCGGCGATAATACTCGGCTCGGTCAGCCCTAAATAGCGGGGCTTGGCGAAACGTTGTTTGGCATGGCCTATGGTGGCGCCCTTCATTGGCCCCTTCATGGCGCCCGGGCCACAACCGGTGCAAATATTCAGGCCACGCAGACCGAGCTGATAACCCACTTCCTTGGTGTAATGGTATTCGACTTCGTTAATGGAATGGCCGCCCCAGCACACCACCATGTTAGGGTCGGTGTTTACTTCTAAGGCGTTGGCATTGCGCAGCATATCAAAGACCATGTGCGTGATGGTTCTGGGATCGGCTTCGTGCATAGTGTGATGTCTTTGACAAATAAACAAAATATCACGAATAACAGAAAAAATATGTTCGTGAATACCGCGAATAATCTCACCGTCGACAAACGCCGTCTGCGGTGGGTTGGCTAATTCTATTTTAATGCCGCGCTCGCGCACTACCAAACTGATATTAAAATCTTTATAGCTGTCATAAATCTCGGCGCTGGAGTCGGTATGACTGCCAACGTTAAGCACCGCCAGCGCACAGTTGCGAAACAACCGATAGCGGTCGGTGGTTGATTGTTCCAGTAAATCTACTTCCAATTGCGAAAGTAAGTTGAGTACCCCGGTTGGGTTGAGCTGTATCTTCATAGCCTACTCCTTTACTTAAACTTGGCTATTGCTTGACCACTAAACGATCGCGGCCGGCGTGTTTGGCTTCGTACAAGGCCTGATCGGCACGGTCGAAAGCACTAAGAGCGGTGTCATTGGCTTTGACCTGAGTGGCACCGATAGAGATGGTGATCTGCACCTGTTTATCTTTAAATTTAAAGGGGATGCTTTTTACGCTGGTACGTAGTTTTTCCAACGGTCGCACTACATTTTCCAAATCGACATTGGGCATCACCAAGACAAATTCTTCACCGCCGTAGCGGGCGATAAAGTCGCTGCTGCGAATGGCTTTTTTCATTGCCGAGGCGAGCACCAGCAAGGTCTTATCGCCGGCGCTATGGCCATAGGTATCATTTATGAGCTTAAAGTGGTCGACATCAATAACTACTAAACACAGGGGAGCGGCATTGAGTTGGCATTGCTTGAACTCCAAATCAAAGCGCTCATCAAAGGCAAGACGATTGGGAAGTTTAGTGAGTCCATCCTGCATATTCATCAGGCGTTGGCGCTCAAGAGAAGCCTCATATTGTTGCACTTGCTGCTCTAGGTCCTGCATTCGCGACTGCATGGATTGCAGGCCCTGATGCAGGGTATCGCGATGCTCGGCTTCGAGCTGCTCTTTATTAAGCAATTGCGCGGTTAAGTTAGCCAGGCGCGATTCCACCGTGTTTTTAAGCTCGGCGATATTGGTAGCCAATTCGGTGTGCTGGCTTAACTGGTTGATATTTTCGTCAATTTGCTGATAAACGGCGGAGATTTTACTATCGAGTTGACGTGATTTATCCACCGTATTGGTGAGCAGTTGTTGTAATTCGCCGAGGCTTTGATTGAGTGCTGCGAGGAAGTGCTGCGCCGATCTGCGCTCGCGACTCAAGCTGGTGATAATAATACGGGTAAGCTCAATACTGGCGCTTAATAACTGCTCGAACTCGGTTGCGGCATTAATGTTGTGCTTGAGGGTACGCATTTGCTCAGCAAACTCGCCTTGGACACTTATCTCAACGCTTAGCTGTGTCAGCTCAGCGGCAAAATGAGCAACTACTTGGGGACAGGCGTCGCCCTGTGCGGTATTACAGGCATTGAGCACTTCGTCATAGATGTAGATCAGACGTGCGAATACCGGAATAAAATCCAGCGGCGTTTGCACATCTTGCAAATGCTTGTTGAGCAAGTCTCTTAGGGTGCGACGCGATTCGCCGGGCAAGCCCTTGCGCTGTTGTAAATTGACTCCGGCCTGGTTAACACAGCTATACAACTGACGTAGCTGTGACTCAAGGTTGGCTTCATGGCGGGCGAGCAGGGTGGTGAGCTCGTTAATAATGGGCCCGAGTTCCTGAAAATTGCCACCTTGGCTTAATTGCTTACGAAAACTGGCCAAGCGATTATCCAGCTCAAGATCAATGCCTTTGCAGACGAGTGATAACTTCGCGATAAATTGCGCAAGTGTCGCGACCTGCTCCTGTCGCGTCACTTCTATGGTCTGTCGTTGCGAAATGGCTGAAAGCAACTTTTTTCTTAAAGTTTCAAGCTGTTCCGACACGCCCTGTTGTCCCTTTTCGTTATTATTATTTCCAGTGTACAACATAATTATTGCAAATACTGATTAAGTATCAGTTTTTTGTCGAAAAATTAAGGAGTAAGGATTTGGTTTGAGTTTGTGTTGGGAGCAAGGTATTCGAATGAATCGCAGAGCTCTGTGGTAGTTGAACGCAAAGTTTTGTGACGATACCTGTGCTTTGTTAGGCTGCGCGCAAACTAACAAAACAACAGGTGTGCAGTGAAAAAAATCCTAGTTGCGGCTATGCTGCTGGTTTCCTCGGCGGCAAAGGCCGCGACCTATTATCAAATTTCCATCGACCAAGGGGCTCATCACCTGGGAGACGTCAGTGTCAGCTTTGCCAAAACTGGGCAAAGTTATATAGATGCCAAGTTCCCGGCCTGGCGCACCGGACGTTATGACATACTCAATCTGGCCAACGGCGTGCGTTATTTCAATGCCGCCGACGCTCAGGGCAATGCGCTGCAATGGCAAAAGATTGATAAAAGCACCTGGCGTATCTTTTTAAACGAGCCCACCGCCGTGACTTTGAATTATCAGGTCTATGCTAATGAATTGGGTTTGCGCGCCCGTCATATCGATGACACCCATGCGTTTATTGATGCCTCTGGCTTTTTTATGTACAGCGAGGCGACGCGCAATGACCCTGTGACTGTACAACTGGAAGTACCTGAGGGCTGGCGCTCGGTTTCGGGAATGAGCAAGGGCAAGAATCAGCATGAGTTTGTCGCAGCCAATTTCGATGTGTTGGTGGACTCGCCGATTGAGACGGGTATTAACGAATTGCATAGCTTCAAGGTTGATAACCGCGACTATGAGCTGGTTATTTGGGGTGAAGGCAATTACGACAGCGCGAAGATGGTGGCGGATCTTAAAACCCTGGTGCAAACCGGTCATGTGGTGTGGGATGACTACCCCTATGAGCGTTATGTGTTTATGGTTCATGCTACATCGGGTGCGCGTGGCGCCACTGAGCATCTTAACTCCACCATAATTCAGCGCCACCGTGATAAGTTTGCCAAGCGTGAAGACTATTTGGGCTTTATTGCCACCGCTGCCCATGAGTTTATCCATACCTGGAATGTTAAAGCCTATCGCCCTGAAGGCATGGTGCCTTATGACTATGTCGCGCCGAATTACACGCGCTTATTATGGTTAGCGGAAGGCTCCACCAGTTATTTGGAAGATCATCTTTTACTACGCTCGGGCTTAATGACCAAGAAAGAGTTTTTTAAAGACTTGGGTAAGCGCATTAACACTCACCTTAAAACGCCGGGGCGTGAGGTGCAAAGCGCTGCCCATACCAGCTTTGATAAGTGGATTAATCAAGGTGGCGATCATGGTCGCAACTACAGCACCAATATTTATTCTGAAGGCTCTTTGCTGTCTATGGCTTTGGACCTTAAGCTGCTGAGTGATTCAAACGGCCAGGTGAGTTACCGCGATGTACACCGCCTGCTCTATAACAGGCATAAATTGCCCAAGGGTTTTAATGAGCAAGACGTGATTGCCATCCTGAACGAGCTGAGCGCTCAGGATTACACCGACTGGTGGGCCGACAATGTGGACGCGCCCATGAATTTAGACTTTGATGCCTTGTTAAATAAAGTCGGCCTTGAGCGCGTTTATCCGGAAGATGCTAAACCGATTGCCTCGCTGGATGTAAATATAAGCACCGACAAGGGTTTGTTGAGGCTTGAGCATGTACGCCGTGGCGGCGCAAGTTGGCAGGCTGGATTGACTGCGGGCGATCTAATTGTTGCCATTGACGGTCGCCGCATAAGTACCGACCTAGCTACCACCTTAAGTGCGTACAGTGCGGGTGATAAGGTGTCGGTCAGCTTCTTCCGTCGCGACCGTTTACAACAAGTGAGCCTTACCCTAGGGCAGGACTATGATAAGGGTGCCAAAGTTCAGCCGGTAAAAGCACCTACGCCGCAGCAACTAGCTTTATTTAAAGCCTGGATGGGCGTTGAATTAGGCGACTAATTACACAGATAATTACGCAGACACCCACCTTAATATTTACCTAGACACCCACCTTAAAGGTTGTTTTAGAGTGGGTGTCTAGGTTATTTCAAATGCAGCTTAGTTGAGGTGTCAACATAGAGCACCGACATCTAGAGTTATTCCTTTAAAACGCACTTAGGCGGTGGTTATTTACCTAGACACCCACCTTAAATGTTGTTTTAGAATGGGTGTCTTAGTTATTTTCTAATACCAAGACTACGTGCTGCCTCAGCAATTTTGTAATTTTGTTCTGTAATTAGACTAACAGCGTCCAGTTTGAATTTTTTTGAATAGCTTTTTCGCGTTTTCATATACACTCCAGTTGAGATAATTATCCCTTAACTGGCTGTGTGAATCTATTGGAGCACGTCATGGTGGTAATCACTGACCTCAGTTAAAGCGCTCCTTATCTTAGGAGTGCTTTTTTTAGTGCTGTTCACCACCCAGGTTTATTAGCGCCATGGCGCTTCCCTATGACGGGCATCAAATGGGCGTTGCGCTAGATTTTACCTCGCTTGGCTGGGGGCGATAATGGTGTAAATAGCAGCCACAGACATAAACAACAATCGAGGTGGCTACCATTAATTCAAGCTGGGCCAAGGATGTCACCCAACCAATTCCTCTTGCTTGCCAGCCAGTGACTGTCATCCAATCCGCGACTTTAAACAGCGCTGTGGCACCTATTACAAGCGGAAAGGTAAAGGCTGCGTAACCTGGGCTAAAGGGCAGGCGAAGGAGCTTAAAAAATGCCAGATACACCACGGATGTCATCAGTACCGCCAAGGTGAGCAACACACCTATCACCAGCGGCGAAGGACTGTGAACCAAGGAAAGATAACCGGCCAGTGACAGACTCGCAGGCGCTGCCAGCACGGCCAGGGTGGGCTTGGCGGCATCGGCAACCTGCTCATTAAAGAGCAAGCGGTAGAGCATAAGCGGCAGCATCAGGGCATACATGGCCATACCAAAAATCAGTAAAGCTTCGGCTATAGGGCGCAGTGTGCCGCCGGGAAAGGTGACGTCAGCAACAATAATGCCGATGGGCGGGATAAACCAGCTTGGCACCATGTGCTCAAGTTGAAAGTCGCTTAAACGGTGGTACGCAAACAGTGCGAAGAACACGCAGTGCAACAGCACGGCCGCTAGCCAGAGTCCTTGAGCGAGTACGGGGGAGAGCGCGCCTAAGGCGTTCGATACCACCATGGTGGCCATAGTAAAGGTGGGTAACACGCTCCCTGTCACCGGATGACGCAAGTCTTCCCGCAAGGTAAGGGGATGAGTGAGAAACTTGGCCAGTACCAGCAGCAATAACGCCGTTGCAATTAAGGCCCCCGAGGCTTGCGCCAGGCCGTTCAAAGCGGCGGCGTTTTCCCAACACCAGCCCAACGAGGCTATTCCCAGGGCTAACCCTGACAAGGGAGTCGGTACCTTGGTTAACCGGGACTGTCGTTTACTTATGGTCATGCTTTCCCCTTTGCGTGTTTATTCCATCGGCGAGTCGCGCGATTTGGGCACTAGTGTAAGGGGAAATGTTGGTTTAATATATTTTAAAATATTGAGCATATCTTTAAGTAAAACTGAATAGAGGCGTCATGAATATTGCATTACGACAATTGCGGGTGTTTGTGGCCGTGGCTCAGGAGCTCAGCATCACCAGCGCCGCCGACAAGCTATGTTTATCTAAGCCGGCGGTGAGCATGGCGCTGAGTGAACTTGAGAAGCAACTGGGACAGCAGCTTTTTGATCGTCACAATAACCGCTTACTGATCAATGAGCAGGGGCGGCGTTTGTTGCCCCTTGCGGATGAATTGCTGGCGCGCAGTCAGGATATTGAGCATTTGTTTAGTCAGCAGGGTGCAGTTACCGGCAAGTTAAACATCGGTGCCAGTGATACCCTAGGCAATCAGGTAGCACCGTTTTTATTGCGAGATTTTCGTGCCACGTCGGGTCATCTCGAGCAGACCTTGTATATCGCCAATACCGCGCAGATATGCCAGAGGTTGTGTGAGTTTGAGCTCGATGTCGGCCTGGTAGAGGGCAGGGTTCACCATGGTGAGCTCCATAGCATTCCCTGGCTGGGCGACGAGATGGTGGTGGCCTGTCATCCGCAGCATCCGCTGGCGCAGTTGTCGGCGCCCACATTCGCGGATCTGGAGCAGCAGCAGTGGTTGTTGCGTGAGCCCGGTTCAGGTACCCGGGAATACTTTCTAAATCACCTTGGCGCCCGGTTAAGTCAGTGGCAACTGGCGTTTGAGCTCAATAGCACCTCGGCCATTATTAACAGCACCGCCGCCGGGCTCGGCATTACCTGTTTGTCACGCCGCGCCTTGAGCCAGGCAGAGCAGTTAAAGCGGGTGAGCATATTGAACTTGCCAATCACACTTACACGGGATTATTGGCTGTTATACCATAAAGAAAAATATCAAAGCCCGTTACTTAAGCAGTTTATGCGCTTTTGTGAGAATTGGTCCGGAGAGTAAAAAATAATTGAGTTGGTAGCGAGCTAATCTGATGCAAGCAAACGGGTGAAATTATAACAACAGGAAACACCATGGATTATTTGCAAATCAATAAGGCCGCCTGGGATAAAAGAACTCAGGTGCATGTAGCGTCTGAATATTACGGTGTTGAGGCTTTTAAAAATGGCCGCTGTTCCCTTAATCCCATTGAACGCAGGTAGGTGATGTGACCGGTAAGTCTCTGCTTCAACTGCAATGTCACTTTGGTCAGGATACCCTGTCCTGAGCACGCCTGGGCGCAAAGTTGACCGGTGTCGATTTATCCTCTAAAGCCATTGCCCAGGCCAACGCCTTGAAGCATGCCTTAGGGCTGGACGCTCAGTTTATCGAAGCGGATATCTATCGCTTTGGTCAGGAAAATACCCAGCAGCACGATCTAGTGTTTACCTCCTACAGCACCATTTGCTGGTTACCAGATTTAACTCTGTGAGCCCAGACCATAGCCGGTGCCCGGTCGTGGTTATCAGAAATTACATAACGGCCAGCAAGTGCTTTTGGTGTATGGGGTCAAGGCTCGTAAAATTGCGGAATAAAATCTAGAACATCATAGCTGCTGTGAACTTCAACAAAAAAGCCGAAGACTGACTTCGGCTTTTTTCTGCTGTGCATTTAGGCGTTATTTGTTTACCTTGCCGATATCGTACGACGTCATCCAAGGGGTTTTGCGCGACAGCGACTTGCCGGTATGGATGGACACAGACGGAGTCTCATCGTCTTTTACAAAGGTGGTGCGCAGCGAGTTTTCAGACTCTTTTTGTTGCTCATACCAGCCTTCGCCCAGGCATTGGCGGGTAAAATCCGATGCTTTTTGGTGGATTGCCAGAGCTGCGTCTTTATCCGCGTAGGTTTGCTGACAGCTATAGGCATAGGTGCGCTCGTGCAGGGCGCTGATCTGGCAGCTCTCGCCAACTAGGTGGTAACGGGATTGCCAGCTGTCGATAAACTTCGACTGGGTGCGTGCCATTTTCAAACCATCAAACTGATTGTCATAGGCCGACATAAGTGCCTGAATTTTATCGCAAGATGAAAGGTTATCGACATAGGTTTGTTGCTGTTTTTGCGCTGGACTGGCGCAGCCGGCGAGGAGAATAACGGCCGCTAATGCTGGGTAAATTGCTTTCATGGCAAACAGGTCCTTATTTGTAGTGGTCTAAGCATACAAAATCTCTGGGCGGTGTGGCAATGTAAAACACCCAGAGAGTGAATAATTGCCCACCTAAACAGCTATTTACTTATAAGTGCAGCTTTTTTGGGGCGCTGACCCGACTAATGCCGAGACTGCAACCGCGCCACCACATCCCCTAAGGACAATCCCTGGCGTTGCAGCAACACAATTAAGTGATACAGGAGATCGGCGGCTTCATCGGTGAGCTCATTATTGTCGTTTTTCATCGCCGCCAAGGCAACCTCAACCCCTTCTTCGCCTACCTTCTGGCAACTGCGGCTAAGCTCCTTGGCAAACAGCGACGCCGTGTAGCTTGTTTGTGGATCCGCATCCTTACGGTCGATGATGATTTGCTCCAGCTCGGCTAAAAAGCCCAAACTCGGCTTGGCGTCACCAAAGCAACTTTGGGTGCCCAGGTGGCAGGTGGGGCCTTGAGGATAGGCCATGATCAGAATCGAGTCCTGATCGCAGTCGGTGTAGATGGCTTCAACCTGTAAAAAGTGGCCGGAACTTTCGCCCTTGGTCCACAGGCGCTGCTTGGAACGTGAGTAAAAGGTGACTTTTTTCTGCTCCAGGGTGTGGGTAAGCGCCGCCTGATCCATAAATCCCTGCATGAGAATTTGCCCGGTAATAAAGTCCTGCACTAGGGCGGGGATCAAAGGGCACTTGGCAAAATTCACATCGCTTACATTGCTAATATCTATTCGCATAATCGAGTCGCTATCTTGTTATCGGCTAGGTGTTGTTTTAATTCGTTAATATTTATCAAGTTCTTATGAAATACACTGGCGGCCAGGGCGCCATCAACCTGGGCCTTTTTAAAAACCTCACTGAAGTCGCTGATTTTTCCAGCGCCGCCGGAGGCAATCAAGGGCACATGGCAGATATCCCGTACTTTGGTTAATTGTTCAATGTCGTAGCCTTTGCGCACACCATCTTGGTTCATGCAGTTTAGTACGATTTCGCCGGCGCCGAGAGCTTGCACTTGCTCAACCCATTCCAGAGTATTGTAGCGGGTGCGCGATGAACTGTTGGGATCGCCGGTAAGCTGATACACCAGGTATTCACCGCTTTGGGCATCAAAAAAGCTGTCGATGCCGACGACCACGCATTGTTTGCCAAATTCGTCGTGTAACTCGCGAATAAGCTCGGGACGGGCAATGGCCGGGCTATTGATACTGATTTTATCGGCGCCACTTTCAAGCACCCGCGCCGCATCGGCGACGGACTTGATGCCACCGGCAACGCAAAACGGGATATCGATATTGCGGGCTATATGCTCGACCCAGTTGACATCAAGTAGGCGTTTTTCCACACTGGCGCTGATTTCATAAAACACCAGCTCATCGGCGCCGGCATCGCTATAGGCCTTGGCCAGCTCAAGAATATCGCCGACGATTTCATGGCCTTTGAACTGAACGCCCTTAACGACCTGACCGTCTTTAACATCCAAACAGGGGATTATGCGCTTTGATAACATACTAATGCCTCCTCAACCGTAAAGGCGCCATCAAGCAGGGATTTGCCCAAGATCACCCCTTGGGTGCCAATTTCTTTTAAGCGACGAATATCCGCCAACGAGCTGACACCACCGGAGGCCTGAATGCGTAGATTGGGGTTATGCGCTTGCAGTTGCTCGTACAAAGTAAAGGAAGGGCCGCTCATGGTGCCGTCTTTGCTGATGTCGGTGCATAAAAAGTCTTTCACCCCCATCTCAGCGTAAAAATCGATAAGCTCAAACAAGGAGACATCACCACTTTCCAACCAGCCATGGGTGGCGGGCATCCAGCCCTTTTCGGTGTTATTCACATCCAGGGCAATGACAAATTTCGGTGCACCGTATTGATTTATCCAGCTTGCCACTTCTTGTTGGTTATTGACCGCTTTTGAGCCAATCACCACCTGTGCGGCGCCAGCTGTGAGCCACTGCTCAACGTCATCGCCACTGCGAATGCCGCCGCCGACCTGATAGCCGACGCTGAGCGCCTTGGTGGCGGCCTGAATTTGTCGCCATTGCTTCTTGCTTGGATCTCGCGCCCCTTCTAAATCAACCAAGTGCAGCTTTTGTGCGCCCTGTTGTTGGTATTCCATTAGCCGATCGGCCAGGTCAAAGGGATAGAACTGGGCGGTGTCGTATTTGCCCTGAAATAAACGCACGATTTGTTGTTGTAATACATCTAATGCTGGAATAATCATAATGCGTCCTTAAAGCCGCCAGTCGATAAAATTTTGTAGTAAGCGCGCACCCACTTTGGCACTGCGCTCCGGGTGAAATTGCATCCCGGCATAGTTGTCCTGGGCGACCATGGCCGAAAACGTTTGGCCGTATTCGCTGGTAGCCAAGGTCGCCTGGTTACAACCATGAGCGAAGCTGTGAACAAAGTACACCTGATCGTCATCCTGAACCCCCTTGGTCAGCGGGTGCGTTTTGGTGATCTTTAGGGTATTCCAGCCCATGTGCGGGGCGCTTAAATTCCCCACCTCAAGCTCGTCGACGGCGCCGGGAATGATGCCTAAACAGGGGGTGTCGCCCTCGGCCGTGTGCTCGCACTGTAACTGCATGCCCAAACAAATGCCCAGTAACGGCCTTTGGTATTCCCTAATGGCTTCTTGCCAGCCGCCGTTAATCAGGCGCGCCATGGCCACCTTGGCATGGCCCACTCCCGGTAATACGGCACGCTCATAGCCCCTTAGTTGCTCAGCGTCGGTGATCACATCAACCTGAGTATGTAAACGCTCAAAGGCAAAGCGCACCGAATTGATATTGGCGCAGCCGGTGTTGATTATGGCTATCATAAAACCCCCTTGGAGCTGGCCGTTTGTTGCGAGCTGTCTTTGCTGATGGCCATGCGCAGCGCCCTGGCGAAGGCCTTAAACAGGCCCTCAACCTGGTGGTGGCAGTTACCTGGGGTGACACTTAAAATCAGCGACAGGGCGGCATTATCGCTAAGACTTTTAAAAAAGTGTTCGACCATTTGTACATCCATATCGCCGACTTTTTCACGGCTAAAATCGGCATTTAACACAAACGAAGCGCGACCGGATAAGTCGATTTGCGCTTCGGCCTTGCACTCGTCCATCGGCAGGGCAAAGCCATAGCGGGCAATTTGCGACTTGGTGCCAAGAGCCTGGCGCAGCGCCTGACCCAAGGCGATGCCTACATCTTCTACCAGGTGGTGCTCGTCTATGTGCAAATCGCCGCTGGCCTTAATATCCAAGTAAATATTGGCGTGGGTGCGGATCTGATCAAGCATATGGTCGAAAAAGCCAAGCCCAGTGCTGATTTCGCCACTTTTATTGGCGTCCAGGTTTAGTGCCACGGCAATTTGCGTTTCCTTGGTATCGCGGCTGACGGCGCCTTGGCGGTCGGCGGTAGTCAAGCGAGTGACGATTTGCGCCCAGTTATCCTGATATAAAATGCCCTGCATACAGAGGTTTTCCGCCAGTTGAATATCGGTCTGACGGTCGCCAATGACATAGGACTTGGCGATATCTACCTTGCCTGAGCGCATTAAGTCGACCAGCAAACCGGTTTTTGGTTTACGGCATTGGCAGTTGTCGCCATCGAAGTGTGGGCAGATCAGCACGTCTTCAAAGTGAATACCTTGAGAGGTAAAGAGTTCCATCATTTTGTTGTGCGGCGCATCGAAGTCCGCCTGCGGAAAACTGTCCGTGCCCAGGCCATCTTGGTTAGACACCATCACCAGGCGATAGCCGGCCGCTTGTAGGGCGAGCATCGCTGGGATAACACCGGGTAACAAGGCTAATTTCTCTAGGCTGTCGACTTGCTTATCGCTGATAGGCTCTTCAATCAGGGTGCCGTCGCGGTCAATAAATAAATAGGGATTGCTCATATTAGTTCCTAAAAATTGCCTTACTAGGGTCTGCTTATCTTTGGGGTTTACTTTATGTTCAATCTAAACGCATTCTGATGAATTTAGCACTAACCTATAAGGCATAATTCATCCATGAAGCTTGGTTACATCGTGCATCCATGCACTCACCTCGCTAAGCTGCGAAGCATTGCTTCGGTCTTGCTCGCCTATGTACATAGCGAGCAACACAGAGCAGGATGCGTTTAGATGAACCCATAGGGCAGCGCTTGTAGCGTATTTCTACTGTGTTGTTACATGTTCATGTAGAATAACTACACCACACATGTGCCGCCTTGTATAAATCCGCTACAAACGGCTGCAGAAACAAACAACAAAGGTCAACAGACCCTATTGGTTTGTCGCTGTGGAGCCGGTTAGTGAGTCCAGCCAGGCTTTGACCTCACCGAGCTCCTGCTCATTGCCGATGGAAATACGCAGCCAGTTGTCCTGGCCATAAAGGGTAAAGGGGCGCATGACCAGGCCCTGCTGATAGGCAATGGCAATGGCGTTTTTGTCTTTAAGTTGCAAGGTAACGAAGTTGCCCTTACCTTTGAGCACCCGAGTGACCGCATCGCTTTGTTCAAGCCACTGCTGCAGGCGTGATTTAAGGGCATTTAAAATGTCTACCTGGCGGCGCATCGACGCTATGTTAGAGGTACTCAGCGCTTGCGCAGTGATATCGGCCACCACGGTGGATACCGGGTAGGGCGCTAAGACCTTACGTAGTGGTGCCAATACCTGGGTGTTGGCCAGGGTAAAACCTGTGCGCAGACCGGCTAAGGCAAAGGCTTTGGACAGGGTGCGTAGCACCACCACATTGGCGTAGTCAGCCAGTAATGACACCGCGCTTTGCTCAGGGCAAAACTCGATATAGGCTTCATCAACCACCACTAGAGCGCTGCTTGTTAGGCGCGCGGCAATGGCGGCGATTTTATCTTGGCTTACCAAGGCGCCGGTGGGGTTATTGGGGTTACAGATAAACACCAGCTTGGCATCGCCAACCTGGGTGCAAATCTCATCCACATCTCCTTGGAGCAATAATTCCTGGCTTAGGGTATTGAGCGCGACATTATGGGTATCGGCGGTGACCTTGTACATGCCGTAGGTGGGCGCAAAAATGGCGATGCTGTCTTTTGCGCTCTGGCAGAAGGTGCGTACCAGCAGCTCTATGCCTTCATCGGCGCCTCGGGTCATCACCACCTGCTCTGGCGCTAAGCCCACATAGTCAGCGTAGGCCTGGATCACCTGCTGCGGCTGCGGATCCGGATAGCGGTTGAGCGCCTGACCACTGAGTTTATATTCGCGGGTGTACGGACTTTCATTGGCGTTAAGCCAGGTTGAGCCGCTGAGCTTTTCGCTTTTCGCCGAACTGTAGGCGCTGAGGTCGGCAATATTTTTCGGCAATAGGCCTGGTGGCAACCTCAGGGTATCGCTTTGTTTTACGTCGGTGCTCACTGTTTCTCTCCTAAACGGATGCGAACGGCATTGGCGTGAGCGTCGAGCCCTTCTGCTGCAGCCATGGGAATAATTGCTTTTGCCAAATCGGCCAAACCGCTTTTGGTGACGGTTTGCACCGTATAGGTACGATAAAAATCAAGCAGGCTCAGGCTTGAATACACCTTTGAGTAGCCGTACGTAGGCAAGACGTGATTGGTACCAGAGGCATAATCACCCGCCGACTCAGGGGTGTAATCGCCTACAAAAATCGAGCCGACATTCTTAATCTTAGGCAAGAACTCGGCGCTTTCGCCAAGTTGCAAAATTAGGTGCTCGGGCCCGTATAGATTTGAGACTTCAACTGCCTGGGCAATGCTTTGCACCTTGATAAGCGCCGAGTTCTCAAGGGCTGCCTTTGCAATCTCGGCGCGTGGCAGGGTTTTTAACTGCTCTGCCAGTGCCTTTTCTGTAGCCGCTATCACCTCGGCGCTGTCGCTAAGGAGAATAACCTGAGAGTCTGGGCCGTGCTCCGCTTGAGAGAGCAGATCCGCAGCAATAAATTCACCATTGGCTCGGGCATCGGCAATAACCAAAACCTCGGAAGGTCCGGCGGGCATATCTATGGCCAACCCGGGCACCTGCTGGGCGCACAATTGCTTGGCCATGGTCACATAGGCATTGCCCGGGCCGAAAATTTTATTGACCTTGGGCACGGTGTCTGTGCCATAGGCCAGGGCGGCAATGGCCGGTGCGCCACCGATTTGCAGCACCTGCTTAATACCGCACAGGCTTGCCGCGTAGAGAATGGCCGGGGCAATAGCGGTATCGCCCTTGACTGGGGTGGCCAGCACCACAGTCTGCGCGCCGCTAATTTGCGCCAGCACGCCTTGCATCAATACCGAGGAAGGCAGCGGCGCACTGCCGCCTGGCACGTATATGCCAACGGCATCTATGGCCTGGTAGCGCAACTCACAGGCCACTCCGGGCTGGGTGCTTAGGCTGATGTTCTTTGGCACCTGGGCCAGGTGAAAACGGCGAATATTATTGTACGCCTGTTTTATCGCATCCTTGAGTTCGGTATCAAGCTGCTTTTCGGCATCGTCAAAATCAAGGTCGCTGCAAAGCAGAGGTGCATCTGTTGCACGGCCATCAAAGCGCTTGGCATAGTCGCGAAGTGCGCTGTCGCCATCGCTTTGTACGCGCTTGAGTATGTCCTCGCACACGGGGCGCACGTTATCGGCGGCGCTCACCGCCGGACGCTGTAGCATCACTTTTTGTGCTGCTGGGCTAAGGGTATTCCAGTCAATCACGGGCCGTTACTCCATCATTTTTTCTATGGGCATAACCAGGATGGAATTGGCGCCGAGGGCTTTTAGCGACTCCATGGTTTCCCAAAACAGAGTCTCGCTGCTGACCATGTGCAGAGCCACATATTCTTCGCTGCCAGCCAAAGCCAGTAGAGTAGGTTGACCTGTGCCGGGTAACAGGGCGCACACCTCATCAAGCTTGGCTTTAGGGGCGTGCATCATGATGTATTTGCTTTCTTTGGCTTGTTTTACACCGCGAAGGCGAGGCATAAGTTTGTCGATGAGCGCCAGCTTGCCTGCATCCTTGAGCATTTCGTTTTGAATTAAACAGGCGTTGGACTCCAAAATGGTGTCGCCCTGCATAAGGCCATTGGCCTCCAAGGTGGCGCCGGTTGAGACCAGATCGCAAATGGCATCGGCCAGACCCGCACGTGGGGCGACTTCAACGGAGCCGGTTAGCATCACCACGCTGGCATCTATGTCTTCGCGCTCCAGGTATTTGCTTAGGATCTCGGGGTAGGTGGTAGCGATGCGCTTGCCGGAAAACCAGGATTTATCCTGTTTACCAAGCTCCTGGGGCCAGGCCAGCGCCAGACGGCAGTAACCAAAATCGAGCTTGGCCAGCTTTTTTACCGAGCCTTTGTTGCCACTGCGGGCGCGCTCGGCCTGGGCTTCTTCAAGGACGTTTTCACCGACTATGCCTAGGTCGCAAACACCATCCATCACTAAACCCGGAATATCGTCATCCCGCACTCTTAGTACATCTATGGGCATGTTGGTGGCGTGGGCGATAAGGCGTTGTTCGCGCAGGTTTAATTTAATGCCCAATTGCTTAAGCAGCTCTTGGCAGTCTTTAGACAAGCGCCCTGACTTTTGGATTGCGATACGTAAACGGTTGTTGTTGCTCATAATTCATTTCCTAAGTTATAAAACTAAAAACCCCGAGGGATCCTCGGGGCGAAAATGAATCTGGTTTTTTAGTCGCGCCGGAGGTTCCTTTTAGGAATAACCCCCCAGCGAAATACCTGACAGGCTATTCGATGATGTGGCGATGATGATGAATAGTGGTTGTCAGTGTATAAGTCATGTTTGCGCTCGTATTGTTGCTAAACTGAAATAAGTGATTAAGTTCGTTTATAGATAAACACAGAGTTTGCATTTGTTGCAACTAATTTTTTTTATAGCGTTAAAGTCTAATCTATAACTGTCGATAATATAGGCAGGGTTATCAGAAAGTGCGGAGCGTGCCTATGGATATTATGATCCCCTTTATGGGGCGTATTACCCGCCTTGAAGTGCAGCACAAGGAGGCATTTCATGTTGCTGGGGTAAAGGATGACAAGGTTGCTAAGGTGCGTAACGAGCGTAAGCGGCTTGGTGCACAGCGGGGTCAGGAAACTTTTGTGGATGAGCGTAATGGTAGCACTGAGCAAGGCAAGGATGGGTCTCCTCGCCTTGATGTATGGGCGTAACTAGCGCTTAGAAATACAAGTGTTCTTTGATTTCACCGTCCACTTTAATTTCACACTTATCGCCTGATTTTTGCTGTGAGGCTTGAACTATGCCGGCTATCATGCCGAACTTGCCGCCGCGCTCTTGCAATACAGAGCCAAAGTAGCAATAGGTGCTGATATCTTCGCCCTGATAGGCCGTGCTTAGGTTAAGGGTTGGAGTATAAGGTGCGAAGCGACCTTTCATCACCGGCTCGCCGTTAATGCTTACTTCCAAATGATTTTTATCGACATTGTAGACGCCGCCAAAAGTCATCTCGGCGCCATTGATGGTAACCACTTTATCTTGTGCTACACGAGGTGGCGTGCTGCCACAACCGGCTAAAGTAAAGGCTGCTGCAAGGACACAGGTTAGACCAATTTTTTTCATATATAAATCCTTTTAGTTCATAGTATTAGTTTATAAATTGAACATGCGCTAGAGTACACAAAAAGAGGTACAAAGCCAAGACTTGATACGCAAGTTGGAGTCGATTTAATTTTCGGCTATGATCGGCGCCTATTTTGTCTTTGCTGGCGCCTTTAATTTAATCCCACTATGAGCATAGAGCAGCTTTTCTCCCCCACCGGCCCCCTGGCGCTGGCCTTTAAAGGTTATCGCCCCCGCCAGGCGCAAATTGATATGGCCAAGGTGTGTGATTCGGCGCTTAAAAATGCCGAGCAAGTGGTGGTTGAGGCCGAAACCGGCACAGGTAAAACTTTTGCTTACTTGCTGCCGGCGCTGACCAACAAGGGCAAGTATATTATTTCCACCGGCTCCAAGGCGCTGCAAGAGCAGCTGTATCACCGCGATTTACCCACTGTTTACAAGGCCCTTGGCAGCGCCAAGAAAAAAGCCCTGCTCAAGGGGCGCAGCAACTATGTATGTCATTATCGCCTAAACCAGCATGTCGCTCATGTGCCCAGCGATGACACGGATATTATGCATCAACTGGCCATGGTAGCTAAGTTTGCCGGGGAAAGCCGCAGCGGCGATATTGCCGACTGCCCGGGCATAGAAGACGATGCCAAGGTGCTTCCCTATGTCACATCGACCGCGGATAATTGCCTGGGCAAGGAATGTCCGGACTTTGATGCCTGCTTTCTTCGCAAGGCCCGTTTACGTGCCGCTGAGGCAGATATTGTGGTCATTAACCACCACCTGTTTTTTGCCGATATGGCGGTCAAAGAAAGTGGCTTTGCCGAATTATTGCCTGGCGCCGACGGTTATATCTTCGATGAAGCTCATCAGTTGGCGGATATCGCCAGCGATTATTTTGGCGAGAGCGTGTCAACGAAAAAGGTGTTTGCTTTTATCACCGACGCCCGCATGCTTTATCGCACCGAATTACGGGATATGCTGCAACTAGGTAAAACTCTGGATAAGCTTGAATCGGCAACCATGGACTTGCGCCTGCAGTTGCCCCATGACGGCGGGCGCGGTGACTGGCGTCAGGCCCTAAGCAACAAGCCCTTATGTGACGCGGTACACAGAGTCAGTAAAGATCTGCAGTTTTTAAATCAGGTGCTTAAACTTGCTCTGGAGCGCAGTGAGCTGGTGGAGCCCTTGTTAGAGCGCCTAATGAGCCTGATAGCACAATTCGAGCGGGTGTTCGATGTGGCCCCAAGCGGTTATAGCTACTGGTATGAGGCCAGCCGCCGCCATGTCAGTATACATATCACGCCTTTGAATATTGCCGCCAAGTTTAAGGCCATGCTGGCCGAGCGCGAAGCCGGTTTTGTATTTACGTCGGCAACCCTGTCGGTCAACAATAATTTGGCGCATTTTAGCGATGCCCTTGGGCTTTCTCCGGCGCATCAGTTGATGTTGGCCAGCCCTTTTGATTATCAGCAACAGGCGCTTTTTTGTTTGCCGCGTTATTTACCGCCGGCCAATTCACCGGAAATGCCACGGGCCTTGGTGGGAATTTGCCAGCAGGTGATTAAGGCAGCCAAGGGTCGTTGTTTCTTGTTGTTTACCTCATACCGGGTGATGTACATGGTGGCCGAAGTATTGTGTCAGCAAATGGAGTACCCGGTATTTGTCCAAGGGCAGATGTCTAAGCGCTTGCTGTTGGAGCGTTTTACCCGCCATGGTAATGCGGTATTAATGGGCACCGCCTCTTTTTGGGAAGGGGTGGACGTACGCGGTAGTGCCCTTAGCTGCGTGGTGATAGACAAGCTGCCCTTTATCGCCCCGGACGATCCCCTGCTACAGGCGCGTATGCAGGAATGCGAACGTGGCGGCGGCGATCCCTTTGCGCAAATTCAATTGCCACGTGCCGTTATCTCCCTAAAACAAGGGGTCGGCCGTTTGATCCGCGATAGCCAAGATCGCGGTGTTTTAGTATTATGTGACAACCGCGTTGTGACCCGAGACTATGGCCAGGTATTTTTGCAAAGCCTGCCTAATATGCGTCGTTGTCGCGATATGAATCAAGTGACCGCCTTTTTACAAACTATAGAGTAACTATGAGCCAAACCATCCTAGCCCTTGACGCCTCGACCGAAGCCTTATCGCTTGCCTTATTGCATCAAGATAAACTCTATCACTTTTTTGAAGTGTGCCCGCAGCAGCACAGCCAGCGTATTCTCGATGAAATCGATGCACTGCTAAAACAGGCAAATTGCGATATTGGGGATGTGGATGTAATTGGTTATTGTCAGGGCCCGGGCAGTTTTACCGGGGTTCGCATCAGTGTTTCTGTTGCCCAAGGTTTGGCCTTTGCTACCAAGACTCCGGTTATAGGTGTTTCATCGCTGGCCATGATGGCGCAACAGGCAATGAGCGAGCGCGGTGCCAGTACCGTATTGGCGGCCATAGATGCGCGCATGGGTGAGGTATATCTTGGTGCTTATGAGGAAAAAGACGGTTTAGCTCAGTTAGTTGGCGAACAACAGGTGCTAGAACCTGCTGCCGTCACCAGCCCATTTAGCGCTGCAGTGGCCGTGGGTACGGGGTGGCAAACCTACACGGATTTGGCCGCAAGTTTGAGCCAGGTTGACGTGGACAAGGAAATCACCTTGCCCGATAGCCGCTATATGTTGCCCCTGCTGGCAAGCGAATTTGCCAAGGGCAATGTGGGCGATGCCGCGTCGGCGCAGCCTGTGTATGTGCGCGACACGGTAACTTGGAAAAAACTACCGGGTAAGGAATAAATATTGCGCATATCGGCGCTTTGTATCACACTGAAAATGTGTCTTTTATCATAAGCTAGTTCATGTCTATTCGCCGTATCAGCCAAGCCCCAGCGAGTGCGCACCAGGTTCAACCTCAGGCGCGCACGAATAAGCTGGAGCGAGAAACCAGCCCCGAGAGTGCTCAGGGTAAGGTTAATAACTCGCAGCATGGGCGCGAGTTGGCCGAGGCCCTGTATCGGCAAACCATCTACGACCAACCCAGAGATAACCGCACCAGCGCCGCTATTGCCACTTACCGTGAATATGCTTTTTTGCAGCGCCGAGAAGAAGTGCAGGCCATGCTCCATGTCAGCCTGTACGTTTAATACGTCAGCTTTTCGCCTGTCGCAACAGCTCTTTTAGTCATCTGTACATTTTGCAAGTTATGATAATGCGTTGTTAATATGTGGACAATATCAGTATTAAGAGTTACTTTAGGGACAAATAAAAATAAGAATAAGTTAGTATTATTGTGCACCAACGCGTATTTGCAGTGTTTACCCGCGGAGCTGCCAAACTAGCCGCCAATACGGTCATTTTATCCTTGCGTGAGGGGTATATTGCCCTTATCCCATTTTTTGTGATGGCGGCCTTGGTAACCCTGGTTACGCACTGGTTGAATTATGAAGACCTGGGCGCTCGTTATGTATTTTTGAGCTCGTTTAATGTCTTGGTCTGGACCTTGTTCCCCCTAACCACCTTGCTTTCCTTTAGTTATTACCTGGCTAAAAACCTCAAGCTCAATACCATAGCCGTGCCTATTTTGGTGCTGACTTGTTTTACCCTGGCCACGGGTTATATTTATGTGCTCGATGATGGCAGCATAGGGATTAATAATCGCGCTGGTGTGCTCTACACCATTTTAATGCCTATTTTTTGTTGTTATACCATGCGTGCCATTTTACGTGCACGCTGGCTGCGTATTATGCCCGTTGGCAATATCAGCTTGTTTTTGGTCAAGCACCTGAATTTAATGTTTCCTTATATTTTGGTGGTGCTTGCCACCTTTATGCTGCTCCCCATGCTTGATTCTATGCTTGGCTCGGCACTGAGTCAGCTTAACGAGCTGCAGAGTCAGTGGAGCGGCAATGAAAAGCTTACCATGCAATTGTTGAGCGCCCATGTGCTGTGGTTATTCGGCATTCATGGCGACTATGCTTATCAGATTATGGCCGCACCGCAGATGAGCGACTATATGCTGAGCTTTGCTATGGACGGACAAAGCTATATCAATGCCTTTGTCTTGCTCGGTGGCTCAGGTTGTATCTGGGGCTTGTTGATCGCCTGCCTAATGCAGGGGCGGGGTACTCATGAAGCCAGTATTGCCAGGCTTGGCTCGCCGCTGGCGCTGTTTAACCTTAGCGAGATCCTAGTCTACGCCTTGCCTTTAGTGTTAAACCCTTATTTTGTTGTGCCTTTTATTATGGTGCCCTTGATTAATGCCTTGCTGAGTAACCTGGTGATTGGTCAGGGCTGGTTACCCTTGGTTGCCGGGGCGGATATTCCCTGGTTTACACCTGTGTTTATGAGTGGTTATTTGGCCACCGGCAGTGTAATTGGGGTACTTTGGCAGGCGCTGCTTATTGCGTTAAGCACCTTAATCTATTTGCCTTTTGTAAAGGCCAATAGAGAGCACAATGTCAGTGGTCGACAGCTGGATATGCTGGTTAAAAGAGTGAGCGCCGGTCGTCAGCTGGAGCGCCAAGCTGAGACACATTTCGCCAAACTGGACAGCGAAAAATTTGCCGAGCAAAAACGCCTGACCGAGGTCATAGAAACCCTCAAAGACGGTGCTTTATGCCTGTATTATCAGCCAAAAATCTGTAAGCGAAGCAAGCGTATCCTCGGCTTTGAAGCGCTGCTGCGCCATAAACAAAGCGATGGCACCATTATTAGCCCCTGGTTTATTGATGTGTTGGATCGTTTTCAAATGATGGATGTGGTCGACAGCTTTGTAATTGACCAATTGGAGCTGGATCTACAGCAATTCCATCGCCATCAATTGGCGCCTAAAATCAGCTTTAATATATCTCCGCGCAACCTTATCTATCGCCGCTACAAGCGTGTGATCCGCGCCTTTAGCAAGTTTCCAGATCAGGTTGAGGTGGAGATTTTGGAGTCTTCCTATGTGGATGATTTTAGCCGTACTCAGGAGGTCGTGGCTAAATTGCAAAGTCAGGGGATCCGCTGTGCAGTGGATGATTTTGGCACAGGCTATTCCTGTTTGAGTTTACTCAGTAAACTTAATGTCGACACCATTAAGTTCGATCGCAGCTTGTTGCCAAGCGATGAGAAAGACTCAGCCATTATTCTATATCAAAGCCTGAGCCAATTGTGCCATAAGCTGGGTTTTGAGGTGGTGGCTGAGGGCATAGAATCAGACTTCCATGTCGATTTTATTACCCCTTTACCGGTCAAGCAGTTACAGGGTTATTACTTTGACCGTCCACTGACTTTAGAGCAGGCAATACTTAAGTTTGCCGAGCAGGGCTTGGCGACTCCAGTGCCAATCACACAGGATTTACCTGCAACCGAAAGTAAAAAAGCCGCTCTATGAGCGGCTTTTGAGTCTTCAGTTTTCAGTAGGGTTGTTAAACTATGTTAACAAGCAAGTTAAACAGTAACCCAATATTATAAAGATATCAACATTGTTATTGTTTGTTAATGAATGATATTAACTTTGTGGCGATATCAACGTTATTTTGTGAGCCGATAAACTGTTCGTGACCCACACCATGAGCGAATACCTGCACATCGACACCGGTATGACCTGAAGTTGTCCAGCCGGTAAAGCTGGCCTCGTTGATTAGTTTTTTCACCGTCAATACCAAGGCTTCTTCATCTACTTGTTTCGCATGAGTGAGTAACACCTCAATATCTTTGCTGTAGGCCATACCCGTGTCGGCTTGCCATTGCTCCTGCATATTGTCGCTGGTCATCAGGCGCTCGGCTATTACCTCGGCGGTGGCCTGCACACCCTTGATCACATCTGCTTGCCATTTATACTGACCTTGTGCACCTATGGTTAAACCACCGGTGGAGTGATCGGCTGTGACCACTAATAAGGTATCGGGGTTTTTAGCAATATAGTCCTTGGCGACCTTGATGGCTTGGGCAAAGTCGTGCATTTCTGCCATGGTACAGGCGATATCATTGGCATGGCCGCACCAGTCGATTTGACTGCCTTCGATCATCATAAAAAATGGCTGCTCGTTTTGTTCTAACAAAGACAGGGCCTTATGAGTCATCTTGGACAAACGCAGCGGGTCGCTATCAAGGGCAAAGGGCAGACCTTTGGCGGCATACAGACCTAGGGCTGGCACCTGTTCAATTTGCTCAAGTTGGGCAAAGTTATCGCTATACTGATAACCGGCGGCGATAAACTCATTGACTAGGTTTCTATCTTCGCGGATAAAGTATTGAGTGCCGCCGCCAAGCATCAGATCTACCGGCAGTTTGCCGTTGATTTTATTATCGATATAGTCATTGGCTATGGCGTCATAATTGTATCTGGCCTCATTATGAGCGGCGAAGCTGGCGGGCGTTGCATGGTTTATTTGCGAGGTGGCCACCAAAGCCGTGGTCATGCCTTTTTCCTTGGCGATTTCGAGCATGGTTTTTAATTTTTGCTTTTGGGTGTCTACGGAAACCGCACCATTATAAGTCTTGTTCGCCGTGGCCAAGGCGGTGGCAGCGGCGGCTGAGTCGGTCACCACTGTGTCATCATCCGGGTAGGTGTGCGCCATACCTGTGAGCATAGAATCAAATACTGTGCTCTCAACGGCGGGGGTGCTTGGGTCGTCCTGATAGTAGCGGTAAGCCGTGGTGTAGGCAGGTCCCATGCCGTCGCCAATCATGTATATTATATTTTTTGGTGTTGGCGTATTGGCGCTGGCAAAAAAGCTGGCGAAAGAAAGCGCAGCTAAAGTGAATGTAGGTTTCATATCAAAGTCCTATTGTCAGTTGTTGTCATTCTATACCCTGGACTATGAAAATAAACCGCCTTGCGGTGAAATGGAGTTGTTTTGCATACATTTTCAATAAATACCCGAGCTCTAACCTTATGCGGCCTGAGCAATAATCAACAGACCTTGGGTTTGCATCAAGATGATGTAGTGATTGCCTGTCATGGCTGGCAGGATAACAGCGGTAGTTTTGCGCCCTTGATGCGGGAGTTATCTTTGAGCCTGCCATTTTATGCCTTTGACTGGGCCGGGCATGGTTTATCTCAGTGGCGCCACCCTCAGGCGCACTATTACTTTATTGATTATGTTGATGATTTACATCAGATAATAAGCCAGTGTCAGGCGCGAAGGGTGCATCTTGTCGGCCATTCTTTAGGGGCCATGGTGGCTTCTTTATATGCGGCCTGCTTTGGTGAGCACATCAGTAGTTTAACCCTGATTGAAGGTATCGGCCTTGTATATGCCGAGCCCGAAGAAGCCAAGGCCCTGCTTATTCGCGCCTTAGCGCAGCGGGCACGGGGTGAAAAAATACGTGAATACCCAAGTGCCGCTGATTTAATAGCCCGGCGCCTGGCAATCAGCGACTTTGATGAATCGGTAGGCAATGAATTAATGGCTCGCAATATAGAGCCGGGCCCAAAAGGGGGAGTACGGCTGCGCACCGACCCACGGATTAAGCATTATTCTGCTTTTCGTTACAGTGAGGCTCAGGCCCATGCTCTGCTCGATATTATAGATGTGCCGACTTTGCTTATTAAAGGCACCGCAGGCTATTCTATGGTGCACCAAAATGAGCATAAATTTGCTCATCATTACAGTCAGTTAAGTGCTAAAGTAGTAGCAGGAGGCCACCATTGTCATATGCAGAGCGCCTCTGAGTGCGCAGAGCTTATTGGTGCACATTTGCGTCAAAGTGGCGCAAGATAATTGTAACTTTGCCGTAATTATGGGAATATCGCAAAAATTAGAGCTTTTGCTCAATTGTTAAAAATTACAACTTAGATTAAGGTTAGTAGTGCGATTAATTGGCCGCGAAGCGACTGGCTATAAGCACATCAGTTTGGCGTCGTGCCTGATCACGCCGAGACTCATGACTTCTAAGATAAACCATTATAAGAACAAATTAATAGGAGCCTAGTGTGGAGAAAATCTGGCTTAAGCGTTATCCAAAGGGTTGCCCAGAAACCATAGACCCCGCTCATTACGATTCTTTACTGACTCTGTTTGAAAAAAGTTTTAGTGACTTTGCCGACTTGCCGGCATTTAAAAATATGGGAGCGGCCCTGAGCTATCAGCAGCTCGACGAAGCGACCAAGAAGCTTGCTTCATATATTAACAATGATCTGGGCCTTAAGCCCGGCTCTAAAGTTGCCGTGATGATGCCCAACCTGCTGCAAACACCTGTGAGTATTCTCGGTGTATTACGTGCCGGTTGTGTAGTGGTTAATGTAAACCCGCTTTATACGGCGCGTGAACTTGAGCATCAGTTGAATGACTCAGAAGCGGACGCCATCTTTATTCTTGCCAACTTTGCCCATACCCTGGAAAAAGCCATTGCCAACACTCAGGTTAAGCATGTGATCGTCACCGAAGTGGGTGATATGGTCGGCGGCCTGAAAAAGCATCTGGTTAACTTTGTGGTCAAATACATCAAGAAGATGGTGCCGGCCTATCAGCTTAAAAACACTATTCCTTTTACTGAGGTGATGAAAAAGGGCAATGCGGCTACTTATCAGCGCCCGCATGTGACCTTGGATGACCTTGCCTTTTTGCAATACACAGGTGGTACAACCGGTGTATCAAAAGGCGCCATGCTGACCCATGGCAATATGGTGGGCAACCTGGAGCAGGTATCCGGCTGTTTAGGTAATATTTTAGAGCGTGGTAAAGAAATCGTGGTTACCGCCTTACCTCTGTACCATATCTTTGCGCTAACGGCGAACTGCCTGACCTTTATGAAGTACGGCGGTATGAACCTGTTGATCACCAACCCGCGTGATATGAAGGGCTTTGTAAAAGAGCTGAAAAGCAACAAGTTCACCGTGGTGACTGGGGTAAATACCCTGTTTAACGGCCTGCTTAACACAGATGGTTTTGCCGATATCGACTTCTCAAACCTAAAAATATCCCTAGGTGGTGGCATGGCGGTGCAACGCCCGGTGGCAGAGCGCTGGCAAAAAGTGACAAGCTCCCGTTTGGTGGAAGGCTACGGCTTAACCGAATGTTCGCCATTAGTGACCGTTAGCCCATACGACCTTGAAGCCTACAATGGCTCAATCGGTTTGCCTGCGCCTAGCACCGACATCAAATTGATGCTGGATAATGGCGAAGAAGCGCCGAAGGGCGAGCCCGGTGAACTCTGGGTGAAAGGCCCGCAGGTAATGAAGGGCTATTATAATCGTCCCGATGCCACCGCCGAGTGTTTAAAGGATGGTTGGTTTGCTACCGGTGATATCGCTACTTACGATGACGAAGGCTTCTTCTATATCGTTGACCGTAAAAAAGATATGATCCTGGTTTCCGGTTTTAACGTCTTCCCGAATGAAATCGAAGAAGTGATCGCCGATCACGAAGGCGTGCTGGAAGTGGCCGCCGTGGGCGTGCCCCACGAGGTCAGCGGTGAACAAGTTAAAGTATTTGTCGTTAAAAAAGATCCGTCTTTAACGGAAAAAGATATAATAAAGCATTGTCGTGATAACCTGACTAATTATAAGGTACCCAAGTTGGTTGAATTCCGTGATGAATTACCAAAGACCAACGTCGGGAAAATACTGCGACGCGCATTAAAAGACGAACAAAAATAGCGATGAACAAACCGGCAAATAGCCGGTTTGTTTTTTAAGGAGTACAGGTGGAATATCAGTTAATTACTGAGCAAGGGGCGTTGGACACATTTGTCGACGCAATCAGCAAGGCTAAGGTGCTCGCAATAGACACCGAGTTTATGCGCAGGCGTACACTGTACCCAGAAATAGCACTTTTACAGGTGTTTGACGGTCAGCACCTGGCCTTGATCGATCCGCTGGCGGAGCTAGATTTCAGCACTCTATGGGCATTATTACAAAAGCCCGAGGTGTTAAAGGTATTGCACTCACCTTCGGAAGATATCGAAGTATTCCAAAATTTTGCCGGCTTTGTCCCCACTCCCTTATTCGATACCCAATTTGCCCTGCAGCTTTTAGGCTCAGGCAACTGCATGGGTTTTGCCGCCATGGTCAATGCGCGCCTGGGGATTGAAATTGATAAAAGCGAGTCGCGCACCAACTGGCTGCAAAGGCCACTGCGCGAAAGCCAACTGACTTATGCCGCCGCCGATGTTGCCCACTTACTGCCTTGTTTCGAGCAAATAGTTGAAGAGATCAACGCCAAGGGCTGGTTCGATATTGTTATTGCCGAGTCTCAACTTATTTCGCAAAAACGCGCCTTTTCCACTCCAGATGAGCTTTTGTACCGCGATGTGAAAGGTGCCTGGCAATTGTCACCAAGGGATTTGGCGGCACTGCGTGAGCTGGCTATGTGGCGACGAGAGAAAGCTCAGCGTAAGAATCTGGCGCTGAACTTTATTGTCAAAGAAGTAAACATGGTGGAAATTGCCAAACGCCGCCCCAGCTCTTTAAACAGCATGCGCAATATTCCTGGCGTGGATGCCATGGAAGTGAATCGCTCGGGCCGAGAAATGCTGGCTTGTATCGAGCGCGCCAAGAAGCTCAGCGACGAGCAACTACCGCCTCGGGTGATGCGCTTGATGGACTATCGCGGTTATAAGCAGGCAGCCAAGGAGATTAAGCAAAAGATCACCGCGGTGAGCAAAACCACTCATATTCCCGCCGATGTTTTTGCCAGTAAAAAGCAGATCAACCAGCTTATTAGCTGGAATTGGAAGCTCACGGACGATGAGCGTCAAATCTTAATGGCACCGGATATTTTGCAGCCTTGGCGCAGTGAATACTTAAGTGAAGCACTGGTAAAGTGGCTACCTGGAGCACAGAAGTAGGGGAGGCAGAGCAGATGAAGTATCAGGGAAAGATTGAACAATGGAATGACGATAAAGGTTTTGGTTTTGTGCAGTCTAATGGCGGCGGCGAGCGCTTATTTGTACATATCAAGGCCTTTAAAAAACGTAACCGACGACCGCAAAACGGCGATTTAATCGTCTACAAAGGTGCCCGTGATAAGCAAGGACGAGCGCAGGCGGTGGACATCAGTTTTGCTTCGGATCATAAACGTCAGGCAACAAAAAAGCCCGGACAAGCGAGGACAATGGGTAGCATCACAGTAACTATGGGCTGCCTGTTTATCGCCGGTGTTATTATGCTTGGCAAGTTACCCCTGTGGTTTATCCCGCTCTATCTGGTTCTGAGCCTGGTTGCTTTTATCGCTTATGGTCGTGATAAAGCCAAGGCCAAGAATAACCAATGGCGCACACCGGAAAGTACCTTGCATCTATTTGCTTTACTCGGCGGTTGGCCCGGTGCTTTTCTGGCACAAAACAAATTCAGGCATAAGTCTAAAAAAGGCTCGTTTTTGTTTGGCTATTGGTTATGTGTGCTGGCGAATCTTGCTGCCGTGGCTTGGTTATGCTCCAGTGAAGGGCAAATCTTGCTAAGCAAGATTAGCTTGCTTTAGATCTATGTTGTGGGTCGGTGCTTCGCGCCGACATGGAACGGCATCGCATCTTTGTCGGGATAAAATCCCGACCTACAGGGCATTAGAAATGATACGAATAGCTCATTACTATGGCTTCAGAGACTGGGTTGGTCTCGCCAAATCCGGCATTGGAAATATGGCCTATTTCTGCGCGAACCCTGTGCTCTTGGGTGATCTTATACTTGATGAATAAATAACTGTAAAACTCCAGGTCGTAGCCGAGCGAGTCCAAATTATGGGCATAACCCACATGGCTGGCAACCCCCCAACTCCAATCATCATTGATTTTAAAGGCCTTAGCGGCACCTAAACCGTAATATTTCTGGTCATGCTCGGCAAAAATAACCAGCACACGGGGCTGCAGATCCCATAAATCCTGTAAGGGTGCGTGTTCATAATTTGCATGCACCGCAAACTCATCGAATTGATCAAATAAGGCCCAGCCGGCAATGCCAATGCTTACCGATGACGTGTCATCGTCTGCAAAAGCGGGGGGAGGTGAGTAAAACCAGTAAAGCAACACAAAGGATAGTTCGTTTCATTAAAGCGGTATCCGTAAAATTTATTAGGTTTTAGACAGATGTTCTTTTGTCCGTGCGCTTACTATCGACTAATACCGCCTAGCCAGATTTATCCTTCATTTAGTGTTGTCGCTATTAGGCAAGTTTTCCAACTTTAAAAGCAGGTTTATAAAATGGCAATTTTTGAGCTTAAAAACGTGCAATAGCCGGCTTTAGTGCTACTGCGTGAGCAGGATTAAAATGCAAAAAGGTCGACTTAGGTGTTCTAGTCGTTAATTTCCTTTAAATTCACTATTTCCTTCTAAACAAACAGCGAAGATGAGCTACAAAACCTGGGTTTGAATCCTGATTTATTGTATAACGGGTGAAATAATGGATAATATCCAATATTGTCGGGATAAATCCGGACCTACAAGTTCGTATGTGTGTCGAGCTCTGCACCAATAACGGCGAATTTTTACAATAAAAAAGGAAGCACTTTGGCTTCCTTTTTTTGTACCCTGAAACGATTATCTTTCTTCGTCGGGTAGGGTCACGTTTAGCTCTAATACCGCTAAATCGTCTTCATTTTGTTCCAGCTGTACCTGCACGGCCTCGGCGTCGATGGCTACGTACTTGCGGATCACATCAAGAATATCTTGTTTTAGTTGTGGTAAGTAATCCGGTGTACCGCGCTGTGAACGCTCATGAGCAACTATGATCTGCAGTCGCTCCTTTGCCGTTGAAGCGCTGGTTTTCTTTTGCGAACGAAAGTAATCGAGTAAAGACACATTATCCTCCAAAAATCCGTTTAAACAGGCCGCGTTTTTCTACATCCAAAAAGCGGAACTCAACTTGCTCACCAAGCAGGCGGTTAATGGCATCATGATAGGCCTGACCGGCATCCGACTCGCTGTCTAACACCACGGGCTGACCATGGTTAGAGGCATTTAGGACGGCCTGCGACTCAGGAATAACACCGAGTAGGTCAATGGCAAGAATATCGTTAACGTCTTCTACCGACAGCATTTCACCGCGCTGTACACGCTCTGGGTTGTAGCGGGTCAGTAGCAGGTGCTCTTTCACCGGCTCCAGGCCTTCTTCGGCGCGGCGTGACTTGCTTTGCAAAATACCAAGAATGCGGTCTGAGTCACGTACAGAAGATACTTCCGGGTTGGTGGTGACTATGGCTTCATCGGCGAAGTAAAGGGCCATCATGGCACCGGCTTCGATACCCGCTGGCGAGTCACAGACGATAAAGTCGAAATCGTTCTTTAAGTCGTTTAGGACCTTTTCAACGCCTTCTTTGGTTAGCGCGTCTTTATCACGGGTTTGTGATGCCGGTAAGATAAACAGCTTATCGACACGCTTGTCCTTGATCAGTGCCTGATTAAGATTGGCTTCGCCATTGATAACATTAACAAAGTCATAAACCACGCGACGCTCACAGCCCATGATCAAGTCCAGGTTACGCAGGCCAATATCGAAATCGACAATCGCGGTTTTAAAGCCCTTAAGGGCTAGGCCAGTACCAATTGCAGCGCTAGAGGTTGTTTTGCCTACGCCGCCTTTACCAGAAGTAACGACAATAATTTTTGCCATGAGTTTTATCCTTTAACCAAAGCTGATATATGAAGTGAGTCTTGGCGTTGGCGAATGCAGGCGGCTTGCCCCCATAGTTCACCTTGCAGTGAGTCACTGATCCAATAACTGCCATTGACGGAAACCAGTTCGGCTTCGAGCTTTTGGCAGAATATTGTGGCGTTTTTATCACCCTGCGCGCCGGCAATGGCACGACCACGCAAGGTGCCGTAAATATGAATATGACCATCGGCAATCACTTCGGCGCCGTGGCTTACCGCGCCAAGAACGATAAGATCTCGGCCCTTGGCATAGACCTGTTGCCCGGAGCGTACCGTGCCTTCAACTACCATGGTGGGCTCAGGCTCTGCTGGTGCTGCAACCGCGGGCGTAACCGAGGCTTTGGCTGGCGCCTTGGCCGCTTGGTTGTCTTTGGCGTAATTAAGCACAGAAAAACCGGCCGCTTTGGCCTGCTGATGTTGCTCATCCGTACCGCTGCATACACCTACGGGATTAAAGGCTAAACGTTTTAGCAGGGCGTGCAGTTGAGAAAAGTCGAGGTCGGCGCCATCAAGCGCTTCAAGATTAACAACAATGGGGGCACCGGCGAAGAATTTTGGTGCTTGGGAAATTTTGGCATCAAGCTGCTCGCTCAATGCAACCAAATCAGCAGTTAACAGACGTAACACCGATAGAGTGAAGAGGTTCCCTTTCAATTCGAATAATTGTTCCGACATAAGCGCTCATACTTGTGTGGCCTGTTATTAATTATCACCAAGGAAAGTCGCTACAAACGTGCTATAAGGCTGACTTTGGTTAGGCCTTGGTGTTGAGCATTGGCCACTAAACTTACCACATGATTTAGCACTCATGGTATAGTGTCAAGGTGTGTTTCGCAACAACTTAAAGGCCCTAACCATGCTGTGCGCAGTATATAAGAGTAAGAAAAAACCAGATACCTACCTTTATTTGCCAAAACGAGATGATTTTTCTGCTGTTCCACAGCCGCTTATGGACATGTTCGGCAAGCCGCAATTTGTTATTTTGCTGAATCTGGCAACAAAAACACAGCTTGCTTTAGCGGATATTGCTAAGGTTAAGGAAGAATTAAGTGAGCAGGGGTTTTATTTACAGCTACCCCCGCCAACCGAAAACATGTTGGACGAACTAAGAAGACAAAATGGAGTAGAGAGTGATTAAAAAAATCAGCAAGTATTTAGCCAGCGCCTTTAAACCCGCAACCTTGTCCGGCTTAAGCCTGGCTGTGGCGGCGACGCTATCTTATCCCACTCTGGCAAACTCGCAGATAAAAAGTGCACAAGAGCAACAAGCCGCTTTCGACATATATGTAAGCAAATTAAAAGGCGAGGCCCTGGAAAAAGGTTACAGCCAGGAGCTGCTTGATACCGCTTTTGCCACCATCAAGTTTAAGCCTAAGGTGATAAGCGCCGATAAAAATCAGCCGGAAGTAAAAGAAACTTTAGAAACTTACTTACCTAAGCGTGTGCCGCAGTGGAAAATAGACCAAGCTCGCGAGCTCTATAAAAAGCACCAGGACACCTTGGAAAAGGTTGCCGCAGAATACGGTGTACAAGCGCGTTTTATCGTTGCTTTATGGGGTCTTGAGAGTAACTTTGGCCGCATTCAAGGTGGCCATCCGGTGATTTCCAGTTTGGTTACTTTGGCCTTTGATGGCCGTCGTGAAGCCTTATATAAGAGCCAGTTATGGGCGGCATTGGACATTCTTAAAGAAGGGCATATTGACCTGGAACACTTTAAGGGTTCCTGGGCCGGTGCCATGGGGCAAACCCAGTTTATGCCGACGTCCTTTAATGCTTATGCGGTGGATTATAATGGCGATGGCCGCAAGGATATCTGGACTACCGAAGAAGATGCCTTTGCCTCTATTGCTAATTATTTGAAGAGCGTGGGCTGGAACGACGAGCTGACCTGGGGTCGACAGGTTAAATTACCAGAGAATTTCGATACCCAAGCTGTGCTGCAGCGCGGTACCCGCACTCATAAACAATGGCTACAGCATTGGTCAGACTCGGAGCGCTCTTTAAGCCAGTGGCAAGACTTAGGCCTAAGACGTATGGACGGTAAGGATTTGCCCCAGCGTGAAATTACCGCTGCTCTGGTGATGCCAGACGATATCAATGGCCGCATGTATCTGGCCTATGACAATTACAAGGCGCTGATGAACTGGAACCGTTCATATTATTTCGCCACCAGCGTGGGTTATTTATCGGATCGCATCGGCTATCCGGCCATTAACTAAGACGTTGGACTTTGTTATACTGCGCCCCGATTAATTGGGGCGTTTTTTATGGTAGATGATAAATTTTGGCAGACTAAAACCCTGGCGCAGATGAGCGACAAGGAATGGGAAGCCATTTGTGATGGTTGTGGCAAGTGTTGTTTAAACACCTTTATCGACAGTGAGGATGAAGATGACTTTAGCCCCACGGATCAATTGCGCCCCGGCGAAGAGCTGATCTTCACCAATATCGTTTGCCAGTATCTGGATAATAAAAGCTGTAGCTGTACGCAGTACGAGCAGCGTCAAACCTTGGTACCTTCATGTGTTAAGCTGACCAAGGACAATATTGCCGACATCTTTTTTATGCCTAAAAGCTGTAGCTACCGTCGCCTGCAAGAGGGGCGGGGGCTGGCGAGTTGGCATCCGCTGTTGAATAAAGGCAAAAAGTCAAAAATGCACGCAGCGGGGATCAGCGTGCGTAATAAAACGGTGAAAGACTCGGATGTGCCTTTGGAAGAATTTGAAGATCATATCGCCGAGTGGCCCACCTATGATTGCGATTAAGGCACAGAGTTAAAAGGCTTTTTACCAAAGAAAAGCGGCCTGCTGGGGCAGGCCTTCATATGCAAGAAGATGCTTACTTACTTCATAATAACTTCCCGCATTCGGTATTGACCGGTCAACGTTCTGATCTTTGGATATTCTTTGGAGATCTTACGTGAGTTTTCCTGATTTTCCTCACCCCATTGTTTCATAAAGGCCTGGTACTTTTCCTTGTTGGGTTCAAGATCGGCGGCCTTTTCAAACCAGACCACCAGCACCAAATTGAAATCACCACTAATGGGTAAGTCACTGGCATAGATTTTCCAGTCTTTAATGTAGCCAAGCTCTTTTTGCATCTTTACTGCTTTGACCCAGGTGTCACGCAGCCCTTCTAAGTAAACATCACCCATATTGGGATCAACTTTGACTGTGGTGACCTCAAGAATCGATGTGCCCAGGTCGTAATCTTTATAGACTTCGAGCTCAGCCTGCACATTGCTGGCGGCAAAGGTCAGCATGGCGCTTAATAATAAGGCATATCTGTTCATCTTATGTCTCCTGTTGCGTTTTTTGCATCAGTGCAAAGAAACGCATTTATTATAGGCGGTGCAGGCGAGCTTGCTTGTTTTTTATTCGGTATGTTCGCCGCTTTGACATAAGTTGGCGCTGGATGAGGCTAGTTTAGAAGGTGCTAAATGGAACGTTCCAGTGATTTTTTTGTGATCTTGTTAAATTGGTGTGTAGAATCAAAATCAACAAGTAGACGGAGAATGATTCGTGAGTGAGATAAACAACAATCAGGCTTACGTTGCAGCGGCAGAAAAAAACAGCAATTACACCTTGCCTCTTGCAGCCATGACCACCCTGTTTTTCCTATGGGGTTTTATTACGGTTTTAAATGACCTTCTTATTCCGCGCCTAAAAGCTGTGTTCGACCTCAGCTATACAGAAGCCATGCTGATCCAGTTTTGCTTCTTTGGTGCCTATTTTATTATGTCGTTGCCTGCCGGTTATCTGGTAAAGCGCTTTGGCTATAAAAATGGCGTGGTCAGCGGCTTGATAATTGCGTCAACCGGCTGCTTGCTGTTTTACCCGGCAGTGGCGGTGCATGAATACTGGCTGTTCTTAGGCGCCTTGTTTGTATTGGCCTCGGGTGTGACCATTTTACAGGTTTCAGCAAACCCTTATGTTGCCGCCTTAGGGCCGGCAAAAACTGCGCCCAGCCGTTTAAACCTAGCGCAGGCCTTGAACTCGCTTGGCACCACGGTTGGCCCTATCGTTGGTAAGTTTCTACTCTTTGGTGGCAGTGCCGCACTGGCTGCCGAAGCCGCCACTGCCGACAGCGTAAAAGTACCGTATTTAATGCTGGCTACAGCGCTATTAACCATCGCTGTGGTGTTTGCCGTGCTTAAGTTACCTACTATTGAATCACACAGCGAAGAACATGATTGCAAAGCCAAGGATCATTCATTGACCGAGGCGCCACATCTGGTATTCGGGGTACTGGCCATCTTCTGTTATGTCGGTGGTGAGGTTGCCATAGGTAGCTTCCTGGTGAACTACTTTGGTGAAGCCCATATTGCCGGCTTGGAAGAGCATGACGCGGCGCACTTGATCGCCTACTACTGGGGCGGTGCCATGGTAGGGCGTTTCATCGGCTCGGCGGTATTGCAAAAAGTGGCGGCCAATAAGGCACTCTTATTTAACGCCTGTGCCACCATTTTGCTCCTGTTGATCAGCATTAACAGCAGCGGCATGGTTGCCATGTGGTCTGTGCTGGCCATTGGTTTATTTAACTCAATTATGTTCCCGACCATCTTTACTCTGGCTATCGACTCTCTTAGCTCCTTGACCAGCCGTGGTTCGGGTTGGTTGTGCTTAGCCATAGTCGGCGGTGCTTTGGTGCCCCTACTGCAAGGTTATATGGCCGATACCATAAGCCTGCAAACAAGCTTCTATGTGCCTCTGGTATGTTATGTGTTTATCGCCTGGTACGCCATGAGCCTGCCAAAACTACTAGGACAGTGGCGCGCCAAGATAGATAGTTGATTGCCCCCAGCCTGAGCAGGGCTCAGATGCTTAAAAAGCCGACAAGCGTTTAACCTTGTCGGCTTTTTTTGTACCCGGTTGTGAATACGTATTCATAAGCCACTAGTGTTCCAATTAGCTGGAACGTTCCAGTTTAAATTAACGAGACACCCACCTTAAAAAGAGAGAATTTAATAGACATCCATTCTAAAGGTTAGAATTTAATAGACATCCATTCTAAAGGTTGGGAGTTGTAACGGAACGAGTGGAATGGATTTTAAAGCGAGTGGTAACCTGTTTTAATATTTTTTAAAGATTTGACTTACGTTATTATCATTTTCGTGAATTTTAGACGTGCGTAGCCCACATTGTGTGCATCGTAGTAGGAGGTTGTTTAAGGGATGTGATATTTAAGCAAACAGTGCTTGGCTGTTGCTTAAATCTACACGTCGCTTTCTGTGTTGATGCTGACAGTAGGTTGTTAAGGCTTGCTCTTTACCCACCGCACCGTGAAATACCTTGGTGAATGAGGTTGTTAGAGCCAACCAATTTGTAGGGCAAATATCGAGGCGCTCAAGTATGGGGGTTGCGTCAGATGCAATATGCCCAGGTTTACCTTCGCGCATACAGCGTCCTGTCCATTCAACCAGCTCTAAGTAACTCTTTAGCTCAAAAGGCAAACCTTTGGGCATGTTTTTGCGGGGATTACCAACAAAGGGCATTAAGGTGGAAGGTTGCTCTCCCTTTTTTGCTGATGCGATTCGGGTTTTCACGCTGGTATAGTCGGATTGCTCGGGTAAGTCGGCGGCCTTTGCTCGAACAGGGTTTAAGTCCACATAGGCTAAGCAGGCAACTAAGGCCGCTTCATCAAGGAGGGCTTGGGACTTAAAGCGCCCTTCCCAAAAACGGCCTGTGCAGTCATCTTCACGATTGGCTTGACGGGCAATCCCTTCATTGAGGACACGCATAAACCAGCTGATATCACTGAGGCGCTCCCGATAAATCAAGATACGACCTTGTAGAGCGGTCAACTCGGCGGTATCGAGCTGCTCTCCTTGCAAAAAGCGCTGGCAGAGCACGGTGCCTTTAAATAGTTTATGCCAACGCAGCACTATGTCTTTATCCTTTAAGTGCTGGGCTTTAGGCTTATCCACATGCAGCACGATATGGGTGTGGTTACTCATTACCGCGTAAGCACAGATATCAATGCAGAAAATTTGCGCTAGTTGCAATAGTTTATTTTCAACCCAATCGCGGCGATGCTCATAAGAGCGGCCGGTCAGTGCATCTATGCCGCATAAAAATGCACGCCGTACACAACGAGAAATACAGTGATAATAAGAAGTATCGGCGAGACTGATTTGGTTTTTCCGAGGCGTTGCCATGATCCACTCCTCCTTGAGTAGCACCTTCAAATTGTAGTCAAAGGATCAAGAAGTGTGAAATATTGGAATGGGTGTCTTTGTTGTTTTTAAAGTGGGTGTCTTTGTTGTTTTCGTTATAAATGCGGATAAGGCATTTGTATGACGCTTGTAACTAAAGTGTATTATTTGCGCAACATGGCTGTCACTTTTCTTCTCTAGACTGTCGCCCATCTTACATTCGTGCCGGAAATCCGGCGCAGCATTAAGCTCAAAATAAGGTGTATGCGATGAAAGGCGTTAAACCCCTGATATTGGCTTCCCTTGTGGCTGCTAGCAGCTCACAGGTAATGGCCAATGAACTTCAAACAGTGAAAGAAAAAAGTGGTGAGATCAACCAGATAGCCACGCAATCTCAAACAAAAATAGACACGATTGCCGACAATATGCAAACCCGTTTGCAAAAGTTTAAGGCACTGAATAAAGAGATTGATGGCCTGAGCGTGTACAACGCCCAGCTAACCAAACAAGTGGCCAATCAGGTTGAAGAAATGGCCAATATTAACTCCTCTATGGATCAGGTTTCTGTAATTGAGCGTCAAATCACGCCGCTGATGCTGCGTATGATTGAAGGTCTTGACCAGTTTGTTGCTCTGGACGTGCCTTTCCTTGCACAAGAGCGTAGTGAGCGCATCGCCAAGCTGAGCGAAATGATGGACCGCGCCGATGTGGCATCGAGTGAAAAATTCCGTCGTGTTCTTGAAGCCTACCAGGTGGAAGTGGACTACGGCCGTACTATCGAAGCCTACACCAGTTTATTAGATGTCAATGGCACCGAGCGCGAAGTGGACTTTTTGCGTATCGGTCGTCTTGAGCTTATTTACCTAACCCGTGACGGCAAGCAAGCCGGCGCCTGGGACAAAGAGCAAAAGGCTTTTGTTAGCTTGCCAGACTCGGCTATCAGCCAAATCAGCAAAGGCTTACGCATTGCCCGTAAGCAGTTAGCCCCAGACATGTTAACCCTGCCTGTTCAAGCTGCGGAATAAAAGGTATTGACGATGAAATTAGTGAAGAAATTTACCCAAAGCGCCGCTTTAGTGGCCACTATGGCAATGTCGCACTCGGCGATGGCCAATGATGCCATGGACTTGGACGCATTATTAAAGACTCTACAGCAGGGCAAGATTGCCCAGTCGCAAGAAAACCAAGAGCGTGAAAAAGCATTCCAAGCGCGCCAAAGCGAGCAACTACAAATGTTGCGCAGCGCCGAGCAAACACGTAACGCCAAACTACAAGAGTCTGAGCGTTTAGAAACCGCGTTTGAAGACAACGAAGTAAAACTGGCACAGCTAAGCGACACCCTGCAAAACCGCATGGGTACGCTTAAAGAGCTATTCGGTGTGCTGCAACAGGTAGCTGGTGATAGCTCAAACAAGTTTGCTACCTCTGTGGTATCGGCAGAGCTGCAAGGTCGCGACACTTTTATGGATGAACTGGCGCAGCAAATGGGCTCAACCTCCAAATTGGCTTCTATCGAAGACATTGAGCAGGTGTGGTTCGAACTACAGCGCGAAATGACAGAGCAGGGCAAGGTATCACGCTTTAACACCGAAGTGATCGTCGCCGGTGGCGCCAAAGAGAGCAAAGAAGTGTTGCGTGTCGGTGCCTTTAACCTGGTTGCCGATGGCAAGTACCTGGAATACAACAATGTAACCAACACCTTGTCTGAGCTAACGCGTCAGCCGGTTGCCCGTTACACCTCAAGTGCCGCCGAGCTTCAACAAGCAAAAGACGGTTTTGTGCAGTTCGCCCTTGACCCAACTGGTGGCTCTATCCTTGGCCTATTGGTTCAAGCCCCTGATACCGAAGAGCGCGTACACCAAGGTGGCACGGTAGGTTATGTGATTCTTGCGGTAGGTGCCTTGGCACTGATCATCGCCCTTGAGCGCTTTATCTCGCTGATGCTTATCGGTGGCAAAATCCGTCGTCAGCTTAAAGACAAGGTGGCTCGTGACGACAACCCGCTTGGCCGTGTGATGAAGGTTAAAGATCAATACCCTGATGTTGCCCACGACACATTAGAGCTGAAACTATCGGAAGCCATTTTGCGTGAAATGCCGAAGATCACCCGTAACCTAACGCTGATCAAGATCATCTCTGTGGTAGCTCCGCTACTGGGTCTACTAGGTACGGTAACCGGTATGATCAACACCTTCCAGGCCATCACCTTGTTTGGTACTGGTGATCCTAAACTGATGGCCGGCGGTATCTCGCAAGCCCTGGTAACTACGGTATTGGGTCTGGTTGTGGCTATTCCGACTGTATTCCTTTACACGCTACTGAATACACGCTCTAAGAACCTGCTGTTGATTCTACAAGAGCAAAGTGCCGGCCTGATTGCTGAGCGCAGCGAAAAAGGAGCGTAAATCATGGTGCTATTGATTGATTGGATCAATGCAATTCGTGATTTTCTCGACACAGGTGGCCAGGTTCTCCTGGTCATCGGCATCCTCATCTTCGCCATGTGGTTGCTAATACTTGAGCGCTTTATGTACTTCTTCGGTGGTTATGTGAAGTACAAAAAATCGGTGCGGAATAATTGGTACAACCGCCCGGAGCGCAATAGCTGGAATGCCGAGCAAATTCGCCAAGCGATGATCTCAAGAGCAGGGATGAAACTAAACACCAACCTGGCTTTGATCAACGTGATGGTGGCCTTGTGTCCACTGCTTGGTTTGTTAGGTACGGTGACCGGCATGATCGAAGTATTCGATGTCATGGCCGTTACCGGCACCGGCAGTGCTCGCTCTATGGCCTCAGGGGTGTCCAAAGCGACCATCCCCACCATGGCTGGCATGGTTGGCGCGCTATCCGGGGTATTTGCCTCGACCTTTTTACAGCGCCGTGCCAAACGAGAAGTCGAATTGTTAGAAGACAAGATGGTCCTGGACCACTAAGTTGCGATGATTATCTGCCTGCGCTTTGGCGCAGGCAAGGAGAGTAAAATGAGAGCCCCATTAGGTAAAATTTTTCAAGAAGACGAAGCCGAAGAAATTAACATGACACCCATGCTAGACGTGGTCTTCATCATGCTTATCTTCTTTATTGTTACCGCCTCCTTCGTAAAAGAAGCGGGTATCGATGTAAACCGCCCTGAAGCCGCCACCGCGGTGAAGAAGGAACGTGCCAGCATCTTGGTGGCCATTTCCGATGAAGGTGAGATTTGGATCAACAAGCGTCAGGTAGACGTACGTGCGGTGCAGGCTAATATCGAGCGCCTAAAAGCGGAAAACCCACAGGGCAGTGTGGTGATCCAGGCCGATAAAAAGGCCACCACGGACACCTTGATCAAGGTAATGGACGCCGCCCGCGCCGCCGGTGTGTTTGATGTATCCATCGCCGCGCAAGAAGCTTAAGGAGCGATAGATGCGTTATTTAATCGCTTTAATTATCGCCGCGGTCGTGACCTTTATGCTGTTTTTAGGCATGCAGGCGCTGATCAACGGCGGTGAAGGCGCGATGACCGAACCGGCCAAAGGCAATGTTCTTGACTTCGTGCGCCTGAAGCAAGAAGAAACGGTGGAGAAAAAAGAGCGTAAGCCGCAAAAGCCACCTACGCCCAAAGAGCCACCACCGCCGCTTGAGTCACCGCAAACACAAAGCAGCGATGCCAATGCCAGCAATGCCAACTTCGACTTTAGCGCCGATATCAGTGCCGATGTTGACCTGGGTAATGGTTTGGCAGTGGAAAGCAGCGACGGTGAATACCTGCCCATCGTTAAGGTGTCGCCCGTGTATCCACGTCGCGCACTGTCGCGGGGTATCGAAGGCTATGTGATCGTTGAATTTACCGTAACCAAGCAGGGTACGGTGCGCGATCCCAAGGTGCTTAAGGCCGAGCCCGAGTCAATCTTTGACCGTGCCGCCATGGATGCCGCGCTGAAATTTAAATATAAGCCGCGCATCGTCAATGGCGAAGCGGTAGAAGTTGGCGGTGTACAAAACCGCATCAGCTTCGAAATTAATGGTTAATAAACTGTGCCCTTAGGGGCACAGGTTGCGATTTTAGAGGTTTACTATGAACAAGTTGAACTCACTGTTTCTATTTGCCGGCTTAGCATCGGCAACATTAGTGCTGCCGAGCATGGCCAGCATGATCCCGGGTGTGGCCCTGGCCTCAGCCCATGCCGAGCAAGGCGAGCAAAAGACCAAGCGCGTACCGGCGCTGCGCGATAAGGTGTACAGCCAACTGGCGCGGGCGCAAAAAATGGCCGATGATGGCGATGTAGCCGGCGGTCTGGCGGCACTGGATTCGGTAAAAGAGCGATCATCAAGCATGAACGCCTATGAAAAAGCCATGATGTATAACTTCTACGGTTTTATCTATTACAACGAAAACCGTTTGCCCGAAGCCATCAAGGCGTTTGAGCAGGTGGTTGCCGAAGACGCCATTCCCGAGTCGTTGCAGTTAAGTACCTTGTTCTCGTTGGCGCAGTTGTCTATGGCCAATGAAGACTACCAGGGCTCGGTTGCTTATTTAAACCGATGGGATAAGGTTAATACCAAGCCCAAGCCAGACAGCTATTATGTGCTTAAGTCTCAGGCCTTCTACCAGATGAACAAGTATGATGACGCCCTGGGCGCAATCAACACGGCCATTACTCTGGCGGAAAAAGATGGCAAGACACCCAAAGAAAACTGGCTGGTATTGCAACGTGCTCTTTACTACTCGCTGCAGCAGCCGGAAATGGTGGTCAGCGTTCTTGAAAAAATGATTGCCCTATATAACAAGCCGGAATACTGGGTACAACTCAGTGGTATGTACGGCGAAGTAGGGCGCGAAAAAGACCAGTTGGACACCATAGAGGCAGCCTATCAGCAGGGTTATCTCAAAACCAAGGGCGACCTTCGCAACCTGGCACAAATCTATATGTTTAACGGCTTGCCCTACAAGGCGGCCAAGGTAATGAAACAAGCCCAGGCCAAGGGCGTGGTTGAAGACAATGTGAAAAACAATGCCTTTATCGCCGAAGCCTATGTGCAGGCGAAGGAAGAGCGCAAGGCCATCGGCTTTTTTGAAAAGGCCGCAGCGGCCGAGCAGTCGGGTATTTATGATCAGCGCCTGGCCGAGGTCTATATCAACCTTGAGCAGTTCTCCGAGGCAGCCGATGCCGCTCGTGAGGCGCTGGATAAGGGTGGACTGGACTTTGAGTCGAACGCCTATGTGGCCCTGGGAATGGCGCAATTTAACCTGCAAAACTTCGATGCCTCTATTTTGGCCTTCGAGCAGGCGGAAAAGCACAAGCGCTCCGAGCGTTTAGCCCAGCAGTGGATCAAATACGTGAAAAACGAGAAGTTACACGCCGAAACATTAAAACAAGCGCTTCTATAGAGATATAAAAAGCCGCATCTATTTATATGGCTGTTTAATGACAGTAATAATAAATGGTTTGTTTTTTTAAATATAATCGCAACACCAAAGCCGCCTTAGGGTGGCTTTTTTCGTTTTTACAACAAGTTATAAAAATTAATACTGTAACCATTTTTTTAAATTTATGTCACCCGAGTGTCATAAACCTTCCGTATCGTAACCGTCAGCTAAATAACTGCATTAACAATATAAAATTTTTGAACTACGGAGTTTATGATGAAACTTTCAGACTTTTTCAAAGTCAGCCTTGTGGCTTCTGCTGTAACACTTGCTGCTTGTGGTGGCGATATTGAGATCACCCCTACGGTTAACGATAACAGCACCAATACCGACAACAGTGTTAACAACTCAAATAATAACTCTGGCGGTACTGGCGAAGATGAAATTCTTTGTGCTAGCTATGAAACAGCTGCGGGTACGGTAGAAGGTACAGTTAGCGGTAATGACTGTGTATACAATGACTCATTCGCAAGCAAAACAATCTCTATCACCAGCAACATTACCTTTGAAGAGCTGCCTGAAGGTGGTGTTCACCTTTTCGCTGATGCACTACAAATCGGTGCAGATGGCGATACCTCAAATGGCTTTGAAGTTCCAGCAAACGGCCCAACAATGACAGTTAAGCCAGGTGCAACGCTTGCGTTCCAATCTGGTGAAGCCATTATCCGTATCGCTCGTGGTGCGAAAATCCAAGCCATAGGTACAGAAGAAAAGCCAATCACTTTCACTTCAGCTAACGCCTTCGATCGTTTCGACAGCGCGGGTAACGGCGCACGTTACGCGGACTGGGGTGGCATCATCATCAATGGTCAGGGTATCACCGACCACTGTACCGACGCTGAGCGTGATGGCGGTACTTGTAACGTTGCTTCTGAAGGTATCACCAGCTACTACGGTGGTAACAACAATGCCGATTCAAGCGGTAGTATCAAGTGGGCAAAAATCTGGTATGCAGGTTCTGGTCCTCGTGTAGGTGGTGAAGGTGATGACCTTAACTCACTAACGCTTAACGCGGTAGGTTCAGGCTCTGCATTTGACTACATTCACATTCACCAGGGCTTCGACGATGGTGTTGAAATCTTCGGTGGTGCAACAACGCTTAAGCACATCGTAGTAACAGACACGCAAGACGATTCATTCGACTTTGACGCTGGCTGGCAGGGTGCGGCTCAGTACCTATTCGTTAAGCACGGCACAGTGACTCTAAACGATGGTACCGTGGTAAACATGGGTAACAACGGCTTTGAATCTGACGGTGTGAAAGGTTCATCTTCTGCCCAGGTTGCACCTTCTAACCCAACGATTGCTAACGTAACTGTAGTAACTACTGATGCTAGCTCGGTACGTGATGATGACCCTTCACAGGCGTTTAAGTTCGACGACCAGTTCAACGCGCGCCTATTCAATACTGTTATCGTTAAGCAAAACGCTGTTAACACCAGCTGTATCGAATTCTCAAGCGACGGTGAGAAAGAAGCAGACAAGATCAGCTTCACCAGCTCAGTAATGGCATGTTCGTCAAACTTTGCTGACTCTGACACCTTTGTTGGTGGCCCTCTTGCAGCACAAAGCAAGGCGACTTGGTTCGAAAATGGCGGTGCTAGCCAAATCCTAACCGATGATGTAGCGCTACTTGCTGAGAACGGTTTTGCGACCAACACAGCATCAACAGACGTAACTGTAACTGCGAACGACTTAAGCGAACTAGGTGCTTTCTTCGATTCAGTTGACTACATCGGCGCGGTATCTGATCAAGATACAGACTCTAGCTGGTACAAGTGGGTAGAAGCGGCTCTTACAGCGGCATCTGCAGACTAATTTAGTCACCCCTTGAACATTTAAGCGAAGGCGCCTTGGGGCTTGCATAACAAGCATCGGGCGCCTGTTTTGTATAAACTGATTAGGATGTAGAACATGGCAAAACAACATAGGCTAGATAAATTAGCTTGGGCTGTTGGCCTTGGCTTATTGGCACAATCTAGCGCCCTAGTGGCGGCAGAAGAAGTGCAGAGCGCCGACAACCAAGAACTAGAAGAAGTGGTTGCCGTTGGTACGCGTTTGCAAGGCAGTGCGGCAGCGGTGATCGAAGAGCGTAAAAACCAAGCCTTCGTTGCTGATATTCTGGGTGCCGAGCAATTATCACGCACAGGTGATAGCGATGCGGCTTCGGCCCTGCGCCGAGTAACCGGCTTGACCCTGGTTGATGGTAAATTTATTTACGTACGTGGCCTGGGTGAGCGTTACTCAAGTGCACGTTTAAACGGCGCTTATATTCCCAGCCCGGACTTAACCCGTAACGTTATTCCTTTGGATATTTTCCCGGCCAGCATTATCGAAAGTATGGCGGTACAAAAGGCGTATTCGCCGGATATGCCGGCAGCCTTTGGTGGCGGTAATATAGATATTCGTACCAAGTCGGCCCCGAGCGAGTTTACCGCAGGTATCGAACTGGGTGTAGGTTACAACACGGCCGCGGACGATGGTTACACTTATAACCGTAATGAAAATGGCGTACCACAAGCGTTAAAAGACGCGATTGTGCGCTACCAGGGCGACTTTAGCATTGGCAATATTGTTGACCGTGATAACCTGGTTGACGGCGACCTTTCTCGCGCCGAGCAGGCCACGGCAATTAATAATATGTTGCTAAAGTCATTGCCCCGTGATTATGCCCTAAAAGATGAATCCCTTGACCCGGAATACAATGTTAAAGCTCATTGGGGAGATAGCTTTGAAGAGTCATTCTTTGGCGGCAACATTGGCTTTATGCTCTCTGGTGGTTATACCAATGAGTGGGATTTCGAAGAGCGTTTTAGTTCTGTTATCGCCAAGGAAGTAAAAAGCGATTGTAGTACTAAGCTCGAAAGTGCCGACGATGTTAAAAGCTCATGCTTTGAGACCTTTAAAGACTCAAAAGTGACCATAGAGAACGAGCGTTACAATGGTACCTTCAGTCTTGGTTACACCTTGGGCACGCACAGTGTGTCGGCACAGCAGATGTACATCGTCGATAACGAAGACGAGTCTGAAATCGCTATTTCACAAAGCCCGGCGGGTAGTTCGACCTACACCATAGTTGGTGACGGCATCGCTAACCGTAATCATGAGTTTAACTACGAAGAGCGTCAGCTTAATGTGACTCAGTTTATCGGCCAGCATACCTTTATGGATTACTGGGGCATTGGCGCGGATTGGCAATACACAGAGTCAAAAGCGACTACGGATATCCCAACCAATGTCGATTTTGAATTCCGCGACCGTTATGACAGCAATGGCGCCTATACAGGCTCTGAAATTACCGGTGATGATAACCGTGTGATCATGTCCTACACCGACATGGAAGAACGCGTTAAATCATATGGCGGTAACCTCACGCTGCCGCTGAGCTTTGAGTCAATGGACGTTGAACTTAAAGCCGGTTATGACTTCTCTGATCGTGCCCGTGTTTTCAACACCTCAAGCTTTGCTATCAACAACAGTGCCGGCGCCGGTATTGAAATCAACGATGGCTCACAAAGTCCGCTTGATAACAGCTCATACCTAAGCGATGGCTTTATCGACGATAACGCTATTCTGGTTGATTTTAACGAGCCAACAGCGCCTGATGCGGATGACTATATTGCCGCGCAGAAAATCGATGCCGGTTATGCCTCATTCGATGTGCTCTACGACCAATGGCTGCGTATCAGCGGTGGTGTACGTTACGAAGAGTTTAAGCAAAGCTCAATCGGTACTTCGAGCCTGATCTTCGATGCCGACGATCTTAATACCTATTACGATCCGGAAAAAATCGAAGCTGGTACCATTATCGAAGATGATTGGTATCCAGCGCTGTCACTTACCTATATCGGCAGCGACAGCTACCAGGTGCGTGCCGGTTACGGTGAAACCGTGGTTCGCCCGGATTTCCGTGAAATCGTACCGGTCACCTACTATGACCCGCTAACGGATATCCGTACCTTTGGTCGTACCGGGTTAAAGAGTAGCCCAATCAAGAACTTCGACTTACGTTATGAGTATTACGGCGAAGCCGGTAACTCGGTAAGTGTGGCGGCCTTCTATAAGGATATCGATGCGCCAATCGAAACCATCTTAAAGATTGGTGATGAAGATTATTCAGCTACCTTTGTGAACGGTGAAACCGCAGAAGTCTATGGTATCGAAGCGGAGTGGTTACAGGATTTGACCTTTGTTACCGATGGCTTATTCACCAGTGGTAACATCACCTTGAGTGACTCGGAAGCCTCGATTGATCCGGCCTTTGCGGGTACCTTGACCAATCCGACCAAGCGTATGACGGGTCACTCGGAATACGTGGTCAATATGCAGCTGAACTATGATTCACTCGATGGCATGCACAGTGCTTCTTTAGTGTACAACGTGTTTGGCGAGCGTATTCTGGCAGCTGGTGTGAATGGTCGTGATGATGCTTATGAGCAACCGTTCCACTCATTGGATTTGGTTTACACCTTCTACCCAGACTTTAATTCTAAAGTGAAGTTTAAGGTCAAGAACCTGTTAGATGAAGACGTTGAAGTAACGCAATCTGACGTTATTGTTCGTTCTAAAGACGAAGGCGTTGAGTTTAGCTTGAGTTACTCTTATGAGTTCTAACCCTTAGTACCAAAATTAAAAACCCGGAAGTTCCGGGTTTTTTTATGCCCGGCATTGAGGTAATGATGGGAAAAAGTCTTCAATAGATGAAATAAATTTAAGTTGTAGTCCTGCCCCTAGAGTAAAGCGCCAAGCAGTGTTATTGTCAGCCCATACCTAGGTCTGTACTCATCTCAGAGCTTAGCTCTGGATCTAGGGGACTCACGCAATATGTTGAACTTATTTTTCAAAAGGAAAAAGTAATGAAAAAAGTAGGCCTAGTCGGCTGGCGCGGTATGGTTGGCTCCGTACTGCTTGAGCGCATGCAACAAGAGCAGGACTTTGCGCATATTGACGTGACCTTTTTTACCACCTCGCAAACCGGCCAGTTGGGCCCGGACATTGCCGGTACCCCTAAGCCATTACAAAGTGCCTATGATCTTGAAGCGCTGGCACAAATGGACATCATCTTGACCTGTCAGGGTGGCGACTACACTCATGAAGTTTATCAAAGCCTGCGTGATAAGGGTTGGCAGGGCTATTGGATCGATGCCGCTTCTGCACTGCGTATGAGCGATGAAAGTATTATTGTGCTCGACCCGGTCAATAAAGATGTGATCGAGCAAGGTCTGGAGCAGGGCGTAAAAACCTTTGTCGGCGGTAACTGTACCGTTTCCTTGATGCTGTTAGCCTTGGGCGGGTTGTTTGAACGGGATTTGATCGAGTGGGTCAGTCCCATGACCTACCAGGCGGCCTCCGGTGCCGGTGCCCGCAATATGAAAGAGCTGCTGGTGCAAATGGGGCAACTCCATGATGTGGTGGCCGACCAGGTGCAAGACCCAAGTGCCGCTATTCTGGATATTGATAAAAAAGTGGCGAATAAAATGCAAGACGGCTCCTTGGCCTGCGACCAATTCGGTGTGCCACTGGCCGGCAGCCTGATCCCCTGGATTGATGTGCCCATGCCGTCGGGTCAGAGTAAGGAAGAATGGAAAGCCGAGGTTGAAGCCAATAAAATCCTCGGCTCCAGCAAGCAACCTATCCCCGTCGATGGCTTGTGTGTGCGTGTTGGCATGATGCGTTGTCACGCCCAGGCCTTAACCATCAAGTTACGCGAAGATATCAGCGTTAGTGAGATTGAAGAGATCCTTGGCGCCCATAACGACTGGGTTGAGGTAATTGCTAACGACCGCGAGACATCGAGCAAGGAGCTCACGCCGGTTAATGTGGCAGGAACCCTGCGTATTCCGGTAGGCCGTATTCGTAAATTGAGCATGGGGCCAAAATACATCAGCGCCTTTACCGTGGGCGACCAACTGTTGTGGGGCGCCGCCGAGCCGCTGCGTCGCATGTTGCGGATCATCTGCGCACTGTAGGTCGGGATTTGCCGCCAGGGATGGCGGTAGTAGAGCAATGCAGAAGCACATTGCCGAAAGCCCGACAAAGATGCGATGCCGTTCTTATTTCGGCGCGAAGCACCTACCTACAAATATGCTTTCTTGGCATCAGGCGGGATCGGAGCTAATATCCTATATTAATGATAATTCATTAATTTTTAAGGAAGGCTGAGGTGTTAAGGAGGCTCTTGCTGTGTCTGGTGCTACTGGGCACTCATGCCGGTTTTGCCCATGAACTTAAGGGCGTCTATCCGGAGCATTTCCCGCCCTTGAGTATTGCCGGTGAGCCCATGCAGGGCATTATCCCCGACCTGCTGAAAGCATTAAACCGCACCAGCGATCACGCCTATGTTGCCACTCCCTATGCCCGTCATTCCATAAAGCGCCTCGCAGAAGGGCAGATCGATTTTCTGTTCGACTCACAAATCTGGTGTAAGGACGGTGACAATTATTATTGGAGTGAGTCGATAGCCGAGATAGAGGATATTCTCGTTATGCGCGCCGATGCAGAGCATGAGTTCACTAGCCTGGATGAGCTGGTGGCATTTGCTCAAGCTCGGGGGCAGGCACTGCGAGTGGCCGGGCGTTATGAATATGTGTATCCAAGTTTAGATCCCTTGTTTGCCAAGGAGCAGCTGACGCGGAAAAACTTTTACACCGACCTAAACATGCTAAAAGCCCTGCAAAACGCCCACAGCAGTGGCGTTGAGGCTGTGGTGATGACGGAGCTGGTTTTTGATTACTTAGCCTCGAAACACCCTGATTTGACAAAGAATTTAGTCAAGTCTAGATTTAAGGTACATAGAGCTCCCTATCAGTTTCGTTTTCCCCGTAACGATAACGGCAAAATAAACATGATGTACACCAACAGGCTACTTGGCCAGTTGCAAGCAAGTGGCGCTCTTGCACAAATTATTGCTAAATACAGTGATCTTGAAAAACCGGGTAACAGACCTGAAGTTGCCACAAAAACTCACAGTAGGCCATGATTTTAAAGTAAAAATTATAATATGTATTAAGCTTTATACAGCCCATAAACATTGCTTGGATGCTAAAACCCATGGTCGCTACCCCAAAAAGGACACGCTTTACCATACGTGTCACCTTGATCACTTCCTTTGTGCTGGCCTGTGCCTTCACCGCCTTAGTGGCTATTAGTCTGCAATTTGTTTTTAGTAATAATCTGGCGAAAAGCAGCGCTCAAGAAAAGTTTCAGGCCATTGCCGCCAGCAGCAGCAAGCAGGCGGTGTTACAAGAGCGCAGCGCCATTAGTCTGGCTCGTACTCTTAAATATAGCTTCGGCGCCCACCAGCTTAGCGCCGCAGCGCCAACGCAACAGCAATTGTTGGCTTTTAGCAGCTTGTTAGAAGGTAACCCCAAGGTCTTTTCCCTGTTTATCGGCTTTGCCAATGGCGATTATTTTGAGCTCTCGAATTTAGAGGCGTCACCTGGGCTGCGTCAGGTGTGGGGAGCTGCGCCCAACGACCGCTGGGTATTACTCAGGGTGACGGCGGAAGGTGAGGCCCGTGAGCAAACCCTGGCTTATCTTAACAGCGACTTGAGTACCCGCTATAGCGAGGTGCAATCGAGTCAGTATAACGCCACTACCCGACCCTGGTTTACAGAAGCAACCAGCGAGTCCGTGCACAAAATGCCGCCCTATATGTTTAGCTTTGTCGGCCAGCCCGGCAGTAGTTATTCCATTAAAAGCGAGCAGGGTGATGTGTTTGGCACCACCATTATTTTATCTTCGCTGGCCCAATACATGGCCATTGACGGTTATGAACAGGGGGCGCAAGCCTATATGTTCGATGGTAACGGGGTGCTGCGGGCGCAGCGCCCGGGCAGCGAAGAGCCTGTTATTGCCCCGAGCGAAAAAATGCCGCTTTCCGTGGAAGAGCAAGCGCTATTGGATAAGATAGGCACTTTGCGAGTGGGGGTCATGGATGACTATCCGCCATTTGAATATAACCTTTCTGGACAGCCGCGCGGTTATGCCCTGGAGCATATGCAGCTTATAGCCGCCATGCTGGGTCTGGAGCTTGAACTCATCAATGGTTATAGCTTTCCCGAGCTGATAGAGCAGTTGCAGCAGGGGCAGATTGATATGCTGCTGGGGCTGATGAAAACCGAGCAACGCCAGCAGTTCGGCACCTTTGCCGGGCCTTATTATGCACCGCAGGTGGTGTTTGCCACAGATGATCCGACCCTGGCATCTCAGCCCAGATTACACGCCTTGGCGAGCAAGCGCATCGCTGCGCAAAAAGGTTATGCCATAACCGAATTTTTACGTCGACAACTGCCTCAGAGCGAGTTTATCGAATATGAAGATACCCTTGAGGCCATGCGCGCCCTCGAGCGTGGCGAGGTCGATGCGGTGTTGGATCTGAAAGTAGTGCTGCAATACATAGAGAAATACTTTTTTATCGACACCCTGCATCGCAGTGCCGAGGTGGAAGACTTTAAGGGCAGAACCGAGTTCGGTCTGCATCATTTTATGCGCAAAGACTTAGCGCCGTTTATTCCTCTTATCGATAAGGCCCAGGATGCTCTCGGGCCGCAATTGCTCTTGGCCTTAGACCACAAATGGTTGCGCTTTCAAGGTGATGAAAAGCTAGGTGCCAATGGCCTTACCCAGGTGCCGTCACAGCAAATTTTAACCTTGGCCAAAGACGTGAGCAGTCATAATCGCTTGCACAGCATCACCATAGACGGCGAACAACATCTGATCTATGTCACCGCCATCGCCGGATTGATGAATAATGGCAGCCATGAGTATCTGGCATTTTTGGTCAGTGAGCAGGAGGCTTTTGCCCAGCTCAATAAATATGTGCGCGATGCCATTATTATCACTTTGGCGGTGTTAGGCCTGGTGCTTTTGCTGATCACCCAATTGGCCCGCTCGATGGCCAGCCCTATTCAACGATTAATAGAAGAAAACCAAAAGATCAGCCACCGCAACTACAACGAAGTGCATTACGTCTCCTCACACATAGAGGAAATCCACCAGCTGTCGCAATCTCTGGTCAATATGTCCGAGTCCATTTGCGACTTCGAGGCGGGGCAAAAAGAGCTGCTTGATTCCTTTATTCAGCTGATCGCCCAAACCATAGATGAAAAATCCCCCTATACCGGCGGTCACTGTGCCCGGGTGCCTGAGCTGGCCTTGATGTTGGCGCACCACGCCCATGAAAGTCAAAGCCCAGCGTTTGCTGATTTTCGATTTAGCTCCAAGGAGCAATGGCGCGAATTTGAGGTAGCAGCCTGGCTTCATGACTGCGGTAAGATCACTACACCCGAGCATATAGTCGATAAAGGCTCCAAGCTTGAATGTATTTACAACCGTATTCATGAGCTGCGTATGCGCTTTGAGGTACTGCTGCGGGATGCGGAAATTACTTATCTTGAGGCGTTGCAACACGGTGCGCAGGATAAAGAAGCCTTGGCAAACAAGTGGCAGCAGGAGCGCCAGGCGATCATGGATGACTTCGAGTTTATCGCCCGTTGCAATATTGGCGGTGAGGCTATGGCTGAGGAAGATATTGCCCGTTTACATAAGATCAGCGAGCGCACCTGGTATCGCACGTTAAGCGATAGAGTCGGCTTATCGCCGGCGGAGCAGCGCCATGTGGCAGGTTTTGCGCCGTTTGCACCGGGTTTCGAAGCCGTACTCTGTGATAAACCAGAGCATATATATCAACGTCAGCGGGATATTGCCGCAAGGGATCAGGGCTTTGGTTTTAATATGAAGGTGCCGGAGAATAAGCACAATCTCGGCGAACTCATCAATTTGAGCATAACCCGCGGCACCTTGAGCGCCGAGGACAGATTTATAATCAACGAGCATATCACCAGCACCATACGCATGTTGGAAACCTTGCCCTTGCCCCCAGAGCTGGCTCGGGTACCTGAATATGCTGGTGGCCATCATGAAAAGCTGGACGGAAAAGGTTATCCGCGAGGGCTGCGTGGCGAGCAAATGTCGCTACCGGCCAAAATTATGGCCATTGCCGATATTTTTGAGGCACTGACCGCCAATGACAGGCCCTACAAGGAAGCGAAAACCCTGTCTCAGGCACTGAAGATCATGAAGATGATGGTGGCCGATGAGCATATCGACCGGGATCTGTTTAACTTATTCCTCAGTGAAAACCTGTATCTGGCTTATGCCGAGCAGTTTTTACTGCCCGAACAAATTGATGCCATAGATATTAACGATTACTTATGTGATTAACGAAGCTGACGGTGCTCACCAGCTTGCTGGCTACTGCAACCATCAAAGCGCAGCTGCCAGTTGCGCAGCTCACCAACATTGCCAGGAGCCTTGTCGATAATACGTAAGCGCCAGATACCATAAGCATTTTCACCATTAAAGGTGTCTATTTGATAGTGTCCATTAATGTCATCGCCGGAGCCGCCATTGCGGTTGTGCAGGGTATGCACACTGCCGCTGGGGGAAAGCAGCTCAATGGCAAGATCACTGCGCCAGCTATGGCTTACCGCTAAGTCCACAGCCAATGAAAAGGTGCTCATCTGCTGTGATACAAAGATCTCACTTTCCTGGGCCGTGGCGCCATTGTCGACTATGTTCATTGGCTCGTCATTGCTGAAACTATAAGGTTGCACGCCAGGAGGTAAGATTTTCAGGGTCACCGATTCTTGTTTTAAAAGCGACTCTTTATGGCCGGTGAGGGTAAATACATACTCGCCCCACTGGGTTTTATTTTGCGTTGGCACTTCCAGGGTAAAGGGCTGACCTGCCTCAATTTCGCGGTGCGATAACTTGGCACCCGGTAACGAGGAGGCCAAGGAAAGGTGCAAGGTGCCCTTAAAGCCATCGACAATACGGCTTTGACAATTGAACAAGGCAGTATCGCCAGCATTAATAGTGAGCACCGCATCGGCACAGTGCAAATTAAATTTAGGGTTTAGCTTGTCTGTTTTAGCTGCGGTACTGGCCGTCGCTGTGCCACCTGAAATGGCTTCACCGACCAAGGCATCTATTCTTTTTGCCGCATAGGGTAGTTTTTTAGAAGGCGCGGATAGTAATTGGCTTTTATTAAAATACAGGGTGCCATTGGGCTGCCATTGCTCATCTAATGCCTTAGCACCACTGTGCAGGGCGTAGCTGTTATTCATATCAATATTGTGTGCGGCATTGACGTGAGCGTCACTCGCTAACATACATGCCAAGGTGGCACTTGCGATTAGCGGATAACGGATGAGGGTTGAAAGAATAGCCACAATACAGCTCCCAGGTTTTCTAACATTAATAACAATCCCTATTTTCTCTTTTTGATTCACGCTTTGCAGTGAAACGTAAATTAAGAAGAAAAAGGAAGGCTCCTTTGGGAGCCTTCCGAGGGTTACAACTTACTTGTTTTTACCTTTAGTCTTAGGAGTAGCCTCAATGGTTTCCTCTAAAGAGCAGGTGCTTGTGCCAGTTTCACATACTTGGTAAGTGAAGCTAGTAGCGGTTGAGCTGAAGCGGTCTGTGTAGCTTGTTTTTCTAACACCAGAGCTTACTAGTGCACCGTCGCGGTATACATCGAATTTTACATTGTTCTTCGAAGTCCAAGACAAGCTTGCTACGACACGGCTACCTGAGGTTTCTGCGCTGCCTTCTAGTACGATAGATGGCTCAGTTACAGTTACTTCTTTAGTGATTGCGTGCTCGGCACCGTCATCATCGCTTACAGTTAGGGTTACAGTGTAAGTACCCGCAGCTGCGTAGCTGTGTGAAGGGTTAGCTAGCGTTGAGCTCGCGCCGTCACCGAAGTCCCAAGAGTGAGTAGTTACCGCACCGTCAGTATCACCTGATAGGTCAGAGAACTGTACGTTCAAGAAGTTCGCTGTGAAGCTGAAGTCAGCTACAGGAGCTACGTTGGCCGGAGCGTCAACAACAGTGAAGCTTACTTGTGCCTGGTCGAATGCGTCTTGCGAGTCAGTCGCTAGCGCAGTTACAACGTGGACACCGGCGTTCAGTGTGTCGATGCTGAACAGGGCACCTTCACCGATTAGGCCGTTGAAGTTATCGTACCACTTGATGCTAGCGCTTAGGTCACCGTCTTCAGCGTCAGTTGCAGTACCGTCGAAGGTGATGCTGTCGCCCAGGTTGAAGCTAGTGCCACCCATAGGTGCATTGATAGTCATTACAGGTGCCTGGTTTTCTGCCGGAGGCGGAAGTACCGCGTCACCGTTAGAAACTGAGATGCTCCAGTTGTTTAGTACGCCGTTCATTGTATAGCTTGTAGTATCTTCAGCGTATAGGCGCCATTTACCCATGCTCGACTCACCCGCGAATTCTACTGGAGTAAAGGTGTGAACTAGGTCTTTGTTCCAGAACTGGCGCCAAGTTACTAGTTTCACTAGGGTACCAGAAGGAGACTGTAACCATACGTTGAGGTACTGTACCGAATCGAATGAGATATCGACATTTACTTCCATCGCATCGATAGCAACACCGGTAGGCAGGTCGATTTCAGTATAAACCGCGCCGCCCCGCTCTGGCATAGCGATTGCCGTGTTGTTTGCACCGCTTACTGTGGTGTTAGCGTTAGCAACAGACAGTTCAACTGTTTCTGAGCTCGCCTGGTCTGCCGAGTCTGTCGAAGTCGCTGTGATCACGTGGTCGCCTACCGACAGGTCTGACTTGGTGAAGCTTGCACCGTTACCGATTACACCGTCGATGCTTGACGTCCAAACGATGCCAGCAGTCAGGTCGCCGTCTTCGGTGTCGTTAGAGCTTGCGCTGAAGCTGATGGTTTCGCCGTTCAGGAATGCGCCCTGGTTAACAGGAGTCGCGATCTGTACATTTGGTGCGAAATCCGTACCGGCTATAGGTGCGCCTGTCAATTTCATTGACCAGCTGTTTATCATGCCTGTGTCGCCAGTCGAATGGTCAGTTACCTTTAGTCGCCACTCGCCAAATGCGTTGTCCAGCTCATAGTTTCCAGCTAAAAAGCTAGCGACCAAGTTGTTGCCGCCTGAACGGTCACTAAGAACAGTTTCTTCGCCAGCTGGTGAAATCACAGATACAATCAAGTCAGATGACCATGAGTGTGTGATGTCAACAAACACTTCTACCTGAGTCAACGTCATGTCGTAAGGAACATTAATGCTGCTAAATGCTGGAGCTGACGGATTATTGTCGCTGATAAGCACGGGTTCGTTGTTGCTAACGGTGGTAGTGACAGTGCCTTGAGGCCATACTTTAAGCTCCAGGTTTAGGTTCTTAGAGATATCACCGTCTGTCGCGTTTACAACCATGTTGTATGTACCTGGTGCAGTTTGCTCTGAGGTTTCGATTGTCATGGTGTTGGTGGTGTCAGCTGCAACCGGGTTTTGAGCAAATACAACATTAGCGTTAAGCTCAGGAACGCTAGTAAGACTCATAGTTGCTGTGCCGTTGAAACCGCCCGCTGCGTTAAGGTCTATAGCGTAAGCCTGACTGTCGCCTTGGTTGATAATTGCTTTAGTTGGTGTTGCTTCCATGAAGAAAGATGGACCCGCGCCGCCTGAATCGATTAGTGCGTTGGCAACGTTCAGACGCTTACCCGAGATGGTTTTACCATCAAGAGAAGAAAGAGTCTCACCCGAGTTAATCAAAATGTTTTTCAGTTGGGCGGTAGTTAGGTCAGGATTACCCGCAAGAACTAAGGCTGCTGCTCCAGCAACATGAGGTGCGGCCATTGAGGTGCCGCTCAAGGCTGCGTAGCCGCTGTTAGGGATGGTTGAGTCGATACCGCTGCCGGGTGCAGCCAAGTGAACCAGTTGGTCCCCGTAGTTAGAGAAGCTAGACAGGTTATCGTTGATGTCGGTAGAAGCAACCGCCATGACGTTTGGTACATCATAACCCGCTGGGTAGAAACCGCCATTGTCTATATCGGAAGCATCGTTACCCGCCGCCGCTACGAATAGCATATCGGCATTGTTTGCCGCTGTGATTGCGTCTTTAAGCGTTTGAGTGAAACCACCGCCACCCCAGCTGTTGTTAAGTACGCGGACGTTGTTACCGGCATTTTTAAGACCGATCATATAGTCAATACACTGAATAGCGTCGGCTAGAGTACCGCCGCTTGAACCCAGGAAGCTACAACCTACCATGCTGGTTTGCCAGTTTACACCAACAACACCTAGGTTGTTGTTACCTTTTGCGCCGATGGTACCGGCTACGTGTGTACCATGTTGATCAGTATCAGATGGGTTACCATTGTCTAGGATGGCTGAGATACCGTGAACGTCATCGATATAGCCGTTACCGTCGTCATCGATACCGTTGCCTGCTATTTCATTCGGGTTGGTCCAAATGTTGTCAGCCAAGTCAGGATGGTTGAAATCGAAACCAGTGTCGATAACACCAACAACAACAGAAGAGTCACCGATTACATAGTCCCATGCCGCTTCGGCAGAGATTTTTTGCATGCCGTAAAGGCTTGCAAATGAAGTATCGTTAGGAGTCGCTTGGTGCTTAACTATGTAGTTAGGCTCTGCGTACTCTACAAGTGGGTGGTTTTTAAGGCCAGCTAATACTGCTTCTGCTGAGCGGCCCTTGCCAAGATCTAGTACCGCAAGACGACCGTTAGCAATGTTGCGTAGGCGGTCATCTACACCGTCGTTGTTTTTATCTTTGAAAGATACACCTAGGTTGCGAGAAAGCTCTTTACGCTCGTTCTTAGCTACTTTTTGTTTGAACTTAACGATAACAGTTTGTTGATCGTATTGTGGTGTTGCTTTTAGTGGCGCTTGCGCTACTGCTAAAGCAACAGGGCTGATACTAGCTAGAAGTGTAGTGCCTACTAGGGTATTGATTAGTTTGGAAGATGACTTCTTGGGCGTTTTCATCATCTGGTCTCCTGTTGTATGTAAATTAAACTTATGGTTGGTTCACTTGTACGCACCCACTTCATTCTGCATGTAAGTTGTCGCACGATCGCACTTATTGTATGCGAATGTATATAGTTATATACCTACATTTGTGTATGATCAATAAAAATGACGCAAAAAATTCACATTTATTTATAAAAAATGTACATAAAACGTGCGACTCGTTGATTCGAAAGGGTTTTTCATTACATTGAAATGACAAAATAATTTATATTTTGAAAGGTTTTCTTATTTCTTGTGTATTGATGTGTAAATTGCAATGAATTTGTTAGCAGGTTAAATATCCCAATTCTGTTAATTATGCACTTTTAGATGCTTATTATGCGCCACTGCCCAGGGCTAGTAGCTAGACATAGCAGTTAGACATAGCAGTTAGACATAGCAGTTAGACATAGCAGTTAGACATAGCAGTTAGACATGGTAGTTAGACATGGTAGTTAGACATGGTAGTTAGACATGGTAGTTAGACATGTAGCTGGGCGCGCTATTCGTTCTAGGAGCGCCACTAAGAGGTTTAATTGTATATAGGCTATGTGCTAGCAGCCTAGGCGTCGGCGACAGATCTACAAAGATGCATACAATGTATGCAACAGTAGCCAACTACAGAGCAAGGAGAGCAATTGAAGGAGTTCATGTGAATTAAGTGGGGAAGAGCTATTGTTCTCGGCTAAGACTCACCATGAAATGGCCGTATGAGGTTGTGACGCTCGAGAAGCTAATTGGCGCGTTTAGGGTTTTTTGTTTATCTTGATTGCGCGCTTATTGGTATTAGATAAGTGGTAGCGAGGTTGCGAGGCTTGCTTGTTCACAGCCGCCAAGAGGGATATGTATAGCTTGTATACAAAGAAAAAAGCAGAGGCCCAATGGGGACGGGCGCACTGCTTTAGTTAAGGTCCAACTAGAAAGGGGTTACTGCTTAGAAAGAGATCACTTGCTCAGCAGTACAGTCTGTGGTGTTTTGATCACAGGCTTTATAAGTGAAGGTACCGCTTACCTTGCGTGAGAAGGTATCGCTGTACTGAGTGCCGTTGGCAAGAGTGGCTATTTTAGCACCGTCACGGTAGATATCAGCATTACCCGAAGACGCACCTAGGGCTACCAGTTCTACCTGGTTTTTACCCTTGGCAAAGGCATGAGTGGCGCTCAGTGATAGCTCACCTGGAGTCGGTGTATCACCACAGCCATTTTGCGTTAGATAATCGTGCGCGGCCTTGGCTTTAACTATGCCGTAACCGAAGTACACATCGTGACCGGCTGCGCCTTGGTCTTCGGCTGTCATCTTCAGCGCATCACGGATTTGCTCACCACTACATTCGGTGTGGTTTGACCATACCAGGGCTGCAATACCAGCAACCGCAGGTGAAGCCATAGAGGTACCACTCATGTAACCGTAATCAGATGCGCCTACGCTGACATTGATTGATGCAGCGTTAATCAAGGCATCCCGGTCGGCTAGATCGGCGCCTACCGCTGGGATTGAGGTGCGGTTCGTATCGCCCAATGTGCCATAGAGTACGCCATCTTCGTTATTAACGATAACCGCGCCAACACCGCCTGAGGCTTCACAGTTAGCAACCTTATCGTGGAAACTGACATTACCACGGTCGATAACACATACTTTGCCTTGTGCTTCGGTGTCAATACTTTCTGCCGTGCCCATAAAATAGACAGCAGCCGTAACATCACCGCTGTTTTCCATGCCGACCGTGCTATAAAAAGCACCGTCAGCATTTAGCGCTGCAATGTCCGCCATGCCCGCAGGGTAGGTAGAAAGCGTTTGAACGCCACCGGCTGTTGCTTCAACACAGACATTTTCGTCGAAGTTGGCACGCTTACCACGGCCGGTTGTACAGCTGGGAAACTGAGAAAATTCAGCGATATTGTTTTCGGCGTCATTAGCGCCAACCATCATAACCGCTGGGTAGGCCGCAGGATAAGAGGCTGCAGAGTTACCATCGTTACCGGCTGCAGCTACTATTAGACCGCCATTATTACTGAATTCGGCAAAGGCATTGCTTTCAATGCTGTTGCTGCCGCCACCACCTAGGCTCATGTTGATGATATTGGCACCAGCCTGGCTACATAGGTTAGTTGCATGGGCAAGATCTGAAGAGTAAGCCCAGCCAAACTCGGTGAATACCTTGATAATGTGCATTTCAACGCCTGGGGCCATGCCCACTACACCAACATCATTATCGCTGGCGCCAATGGTACCAGCTACGTGCGTGCCGTGTGGACCACCATTTACATTCCAATCGCCTGTACCTGGGTCATAATCACCCGTGATGCCAGCCCAGTTAAAATCAGGGTTTGATTTATCAAGACCTGAGTCGATTACACATACTTTCATACCCGCACCGGCAATAAAAGGCACCTGGTTAGCTTGTGATTGATATACAGCATAAGGTGTAAGCTGACCCGTCATAGGGTTACCTGCATCATCGTTGTATACGGCAAGTGGCTTACGAATTTGGTCTTTTTCAATTAGTTTTACATGTGGGTTCTTTAGAACGCCTTTAACCTGAGAAAGGTCCATGCCAGGGAAGTTAGCAGCAAAGAAACCTTCGCCATCTACTTTGATTTCAGCGCCAGACTGTACGGCTAATGCTTTGATCACGCCTTTATTATTGTTATCAACCTGGATTACAAAACGAGAATCGTCTGCTTGTGCGCTTGCTGCTGCGCTAAGTGTTAATGCCGCTAAGGCGCTCGCGATTTTTGTTACTTTCATAACTTTGCTCCATTGTGTGTAGGGGAGGCGATAGCTAAGTGTTGTCCGTACACCGCGAAAACGTCTCAAACCCACAAGTTGGCGTTCAATGCTATTTATCTTTGCGGCTCCTAGGGTCTGTTGACCTTTGTTGTTTGTTTCTGCAGCAGTTTGTAGTGAATTTATACAAGACGGCACATGTGTAGTGTAGTTATTCTACATAAACATGTAACAACACAGTAGAAATGCGCTACAAGCGCTGCCCTACGGGTTCATCTAAACGCATCCTGCTCTGTGTTACTCGCTATGAACATAGAATGACTATGCATCATAACGAGCGTCGTGATCAGAATGCGTTTAGATTGAACATAAAGTAAACCGCAAAGATAAACAGACCCTAGTGCTCAGGCATAAATATATGAACTTGCAAAAAAATATAATTAGATCCCTTAGCCCTAGTGGGCTGAAGGGATCAAGTTCAATGACTTTACATATACATTTATATACATAAAGATATTAAAGATCAAATGAATTTAACCTTTTGTACACAGTAATGAAAAAAAATTTCAATAAGTTTCCAAGGGGGGATGATAAGTCACGGAAAAGTAAAAGGATTGTTCGATATATTGCAGTTATAGATTTAACAATTAATTTCCAAGCAATTTGCCAGTAGGTCAGTGCTTTGCGCCGACATCGGAGGCAGCATCGCATTTTTGTCGGGATAAATCCCGACCTACAACGGCAAAGGCCGACCTACATTAAGCGTTATTATTTGCTGGTGGATTTTTTGGGCAGCGAATGGTGAGTTTGGCACCGCCCAGACTTGATGAGCCTATGCTCAATTTACCGCCGTGGGCTTCACTTATCTTTTTCGCCAGCGACAGGCCTAGACCAACACCGCCGGAATCGCGACAGCGGCTTAAGTCGAGACGGACAAAGGGTTCGAGCACTCGCTGACGCTCTGCAACGGGAATACCTGGGCCATCGTCTTCAATGCAGATCTCATAATGTTGCGACAGGTTATTTAAAGTGACATGCACTTGAGTTTCGGCAAAACGGGCGGCATTGCGAATAATATTGGAAACCGCACGATTTAATTGATGGCTGTCGGCTTGCACGATACAAGGTTGGGGGCCTTTTTCGGTTAGCTCGAAATGAATATCGCCATAGAGGTCGACATGAGACTCAAGCTGTTGTGACAACATATTACCAAGTTTGATTTCACTGGTGTGCAGCGCCCGTGCTTTATTCTCTAATTGGATAAAATCCAGTGCTTCTTTGACCAGCTTTTCGAGCTCGTTCAGGCCATCATTGATCTTGTTACTTAATGCCTTGGTGTTGTCGCCGCGCAGTGAGTCCTCAAGCATATCGAAGGCCAATTGCACCCGTGCCAAAGGTGCTCTAAATTCATGGGCAACTGCTTGAATTAGCTCGCGTTGAGATTTGATGTTTTCATTTAGCGAGCGGTTTATCTTATTTTGATGCATGCGCTTTACGAACAACAGTATAAAGGCAAAGCCGGCACACAAGGAGGCGATCCACACATTACGGGTGTACCTTTGCTGTTCAATCTCTTTATGTTTAAGGCTTTGATCTGCCTGCAAGAGCTTGATCTGCTGCTCCCTTTTTTCGGCTTCAAAATGACTTAACAAGAAGGCAACCCGCTGATCGCTTTCGGAGTTAAACATCTCGTCATTGACCTGTTTAAATAGCTCCAGATAGTGCAGGGCTTCGGCAGGATCGCCCTTGTCCTTATAGATTTGATACAGATACTGATAGACATCACGCTCCATGCGCTTATCTTCAATATCTATGGCCAGCTCTAAAGAGCGATGAGCTAAATGTATCGCCTGAGTGGTTTCACCCTGGAGTCGGGCTATTTTGGCACTAACTAGCAGGGCATTGACCTGCAGCGGGATGATGTTGAGATTAATAATGTTTTGCAGGGCCGGCTCGGAGTAGTGCTTCGCCAAGTTAGCATCACCTAACTCTATATAAGCGCTGGCAATATCAATTTTGATACGTGCCATCATGGCAACATCATCCACCTCCTTGGCTAAGTCCAAGGCGGATTGATATTGATGTAGTGCGGCATCGAATTGATGTTTACGTTGGTGCACGGCGCCTAGGCTGGTCAGCATTTCGGCAATGCCGAGCTTGTCTTGCAGGGTTTCGTAATAACCTAATGCCCGTTGCAAGTAGGACAAGGCCTTATCATAGTCTTCAAGATAGAAATAGGTGAGTCCTATATTACCTAGCACCTGCGCCAGCCCGGGAATGTCGTTAATGCGCTCGCGTATGGTCAGGGACTTTAGTTGGTAATCTAGGGCTAAACTATAGTTGCCGCTGGTGCCGTGAATATTGGCTAGGTTATTTAGCGATACGGCAATGCCTTTTTCTTCGCCAATTTGCTGTTGCAGCTCAAATGTGCTTTGAAAATATTCCAGTGCTTTTTTGGTGTCGCCTAAATTCTGGTGAATAATGGCAATATAATTGGTGGTGTTGGCAATGCCGCGGGTGTCATCTTGCTCCTTGGCTATCTCAAGCGCCTGCTCAAAGTTTTTCAGTGCGGACTGATAATCTGCTGTACGCCAATAGATGATCCCCTGCATGGTAACGGCGACGTAAAGACCACGTTTATAATCGACATTTTTCGACAGGGTCTGGCTTTGGTCGGTGCGCGCCTGTGCTTGTTCATACTGACCGAGAGAGATAAGCGCCCAGGCCATATTATTGAGCACCGTGATATGGCGCTCAGGATCAGGGTACTTGGCAAAGGCAGCCAGCGCCTGTTCGGCATAGTCGAGGCTAAGCTGCGGATTGTTGTCACGATAGGCTTCAACCAGCTGGGTTAAAATCAGGCCTTTTTCTTCGCCCGTGGCTTGAGGCAGTTGTGCTTCAAGTTGCTCCACCGAGCTTTGCGCTTCAACCTCATTACCCTGCACCGAGGGACTGAGCAAAAGCCCGGCACCTAGAAATAAAAATAAGAGTAAAAGCTGTTTAAAGCGCATTGCGTTATCTATCCCCTACAAAAAGGTAGCCCTTACCGTGGATAGTTCTAATTCTAGTCGAAGGATGGTTTTCGTCGCCGAGCTTTTTACGAATACGTGATACGCGCAAGTCGATGGTTCTATTAGAGCTTTCATAACCAAGTTTGTGAAAATGAGCGGAAATAAACTCCCTGTCACAAATAACTCCGGGGTTGCTGGCAAGCAGCGCCAGCAATTCAAACTCTGCAGTGGTTAAGTCTACAACCTTGCCGTTTTGCACGGCGCTTTGGTACTTTTTATCTATTACCAGATCATCGAACTTGATCACGGCCTGATCTTCAACCGGCTCTGATGCCTGCGTTTCTGTACTAGGCAAAGGTGGCACTTCGTGAGGGTTACGGCGTAGCAGGGCGCGCACCCGTGCAAGCAGTACCCGCGAGCGTACCGGCTTTGCTAAATAATCGTCGGCACCAGTTTCAAGGCCAGCCACTTCATCAATGTCGTTATCCAGGGCGGTAAGCATTAGGATAGGGCCATCGTAGTTGCCCTCTAACCCAGGGTAACCGTGGCGTGCCTGACGACACACAGACAAGCCGTCCATATCCGGCAGCATAACATCAAGCACCACCAAGGCAGGCTGCTCGGTAATAATGGTTTGCAGCGCTTTTAAACCGTTGTGCTCAACCTTGGTTTTATAGCCGTTGGTTTCTAAAAACCCTGACACCAGCTGCGCTAACTCGATGTCGTCATCAACGACCAAAATCCAGTTATTATCTTTCCCGTTCATCATATTGGCTCGGACAGTAACATTTTATTCATAACTCAGTCATCATACATGAGATTGTATTAGATTGTATATCAATGTTTTGTAGCCGGGGAGGAGGATAAAAACGGCTCCCGGTGGCATTACTTCTTACTGGCTATGGCCCTATTATCAATTGAAATGACGACATACCTGCCGAGCTACCTCTTCATTGTGCTGATGCGGTTCTTTGTATAGATAAGGTAATACTTTTTGCGGTGGCTGTCCTTGATAGCAACAGAATAGGGTTAAGAAGAGCTGCTGTTTTGGCGCTGCGGAAGATAAAGGCAGGTTGAGTAAGGCACGCCTGAGCGTGCCTTATGCAAGAAGGTTAATGGATTTCTTGCTTAAGTGTAACCACTCGTTGAGGGAAGGGTATTTCAATATCAGCCTGCTTTAAGGCCTGAAATACCGCTTTATTGATCTCAAGTCGGGTTGCCACCTTGGCCTTGGTTGGCGCCCAATAGCGATATAAAAGCACCACACTGCTGTCGGCAAATTCGTTTATTCCCACCTGAGGTTTGGGTGTTTGCGCGATATCGCTTTGCGATTCTAGTACTGCAGAAATCAAGGCTTCTGCTTGCTCATAATCGGCATCATAGGCGATGCCAATGGTGCCTTCTTCAAGAGAGTAATCGAAAGAATTATGGATGATTTCACCAACAATATGCTTGTTGGGAATGGTGATCTCCACTTCATCTTCATCGCGCAGGTGCGTCATGCCCAGCTCAATAGCGCTGACCTGACCGGTAACGCCCTTCACGGTAATGGTATCGCCAACCACAAAAGGACGGGTGGCAATAATAGCAAGGCCCGCACCATAGTTTGACAACATGCCTTGCAGCGCCAAACCAGCACCTAGAGAAGCGGCACCTATGGCTGCGACAAAAGGCGTGACGCTTATGCCTATTTTGCCAAGAGCAATAACCACAAAGGTGACAATAAGTAAGACACGCACCAGGTTACTGGTAAAGGTCGTCAGGGTAATGTCTATATTACGGCCCTGCATCAGGGAGAAGATCCAGCGGCTAATACGTTGTGCCAGCCAAAGGCCGAAAACCAGTAGTATCAGAGCAAATACCAGCTGGGCACTGTAGGCTACGAGGAAATCGATTGCCATCTGGTAGTAGCGCTCTACCTGGGCTATTTCTTGTTCGATCATGTAAGGTTTTTACTCGAATAATGTGTTTGTTAAATAGTAACGACTTAAGGCGGTTAATTCGAGTGGGAATTCATAATTGAACCTATAATTACCAGAGGCGAATGTTTTCGGGCGAGTAACACAAAACGTATTTGGGTAAGGCTGGCACAGGCTCTAAAAATGTTATGAAACACAGGATCATCATTATTGGCTTATTGTTTTCATCTGGCTTGTTGGCGGCAAACGAGCCAGATGATGCCTTGCAACAAATGAGAGCAGATGCCCTGGCGCGCATTGATGTGAACGCTTGCCTTGATAACGGTGGGGTGATCAAACCCGTGTGCATGAATGCCATACCCGCATGTATATATAAGTATCCCGATGCAGGCAAACAATGCAGCAGTGGCTCTGAGTGTGAGGGTGATTGTCTTGTGGTCGGCCACTTTGTGGCCGAAGGCAGTGCAGCTATTGGCCAGTGCAGTGTTGATAATGATCCCTGCGGTTGCTACCAAAGAATTCTTGATGGCGTTGCCGAATATGCCATGTGCACGGATTAGCCAGACCAGGCATTTTGTTTAACCACCAAGGTTGCTTTCGCTTTTAACACTTATTTTGGGACTGATATGTCAGCCGAACCGCACAGTAAAGCAGCTCATCAGAGCATGACCACGCGCCAGTGGTTTGATTTGATCTTGCTATATCTTTCATTCCCCTTGATTTTATTTGTGTGCAGCTTAGATATTTATTGGTGGCAGGCCTGACTTTATTCGGCGGAGGTATTTGCCTTGGGTGTAGGCGGTCATATGCTGGCGGAGAAAAAGAACCCAGGATTAGTGGCACAAAGAAAAAGCCTTGAGAGCATTAAAAAAGCCAAACCCTGGGACAAGGTGCTCGCCTCTTTAATGGCGATAAGCATTGGCTTTCCCATGATCATAGTGGCCGCCTTGGGGTCGAAGAAAGGTTTATTGAATATGTTATTCAATGAGTTAGCCACACTATCTGATTAGCACCGGAGCGGCTACAGCGGATAATGAGTGCATTGGAAAGAGCCGAGGTGGTAACTCCACAAAAATCCATTTAGCTGTGGATAGTGGTGGGCTTCCCATTTATTTTGAACTATCAGAAGGCCAGAGACATGACATAGCTCGGGCTCAAAGTTTGGTTGACCATTTAAAGGAAGTAAACATTTTCGTGGGCGACAAAGGGTACGATAGTGATGCATTGAGAAAATATATTGAAGCCAAATGAGGCGCTTCTGTCATACCAAAACGAAATTATGGCCAAGATATAGACAAAGACAGTGTCGATTGGTGTCTTTATAAATATAGGCACTTAGATGAAAATGCATTCGCACGAATAAAATATTATCGTTAAATATCAACAAGATATGAAAAACTCGTGAGGAATTATGTCAGTATGGTGGCACTGGCATTTTCAATGATGTGGCTGCCGATGTATTGCTGAGTGAAATATGTACAGCAAAGATCAACAGGCCCTAAATGTGATTTTTGCAATAAAAAGGGCCATTTAATAGCAAATGGCCCTTGTTTTAAAAGAATGTTATTACTGTGGTGTTAACAGTGTTTTTGCACGCTGTGCAGCTTCTTCAGAAGTTGCCAAGAATTGATTACATGCCCCAATGTTATTGTTAACCATGTAATCAATGTCATCGCTCTCATCCACCCAACATATGTTGTATAGCTCTTCCGAGAAGCCTTTGTGCACCATATATTGATATGAGTTAGCATGCTCTAGGAACAGCATCTTAATGACCTTACCACCGCCTTGCATGGTGAACTGGCCATGAAACTCCATATCACCTTCTTGCTCATCGGTCGCGGTAACTAGGTTATTTGCATGATCAAAATGTAAGGTGGCAATATAGGCAGAATTCGTTTGCTCATCATAGTACACATGGTAGCTTGCTTGTATATCGGCAACGGAAAAAGCAGTTTCTGAATTTTCAGTGACAGGTGCTGTATAGCTGATATCCATTTCAAGGCTTTCAATAATAACACCCTCGCCAGATTTGCTCATTAGAGGAGTAATTTTCCAGTAGGCGTCTGCTTCATCGGCCTCAAATATTCGTAACACGCCACTGTTGCTCACTGACCAATGTGAGATTAGTCGTGTTTCGTTATTAGTACTTATTAACATTGAACCTGTGCCATCGGCCAGTAAGGAGATATCTATTGTGTCCTTAACTATATCGCCATAATAACCGCTAGGATCATAGCTAATTAAGCCGGCTTGATAGGTTGCATCGTAGCCATTCGAAAAGCGGTGATTGACGCGTTTAACAAGTGCGCTAGTGCTATGGTTGTCATAGTCTCTCAAAGTTGTAGTAAAAGAACCGATACGAGCCAGTGCTCTATCTTCAGTCGGATACTTAAGCGTTAAATCACCATTATTGGTTAATGACAGAACGATAGTTTTATCTGGATCGCTTTTATCGTAAAGGCCAGCACCCCCATCTAGCTCAACGCTTGGTGTACCCAGCCATAATGCATTTACACCGCTAAGAGAGTAAGTGTTCCACTCCGAAGCTGCTCTGATAATTTCATCGCCGTTATATTTTTCATTATTGTAAGTGTGTGAAACTACATAGTTAGCGTCATCTAAGAAAGTTAAAATGGTGCCGCCGAGCATATCTAAAGGTGCATTAGCTTGGTTAAAAAACCAAGAGCCAATCAATTCATTGTCGTCATCTGCCACTGCGGTAAAAGTGACTTTGTCTCCTTCACTAAATAAAACTTTAAGTTCGCCTGAGTCGGTTACAGATAAAGACAAGTTTTTCGATGAAGATGGGTTTGAAGCATCGTAAAGTCCGCCGGACATATCTGATTCTTCAAGCACCTTAGTGATCTCAAAGTTAGTAGTGATGGGATCCCATGAATACATACCATATTCAGCGGAGCCAGCAATTTGGTCCAGATTATCTGACGCCGAATGCGTTATCAGATAACGGTTTCCTTGAAGGAAGGTTAATAGATTGATTCCTCCATTTTCTTCTTTGTGTATCCAGCTTCCCAAAACTTGATTTTGCAGTGAATCGATGAAATGACGTAGAGCTTCTTCAGAAGATACAAGAGTCACGTCTTCAATATAGGTGTCAACTAAAGCACCAGGTAGAAGGGTGTTAGCTTCTTTCTCAAAATTATCACTGCTTACATCTAGAGTTATTCCACTTAATGACAGAGATACTGTGACTTCTTCGGTAATCATAATACCGTTTTCCGGGTCACCATCGTTATCTAAGGTCTGTAATATACGAATGCTGTTAAGAAAGGTGGTATTAGTTAGGTCAGCTCCTTCTCCGCCGAAGTCTAAGGGAGTGATTTTTTCTTTAGCTGGAATGGGCGGAAATTCTATACCGCTTATGCTAAAGGTAATTGTGTCTCCGGCCATATATAGGAATTTACCGTGGGCGTCAGTTAAACCTGAAGTGCCTTTAGAGGTTGAGTAATGAATTTTAGAAATGGGGCTATCTATAGCACCTACGATGTATCCCTCCAATACTTCAGGGGTAACAATGGGTCTTGTTATTGGTTCGGGTTCATCGTTGCCTGAACCACATCCGCTTAGTACAACAGCGAGCAAACAAGAAATTAGCAGCTTTCTAAACATTAAATTTATTCCTTTAAAAGTTCTATTCTTAGAATGCCTTGTGAGTGCTAATCAATAAAGGTTAAAGTTTATAAAATCAAGCAATTATGCGTCCAGAGTCTAGCTGGAAAGTGAACTTGAGATAGTTGCAGGTACTCACAAAGCGTTGTTAAACATGAGTTGTTTTTTGTAATCTATCACAGAAGGTTAACCACTCAAAATCAAAAAATTAACAAGGTCGTGTGTGGCGGCTTTTTATTCAGGTGTTTTATTTTTATATAAAAATAAATTAATAAGATATGAGATAGAAAACTAGGGGATTAGGCCACAGGGATTTAAATCGATTGCCTGTCCCCAGCGCGCCTAATATTCATACAATGAGCGTGATTGATGTTATTTATAAGACGCGAATTCAACTCCGAAGTGCACCACTCGCTAAATTAAGCCGCCTTGCGTAATTCTTCGAATACGACTGCTGGCTGTTTATACCCCAGACATTTTCTCGGTCTGGCATTTAACGCGCGTTCAATCTCTGCAATTTGCTTGTCTGTTACCGTGCGTAAGTCAGTGCCTTTGCGTATGTATTGGCGCAGCAAGCCGTTAAAGTTTTCATTTAATCCACGTTCCCATGAAGAGTATGGATTAGCGAAATAGATATCCGTTTTCAGTTTCTTTGCAACCTGTTCGTGGTCACAG
>NZ_JBCGCU010000009.1:0-153052 GCF_038739665.1 Pseudoalteromonas qingdaonensis | reverse complement strand
TACTCACCCGTCCGCCGCTCGTCATCTTCTAGCAAGCTAGAAATGTTACCGCTCGACTTGCATGTGTTAGGCCTGCCGCCAGCGTTCAATCTGAGCCATGATCAAACTCTTCAATTAAAAGTTTTTTGAAACCTAAGTTTCGTGCTCAATGAATTCTGATTTTGATTCTTTCGAATCGAATTGACTGTGCTGCAACAAGTAAACTTGTTGCTGTTGGCCACTCAGTTCATTTGAGACTCTAAATTTGTTTGCGTCATCTAGCGAACTAGAATCTGCTGTTAGAACTCAATCTGTACGAGTGCCCACACAGATGATTGCTTCATATTTTTAAAGAACGTTTCGAGCTGCTTTCGCGTCTCGAGGGCTGTGCATTTTACTCAACCCTGATTTGTTGTCAACACTTAATTTTGAGAAAATTTAAAGTTTCTAAACTTAAGTTTTATTTGACCCCCTGAGTTGCTAGCGCCTCGCTATGCGTTGCTGCCTGCCGCCTCAGTGGGGTCGCATTATAGGGAGATTCGATTTTGACGCAAGCCCTTTTTTAAAGAAAATTGCTAAAAATGGATCGTTCGTCTAAAAAGCGCCCGATAGACATACTTTTTATACGTTTTTAACCAGATTCTTACCTCAAATCACTTAGCAAACTAGACGTATGGCGTTTTTTCGTACGACTAATGTTTATTGCGTAGCTGCTCTGCCCTAGTTAGAGTTAGGGTATTAGTCATACCTCAGTGATAGGAACCTGATATGAGCTTACAAAGTTATAAAGATAAATCTCCCCTTGTTCACGAGTCGGCATACATTCACGAGTCCGCCGTGATCGTGGGCGATGTTGAAATCGCAGAAGACGCCAGCATCTGGCCCTTGGTGGCCGCGCGCGGGGATGTTAACTATATGCGTGTTGGCAAACGTTCCAATATTCAGGATGGAACCGTGCTGCATCTGACTCGTGCCAGCGCATCAAACCCGGAAGGTTATCCGCTCATTATTGGTGATGATGTAACCGTTGGCCACAAAGCCATGTTACACGGATGCCGTCTTGGTAATCGTATCCTGGTCGGCATGGGCGCCATCATTATGGACAACGTGATAGTGGAAGATGATGTGATCATTGGTGGCGGTGCGCTTGTGCCTCCCAACAAAACCCTTGAGTCTGGTTATTTATATGTGGGTAGCCCGGTAAAGCAGGCGCGTCCGTTAAGCGATGAGGAGCGCGCCTTCTTAAAGGTGTCGGCGGATAACTATGTTCGCCTAAAGGATGAATACCTAAATGAGGTTAAGCCAGTGCTTTAATCTGCACTTCGCCTTCTTCACCGAAGGCTTCCTCTTCTATTTGTTGCTCAGCCAACTCTTCATAATCAAAGCGGTGTTCGGCAAAATGCGCCAGTGCATCGCTGCGCTCCTTAACCTTGAGCTCGATAATACAAGGTAAAAGCAGCCCATTAACCATGGCGTAAAAGGTAATAACGCCGTTTTCATATTCGACTCTGTCAACAAATTGAATTGCTTGATTCATTATAATCGCCCCTCTTTTAGCGCTGCTATTATAGGCGCACATTCAGGCATTTGCCCACGCCAAAGTTTATAAGCATGTGCCGCTTGTGCCACCAGCATGCCCAAACCATCCGCTGTCGTTATATTAGGATTGACTTCACAAGCCCAACTCATAAAAGAAGTGGCCTGCTCGGCATAAAACATATCGTAGGCCAACTGAGTCCCTTCGAGATAGCTGGCATCGATACCAGGTAAATCCTTGGTGACGCTGGAAGATGTTGAATTTATGACAATATCCCAGTTTTGCGTGTTTTGACCTGTTAAGCCCCCATAACTGACGTTTTGGTATTGGCTAATACGCTCTACCAACAGCCGTGCTTTTGCCTCGGTGCGATTGACCACATGCAGCTGCTCAATCCCGGCTTCAAGCAAGGGCAAGGCGGCACCCTTTGCCGCACCACCAGCGCCAATTAACAGCACATGCTTGCCTGCCAGTGAGCCACTCAGGCGTTGCAGATCGCTAACCAAACCAATGCCATCGGTGTTATCGCCTTTTAAGCCCCCACCTTCTTCAAGTATTAAGGTATTTACGGCACCGGCCAGGCGGGCTCGTTCACTCAGGGTATCAACCAGGGCAAAGGCCTGCTCTTTAAATGGCAGAGTAACATTGGCACCGCAGCCACCTTGGCTAAAAAACTCGCTGACGCAGTCAACAAAGCCGTCGAGCGGTGCTAAAATGCGCTGATATTCTATTTGTTCACCTAATTGCGCCGCAAAGGCATGGTGAATATGGGGTGATTTTGAGTGCGCTATGGGGTTACCAAACACAGCGTATTTATCCATTATCCTTTCCTTATATTGAGCGCATCATGAAGCAGTTACTAAAACGCATCTTTAGCAAAGATGCAAAAAATTCTCAGCAAAGTACAGACGACGTTCACCCTGATGTTGAGCGTACCCCATACGAGCTAATGGGTGGCGAACAAGGCGCCCGTGCCCTCGCCAATCGATTCTACGACATAATGGCCAGCGATGCGTACGCCAAGCCCTTATATGATATGCATCCGCAGCCATTGGATCGTATTCGCCAGGTATTCTTTGAATTTTTATCCGGTTGGTTAGGTGGCCCGGATCTGTTTGTAGAAAAATATGGTCACCCACGCTTACGCCAGCGCCATATGCCCTTCCCGGTCACTGCCGAGCTTAGAGATCAGTGGATGTACTGTATGAATAAGGCGCTGGATATGGAAGTAGACAATCCTGTGCTACGTGAGGGTTTGCGACAGTCGCTAACCCAGCTGGCGACTCATATGATCAATAGCGACAATTAAAAAACGCGGCATCGGCCGCGTTTTTCTACTTTTATACCCAGTCTTTTGGTTTCAGGTAATGCTCATAAAGTTCTGACTCTGGTGAACCCGGCTCTGGGTTAAAGTCATACTCCCAACGCGCCAATGGCGGCATCGACATCAATATCGACTCGGTACGCCCTCCGGTTTGCAAACCAAACAAGGTGCCTCTATCCCACACCAGGTTAAATTCAACGTAGCGACCACGGCGATATAGCTGGAATTGACGTTGTTCTTCGCCATAAGGCATATCTTTGCGTTTTTCGATGATGGGAAGGTATGCATCAAGATAACCATTACCTACCGCTTGCATAAAGGCAAAGCTCTTCTCAAAGCCCCATTCGTTAAGATCATCGAAGAAGAGTCCACCCACGCCGCGCGTCTCATCGCGGTGTTTCAAGTAAAAGTACTCATCACACCAAGTTTTATACTTGGGATAAACCTCATCACCAAAGGGAGCGCACAGGTCATGGGCAACCTGGTGCCAATGTTTTACATCTTCAAGCTGCGGATAAAAAGGAGTTAAATCAAAACCACCGCCAAACCACCAAATCGGCTCCTCACCCTCTTTCTCGGCAATAAAGAAACGCACATTGGCATGGCTGGTTGGAATGTGCGGGTTTTTTGGGTGAATCACCAGGGACACACCACAGGCATGGAAGCTGCGGCCAGCCAATTCAGGGCGATGTGCAGTCGCAGATGCGGGCATGGAAGCACCAAAAACATGAGAGTAGTTTACGCCACCTTGCTCGATAACATTGCCATCACGGATCACTCGGGTACGACCGCCGCCGCCCTCTTCGCGTTGCCATGCATCTTCAACAAACTTGGTGCCGCCATCGGCTTTTTCCAATCCAGCACAAATCTTATCCTGCAACGCCATTAAGTAGGTTTTAACCTGGGTCAGTAACTCTGAATGCATGCTTATCCTCGAATAATTTGTCCGTTCATGGCGTCTTTGATCACGCTAGGTTGATTAGCGCCACCCAAGGGCTCATCGACATAAAAGCCAACTTGTTCGCCAAAGGTAGCCTGCCCTTGGGCGATTGACGCAACCGGTTCCTGACCGCTTAAGTTAGCGCTGGTAGAGACGATTGGGCCACCAAACTCCTGACATAAGCGCTTAACTGTGGGGTGAGCACTCACGCGCACGGCGATAGAGTCAAACGCGCCGGTAAGCCATTTCGGCGTACTTGCCGCTGCCGGCATCACCCAAGTTACGGCACCTGGCCACTGCGAGAAAATATCCGCGCGCTTATCCATGGGAATGCGATGATCGGCCACATAAGGAAGTAATTGGCCATAGTTATCGGCGATTAAAATCAGGCCCTTTTCAACCGGGCGTTGTTTAATTGCCAGCAAGGCTTCAACAGCCGCCTGATTCATAGGGTCACAGCCTAAGCCATATACCGCCTCGGTAGGGTAAAGAATTACTTCACCCTGTTGCAAACTGCTCAGCGCCGTTTTCGGCTGCTCTGCATCACTCACTGTCCGCTCTCCGCATCATCGGGCTGTTTGTGCCCACAGTTCTTTTGCGGGCATTGTAGCATAGCTCCCTCGGCAAAGTGGCGTTTCATCATGACCGGCCACTGGCACTGTTCACAGGTCACCGCAACCGGCGGGTAATTCAGGCTGTATTTGCACTTGGGGTAGGCATCACAGGAATAAAAAGCCTTACCATATTTGCTGCTGCGCTGGGTTAAATGACCTTTATTACACTTGGGGCAAGCTGGTAAAGCGCTGTCTTGTTCACTTTGCTCACGCTGATCGGCGATATAGTGACACTCGGGAAAGTTGGTGCAGCCGATAAACATGCCAAAACGGCCATTTTTAACTGCCAGGGGCGCACTACATTGCGGACAAGGGTTATCCTCAAGCACTTTTAGGGTGCTGGTATCATGTTGATGCAAGGGGCGAATAAAGTGGCAAGTTGGATAACTGGCACAACCTAAAAAGGCACCGGATTTGGAATGGCGCATTACCAGCTCGCTGCCACATTCAGGGCATACCTCGTACTCTTTTTCCAACGCGTGTTTATCGGCATTAAATAAAGAATGATCTATTTTCGTCATGCGCACCCTGCCCCTTGGTTAATGTGCGCCCAATATACTCAGACTCCGATGAAGATCAAGCTTAATGCAGGGTCGGATTGGGGTCATCAAAGATTAAGTCTTCCATCTGCGCATAGGCATGCTCCTGACCGGGCACACTAAGGAGCACCATTAACACCACCCATTTTAGGTCATCCAGGGCGATTTGCGCATGATCTAAGGCCATGGCTCTGTCTATCACCATTTCACGCGTGGTGCTGTTGATCACGCCGACCTGCTCTAAAAACAGTAAGAAGCCTTGGCATTGAATATCCAACTTAATGCTTTCCTCACCTGTGTAGATACGACAGGCTGCGGCTGGGGTTCTATCCAGATACGGGCTCTCATCGCTGTACTGAAGCTGTGCCAGTTGCTCGAGCCAATCCAAGGCCTTGTATATTTCCGGGCTGTTAAAACCGGCCTTGAGCAATTCATCGGTGAGCACGCTTTCTTCGACAAAGATTTCACTTTCGTTATGAATATAGTTTTCAAACAAATACATTAGGATATCAAACATGTCACTCGCCCCCTACTCTGGTATAGCCGCCCGAAGTGCTAATAATGCTGCCTTCGAGTTCTAAGTCTATTAATAGCGTTAACAATTGCGCGATTGGAATTTGTGAGCTCAAAGCTATAGCGTCTATGCTGGTTGGCTCAAAACCAATATGGCGAAGTAAAGTGTTCTCATCCTCTTTTTCTACTCCCTTATTATTTATATATAGACCCTTTTGTTGATAACAACCTAATTCGGCTAATACATCTTCGGCATTTTCCACTAGCGCCGCCCCGAGCTTTATCAGCGCATGACAGCCACGGGAATATGGGTTATTCACCGCCCCGGGCATGGCCATCACCTCACGGTTATAATCCATCGCCAGTTCGGCGGTGATCAGGGAACCGCTTTTTTGCTCTGCTTCAACGACTAAAGTACCTAGACTTAACCCGGCAATAACCCGATTGCGACGGGGAAAGTGCTGCGCCCGCGGTTGTGTTCCGGGCAAAAACTCACTAACCAATAGGCCATGTTGAGCAATTTGCTCCCGCAGTGTCTTGTTACGACGCGGGTAACATAAATCAACTCCCGTACCCAGCACAGCCAAGGTCGCTCCACCATTATGTAATGCCCCTAGATGGGCGCTGGCATCTATGCCCATGGCCATGCCAGAGGTTACGGCCAGTCCTGCATCACTGAGCTGAGCGGCAAACTCAAAAGCATGGTGCTTCCCACTTATGCTCGCCCCTCGACTGCCGACAATCGCCACCTGAGGCTGCATCAATAAGTCACTATTACCTACGCAGAATAAAAGCAAAGGCGGGTCAGGCAATTCCTTTAATAACGGCGGGTATAAGGGGTGGGCTAGGCTGATCACATCTATGCCCTGATGGCGATACTCACTCAGCTCTTGTTGCAAGGGCTCAAGTTTAATGGCGGCCAAACGAGCTGCTATATCGCGGCGCAAGCCGGCTTGAGTCAGCACCTCGGTATCGGCGACTAAATCATGTATGGAAATATGTTGTAGCAAGGTATGGGCACTACGCAAGCCTAGACCCGGCGTGCGCATCAATGCCAGCAAACTGGCATCAGCTAGAAATAAATCGGCCTCTGAAGAGGCCGATGGGATAGGTTCATTCTGTGTCATGCTCCCTCCTTGAGCACGACCCAAAAGCTTGTTACGGAAAGCGTTGCTTAGTCAACGCTTACAGCATCTCCGACACGTATGGGTCGTAATGTTTTGGTGATGATGCCATAGCTTACGCGGTCTTGAACTTTAAGAACCATAAGCTCGCCCACCTTTTCCTTGGGCATATGCCAAGTGCGATTATCTTCACCCTCTTCCATGCCCATGCTTTCTTCCATATTCGACATAAATTTGTCGTAGGTGCTTGAGTCTTCTTTATACTGAGGACCTTTGCGCCCATCGATAACGGTCGGCGACTGACGGCGGATATCGAACATATGACCCGCTTTAACTTCGTCTACTAAACCACGGTTTAGCACCACAATATCCATCTTGCTAAATTCGCGAAGCTGATTAGATGAAGCGATGATTTCACCATCGATTGCAGTTTCTGGGCGGCGCATATGGAAGGTCGCAGGCAGGCTTTGGCCTTGGCTCACCGGCAACAAGAAATCACCGGCATTAATTTCACGCTTAACGCCATCAACAAAGATGGACGCAGGCACACCAGCATTTACATCGCCACTGCGGAATGCTTTGGCGGTAGCCACCAATTTCACTTCGTAACCCAATAGCTCTTCAGTTTGCGGGTCAATATAAGGGCGATTTTTGTGGTAGATGGCATAACTGGCGTTACGTTCTAGGTCACCTTTAACATAAAGAATATGACCTTGAGTAGAGCGTTTCACATTCTCGTTGGCACCCAGTACATAAGGTTGAGCATTAATTTGCTCTTCACTTAGGGCTTGTTCGTAAGTCAAAAACGGGCGCAACAGCTCCAACGACAAGGTTGGTAGCGCGTCTCGCTTCATCGTTTTACGACCATGTGGCGATAACTTCTGATAGTTGTCCGGGCGTTTAACCACTAAACGCGGTCGCCCTTGGGCATCGTACACTAGGTACAGCGTATCACCTGGGTAAATAAGGTGAGGGTTATCAATTTGTGGATTCATTTGCCAAAGCTCTGGCCACAGCCAAGGCTTATCCAAATAGATAGCAGAGATATCCCATAGTGTATCTCCCTTTTTCACTACATATTGTTCCGGGGCGTCAGATTTGACTGCTAAAACATCTGCTAATGATGGAAAAGCAACCGCAAGAGCAAACACGGCAGCTGATAGCTGTTTAATCATTGTATGAGCTTCCTAAGCTTGTTTTATTATATTTATTACCCAATAACCTGTTAAAGGTGCACACGAATGGCTAAAATAAAAACATAACACAATACCTGATATTTAGCACAATTTTTAATAAGGCAATTATGGCACTTTTAGAAGTACTTAGGTTCCCAGATGAACGTTTACGCACGATTGCAAAGCCCGTTGAGCAGGTTGATGACAGCGTGCGTGAAATCACCAAAAACATGTTAGAAACCATGTATGACGAAAATGGTATCGGCCTTGCTGCAACGCAAGTTGATATTCACCAACGTATCGTCGTGATTGATGTTTCCGAAGAACGTGATGAGCCTCTGATCCTTATCAACCCAGAGATCACGCACAAAGATGGCTCTACGGTAAGTGAAGAAGGCTGCTTGTCTGTGCCTCACTCATACGCCAAAGTAGATCGCGCAGAAACGGTAACTGTTAAAGCGCTCAATGACCAAGGCGAAGAGTTTACTTTGGACGCCGACGGTTTATTGGCCATCTGTATTCAGCACGAATTAGATCACCTAGTTGGTAAGTTATTTATTGATTACTTGTCGCCGTTAAAACGTCAGCGTATTCGTAAAAAGCTTGAAAAAGAAGCCCGTCTGGCCACTAAAGCTTAATTACAAGGAATCACAGTGACACAAGCCCTTCGCATCGTATTTGCCGGTACACCGGACTTTGCTGCACGCCATTTGCAGGCATTAATCGACTCAGATCATGAAGTGGTTGGCGTATACAGCCAGCCAGACCGCCCCGCCGGACGTGGTAAAAAACTCAAAGCCAGTGAGGTAAAAACCTTAGCTTTAGAGCACGACCTGCCGGTGTTTCAGCCAGCCAGCCTGAAAAGTGAAGAAGCGCAGCAGCAGCTCGCCGCATTAAATGCCGATATCATGGTAGTAGTCGCCTACGGCTTGCTACTGCCTAAAAGCATTTTAGAGACGCCAAAGCTTGGTTGTATCAATGTCCATGGCTCAATTCTGCCGCGTTGGCGTGGTGCCGCACCTATACAAAGAGCGATTTGGGCCGGCGACGCAGAAACAGGTGTAACCATAATGCAGATGGACGAAGGCCTGGATACAGGTGACATGCTGAGCATTAGTCGCTGTGCCATAGATGCCAAGGAAACCTCGGCCTCGCTCTACGCTAAGTTGGCGGAGCTTGGCCCTTCGGCACTGATAGAAACATTAGCCAACATAGAAAGCATCGCCCCGCAGCAGCAGGATGAGCAGCTCGCCAACTATGCGCACAAGCTCTCTAAGCAAGAAGCCCTGTTGGATTGGCAACTGGATGCGGTGCAGTTAGAGCGCAATATTCGTGCCTTTAACCCCTGGCCGGTCAGTTATACGGAAATGGCCGGTAATACAGTGAAGATATGGCAAGCCGAGGTGGTTGCCGAGCAAGGCGCGCCGGGCACCATCTTACGCGCCGATAAAAATGGCATAGTGATCGCCTGTGCGACCGATGCGCTATGTATTACCGAGCTGCAACCCCAAGGTAAAAAACCCATGTCGAGCCAGGATTTCCTTAACGGCCGCGCCGACTGGGTCGCAGTTGGTACTTCATTAGCCACTGCGGATAACCAAGGTGAGTAATGTTCGCGCCCAGGCGGCGCACACCCTTTACCAGGTAGTCGACAAAGGCATTTCTCTGTCTGTGGCCCTGCCCAGATACAGCCGCGATCTCAGCCCGCAAGACAAGGCGCTGATGCAACAAATCTGCTTCGGCGTTTTACGTTATTTGCCAAGCTTGGAGTTTTATTGCCAGCAACTGCTTGAAAAGCCATTGAAAGGTAAAAGCCGGGTTTATCAATTTCTGCTCTACGTTGGCTTATATCAATTGCAATATATGCGCGTGCCCGAGCATGCCGCCGTGGCCGAAACGGTCAACGCCCTGCAATCAATGCGAGCCGCAGGCCTAAAAGGCTTGGTTAACGCCGTACTGCGCACCTTTCAACGCCAACAACAAGGCCTTGAAGAGCAAGCAGAACAAATAGATGCCTGCAAATATAATCACCCGGGTTGGCTGATTAAAAAGCTACAACGTGATTACCCAGAGCAATGGCAAGATATTATCGAAGAAAATCAGCAGCAGGCACCTATGTGGCTAAGGGCGAATAATCGCCTGAATAACCGCGACGCCTATGCCGATAAACTGTTTGATAAAAACATTGGCTTTAGCATAGATGAAGCATTCCAAGATGCTATCCGCCTCGATAAGGCCATGGATGTATTTGCCCTGCCCGAGTTTGAACGCGGCGCCTGCTCGGTACAGGATGCAGCGGCCCAGCAAGCAGCAAGACTTCTTGACCCACAAGATGGTGAACTCATTCTCGATGCCTGTGCGGCACCGGGCGGCAAAACCTGCCATATTCTTGAACTAGCCGATGCCCGTGTCGTTGCTTTGGATGCCGATGCCCAGCGCCTTGAACGGGTCAGCGAAAACCTTGAGCGCATAGGCCTAAACGCCGAATTAACCTGTGCCCAGGCGGAGCAAACAGAGCAATGGTATCAGGGTGAGCAGTTCGACCGCATTCTCCTTGATGTGCCCTGCTCGGCCACCGGAGTGATCCGTCGCCATCCGGATATTAAATGGCTGCGTCGCGGCAGCGATATCGATGAACTGGCACAACTGCAAGCAAGCATACTTGAAGCCATCTGGCCGCTTTTGAAATCCGGCGGTACTCTGGTTTATGCCACCTGCTCGGTATTAAGCGAAGAAAATCAATCGCAAATACGGGCATTTTTGGCCAAACATGGTGACGCCAAGCATATAGCCTTGCATGATAAGGATACCGAGCAGCAGCCGGGTTGGCAGTTGTTACCAGGTGAAACCGATGGTTTTTACTACGCAAAAATAATAAAGCAGTGACATAGTCATGAAAATTATCATCTTAGGTGCAGGCCAGGTTGGCGGCACATTGGCAGAAAACTTAGTGGGTGAGCAAAACGAGATCACCGTGGTCGATATCGACGGTGACCGTTTGCGTGAGCTGCAAGACAAATACGACTTGCAAGGCGTTAATGGCCACAGCGCTCACCCCGATGTGCTGCGCAAGGCCGGTGCCGAAGATGCGGATATGATCATCGCCGTAACCAGCTCCGACGAAGTGAACATGGTGGCCTGTCAGGTTGCCTACAGTATCTTTAACACTCCGACTAAAATTGCGCGGATCCGCTCGGAGCAATACTTACGTTATCGCCAGCAGTTATTCCACAATGATGACCTGCCCGTTGATCACTACATAGCTCCCGAGGCTCTGGTCACTAAGTATATTCGCCGCTTAATCGACTACCCTGGCGCCCTGCAGGTGTTGCAGTTTGCCGACGGTAAGCTGTCCTTGGTAGCGGTTAAAGCCTACTACGGCGGTATGCTGGTTGGTTATGCGCTTTCAGCGTTAAAGGAACATATTCCCAACGTGGAAACCCGGGTTGCCGCCATTTACCGTCAGGGTAAGGCCATCAAGCCGCTGGGAACCACGGTTATCGAAGCCGATGATGAAGTCTTCTTTATCGCCGCAACCAAGCATATTCGCGCGGTAATGAGCGAACTGCAAAAGCTGGAGCGTTCATATAAAAAGATCATGATTGCCGGCGGCGGTAACATAGGCGCGGGTTTGGCTCGCTCACTGGAGAAAAACCACAGCGTCAAGCTGCTGGAGCGCAACCCTATGCGAGCCGAGCAACTCTCGGAAATGCTTGATGATACCGTGGTCTTCTGTGGTGACGCTTCTGATCAGGAGCTGCTGTCAGAAGAGCATATCGAGCAGGTAGATGTCTTTATCGCCGTAACCAACGATGATGAAGCGAATATCATGTCAGCCATGCTGGCCAAGCGCATGGGTGCACAAAAAACCATGGTGCTAATTCAGCGTGGTGCCTATGTGGATTTGGTTCAAGGTGGTGAAATCGATATTGCCATTTCGCCGCAACAAGCGACTATTTCGGCTCTGTTAACCCATGTTCGCCGCGGCGATATAGTGAATGTTTACTCACTGCGCAAGGGCGCTGCTGAAGCCATTGAAGCTGTAGCCCATGGTGATGAAAACACCTCAAAAGTGGTAGGTCGGGCCATTCGCGAAATCAAACTTCCTTCAGGCACTACCATTGGCGCCATAGTGCGTAATGATGATGTGCTGATTGCCCATGACGATACCGTGATTCAAAGCGGCGACCATGTGATCATGTTCTTGATCGACAAAAAGCATATTCATGTGGTTGAGAAACTCTTCCAGGTCAGCGCCATGTTCTTATAAGCAAAAAAAAGCAGCTTTAGTTAGAAACTAAATGCTGCTTTTTGCTTCTCTAATGGATTTAGGTTTTTACTCAATATTGGCAAACTCTTCTGGCGATAGCTCGCCGTTACCATCAATATCAAGCTCATCGAACTTAGCCATTACTTCGGCATTGGCACTTGCTTCTTCCTTACTGATGCTGCCATTACCGTCCACATCAAGAGATTCAAACGTTGTACCTGAATCTGCAAATGCAGCTGAAGATGATGCCAAAATAGCCATTGCTAGTAGTGTATTGGTCGTTTTCATAACTTGCTCCAAATATTTAAAAAGTAAACTTACTGTGCTGCCGCGAACTCTTGCTCGCTCAGCTGGCCGTCTTTGTTGCTGTCCAAGTCCTTAAACTGTTGCATCAGTTCAGGATATTGAGCCGCTTCTTCCATGCTGATAGCGCCATCGCTATCTAGATCCACATTGTTAAATTCCAAGTCCATCGCGAATGCAGACGATGCACTAACTAAGCCGATTAAGGCGATTGCTTTAGAGGTCTTATTCATTGTTAACTCCCTGTGTTATTTCGCTTTAGCGAACTCTTCTTGAGACAGCTCGCCATCTACGTTTGTGTCTAAGTCTTTGAACTGGCTAATTAGCTCTGGGTGCTTTGAGGCTTCTTCCATGCTAATGGCGCCGCTGCCGTCTGTATCTACCGTGGCAAAGTCAACTGCTAAGGCAAAGGCCGCAGAAGAACTAACTAGGGCGCATAAGGCTAAAATGTGCTTTGATTTTTTCATCATAAACTCCTACTGATCACTGTAATAACTACTGAAAATTACTCGGCTTTATCAAACTCGGCTTGTGAAAGCTCACCGTTACCGTCGCTATCTAGCTGTTCAAATTGCTCGGCTAGCGCAGCATCAGCGGCAGCTTCTTGCACAGAGATAGCACCGTTACCATCAACATCAAGAGTTGAGAAATCAGCAGCGAATGCTGCGCTTGATGCGGCTAAAGTGATAAGAGCGATAGTTGCTGTCATTGTTTTCATATTGCTTTCCTTCCTACTTGTTTTGGTGTGAACCTAACGAATCCAATATTCGTCATCACATTTTCGATTCGCTAGGACTATTACAAGTCCGGTGCCAACATTGAAAACCCCTTATAATTCAAAGGTTTGGAGATTTAATTACTAAAAACCACAGAGTTTTTCCATTTTTTCTGTTGCTATTTCGCGACAAGATCTAAGCCTTAAAAATAAAACCTATAATTTTCAGTGTGTTATGAATTTATGATGGAAATTTCATTCAGAAACCGCACAAATGGTCGACACGCTTTTCTGATTTTTATCTGAATAGAAGTGCCAAAAGGTAGATTTGGATAAGAGTGAGGAAATTATTTAACACTTAAAAAACAGTTGGTTATGTTGTTTTTCGCGCTTTTTTAAAAATTAATTTCACAGCCAAAACCTAGCTAGAGTTAAATTGTTGCCTTTTAGCAACACACAAGACTTTGTTCAGGTTGAGGTGGGTGAACTAAGCCCTCGCGTGATGAAAGCTCGATTAGGATAAGGTGCAAGTGAGTGGGCCTAACGCTGCGGTTTGGCTCGACATTCATGTCTCGCATTCAAATTAATAAGAGTGGCCAGTGTCACTCTTGAAGTTGGTGATGGTGATAACAATTCATCCTGAAGCCTAGGCCCGGATCGGGCATCCACGCCCTCGCGTTCGGCGCTCCAAGAGTGACGTTAAGCTCGGTGTAAGTAAGTCGTCCTGACGCTGGGTCCCGGCTCGACATCCATGTCTCGCGTTCGAGTTTATAAGAGTGACCGAAATACGTCGAAGGTAAGTTTTGTGCAAGTAAGTCGTCCTGACGCTGGGTCCCGGCTCGACATCCATGTCTCGCGTTCGAATTTATAAGAGTGACCTGTGTCACTCTTATAAATTCTCACCCACGCCAGAATGTGGGGGTAAATAGTACTAGCAGGGTGAAGATCTCTAGACGACCAAATACCATGGCCAGGGTTAGAATCCACTTGGCATTATCGCTGATATCGCCGTAGTGTGCCGCTACCTCACCCAGGCCTGGGCCCAGGTTATTTAAACAGGCAGCAGTCGCCGAGAAGGCGGTGATATTGTCCAAACCCGTGCCCATAAGGCTGATCATGATGATCACAAAAACCAGGGCATAAGCGGAGAAGAAACCCCATACCGCTTCGACCACCTTATCAGGTAGTGCCTTACGGCCAAGCTTAATAGAATAGATGGCTCTTGGGTGTACCAGGCGGTTAAGTTCACGAATGCCCTGCAAGTACAACAGGAACACCCGCACTACCTTCATACCGCCACCGGTAGAGCCAGCACAGCCACCAATAAAACTTGAGAAGATAAGTAATATGGGCAGGAACAGGGGCCAAGCGGAAAAGTTGTCGGTAGCAAAGCCCGCCGTGGTACCGATAGAAACCGCATGGAACATGGCCTGATCTAAGGTTTCATCGCCATTGGCATAGATATTATTCGACGACAGCACAGCAAAACAGATGATGATCAGCGCCACCTGAATTAAGAAAAACACCTTAAATTCCGGGTCGCGCAAATACACCTTGGCACTGCGATTAGCCACCACAGCGTAATGCAGGGAAAAGTTCACCGCGGCAATTAATAAGAAAACCACACAAATCAGGTTGATCACTGGGCTATCAAAGTAGCCCATGGACGCATCATAGGTAGAGAAACCACCTATGGCTATGGTCGAGAAGGCATGGCAAATGGCATCAAACCAGCTCATCCCCGCCACCCAATAAGCCAATGTACAAGCTAGGGTCAGAGATACATAGATGTACCAAAGATGTTTAGCGGTATCGGCAATACGCGGCGTCATTTTCGAGTCTTTCACCGGCCCCGGCGTTTCGGCACGATACAACTGCATACCACCAACGCCAAGCATGGGCAGCACGGCCACCGCGAGTACGATTATCCCCATACCACCTAGCCATTGCAGTTGCTGGCGATAAAACAACACAGACTTGGGCAGATATTCAATACCGGTTAATACGGTCGCCCCCGTGGTGGTAAGCCCAGAGAAGGCCTCAAACACCGCATCAGCCAGCGAGAGTTTTGGCGCATCAAGGAAGATCAGGGGTAAGGATGCGAACGACCCCAGCACCAGCCAAAACAATACCACGATCAAAAAGCCTTCACGGGCTTTGAGGTCGCCATGCTCATGGCGGTTAGGATAATAGGCAAACAAGCCGGCAATTACGCTGAAGATAAACGCAAGAATAAAAGGCAGACCACCACCATCTTTATAGATAAGTGATACCAGTGCAGGGGGAACCATGGTGATACTAAAAAGGGCTACTAACTGACCGAGTATCTTTATTATCGTGCGGTATTGCATTTAGCGCATCGCCGTGACTTTTCTTTGCATGTTATTGTCTTACTGTTTTATTTTTAACTCAACAGTACCATGGCTTAAATCAAAAATATCTTTTATGGCATCTTCAGCCTGGCGCGCATCAATACGTATCTGCCAGGAAATATGGCCACCGTATTCCTTATCCATAGCCAGTACCTGGTATTGTGAGTTAAGGCATTGTTCTATCTGCCCTTGTAGAGCATAGTCACTGTCGCCGCTTAACACCACACTGGGCACCTTAATCTGTATCTGTAATTGCGCCAAGGCATTATTCAGGGTGCCACCATAGGCGCGCACTAAACCACCCGTACCCAACTTAATGCCACCAAAATAGCGGGTAGTAACGGCACATATCTCACCTAAGCCACTGCCTTGGAGCACATTAAGCATGGGCTTGCCGGCGGTGCCATTGGGTTCGCCATCATCACTAAAGCCATAAACATGGCTGCCACCGGGCGCTCCGGCTACATAGGCCCAGCAATTATGACGGGCATCCGGATACTGCTCATTGATTAAAGCAATAAAGGCCTTGGCGCTGGCCACATCCGGCGTATGGGCAAGGTGAACGATAAAGGTGCTTTTTTTGATTTCTTCTTCGTAGCTCAGCGATTGAGCCGGATAAGCATATTCTGACATAGAAAATGAACTGCCTAAGACGATGGCATCGCCGCCACCGTCTTCACAGGGAATGTTTAGTCGAGTTTTAGCTCGCGAGTCATGTTTTCCAAACCATGCTCATGAACTATGATGTTGTCCTCGATACGAATACCGCCAAAGGGTTTAAACTCGGCGACCTTGTCCCAGTTTACGTACTGTCTATTGTCCGTTGCCGCTAAATCTTCAAGCAGGGAATCAATAAAGTACAGGCCGGGTTCAATAGTGAACACCTGGTTCGCCTCTATCATACGAGTACAACGTAGGAAAGGATGCCCCTCAGGTGGTGCCTGATGAGTACCCGTTTCATCGGCCATAAAACCGCCTACATCATGTACCTGTAAGCCAATATGATGGCCCAGACCATGAGGGAAGAAGGTTGAACTAATGCCCTTCTCGACAATTTCTGCCGCCGGTAGATTAACTATATTAAAGTCGCTTAGCACCTGGGCTACACGCTGATGGCAATCAAGGTGCAACTCACCATAGAGCTTGCCTGGGGATAGCGAGTTACAAAGCTCTATCTGATGTTGATTCATCACAGCCAACAACTCGGCAAACTGACCCTGACGCTCAAAGTCGTAGGTACGAGTAATATCGGCGGCATAACCATTGAAATTGGCACCGGCATCGATCAAAAACGAGCGGTGTTGCGCTGGAACATTTCGCTCAAAATGGGTGTAGTGCAAAATGGCACAGTTTTCATTTAAGGCAACGATATTGCCATAAGGCGTGTCATTTTCGCTGTGCTTGGTCGCCAACAGGTAAGCATGTTGGATCTCAAACTCCGACTTACCCTGATAGAAAGCATCCCGCGCCGCCTGATGACCGGCCACGGCTAGTTTGTTCGCTTCACGCAAACAGGCTTGCTCATACTGGGTTTTATAAGCACGGTGGTAATGCAGATAATTCATCACCGGCTCTGGGTTCATCAACTCAAAACCTAGGGCCTGCGCCACTTCTAAACACTCGCCGATATAGGCGTAACGCGCCTTATCATAAGGTAATAGTTTTTCTACCTGCTCCGGCTTAACCAGTAGCTCGATATCGAAATAGTCGGCCCAGTACTCGCTCGGTTCATCCGGCACCTTGTGCCAAAAATCCACCGGGCGATAGAAGATAAGTTTAGGCTTATCACTGCCGTTCACTACCAGCCAGCAATGCGGGTTGTCGATCACCGGCAACCAGGCCTTAAATTGCGGGTTCACCTTAAACGGATAATACATATCATCCAAAAACTGGCGCTTTGCCTGGCCAGAATGAATTACCACACCATCTAGGTTTTCACGCCCAACAATTTCGCGCGTGCGTCTTTGCAGGGTTGCAATATGTTCAGCGTATAACACCGCTAATGTATTCATGTATCACCCACTTTGCTAATTATGTTTTTGCCAGTCTATCATAGCCGCCGCAGTTGCGGCTAACCGCCTATATTCATATCTAAAATTGTCGCCAGGACATTTTCATCCTTGCCTTGTTTGGCCAGATAAACCTGACGATAGGCAAACACGTTTTTGACGTAATCCCGGGTTTCCCGATAAGGGATCAGTTCAATCCATAACTCTGCTGGCATGGCTTCATCTGGGATCCACTTATTAACGCGATGGTATCCGGCGTTATACGAGGCAGTGGCTAAAATTTGATTGCCACGGGTTTTGCCTTCTAAATACTTTAAGTACTTGGTACCTAAATTAATATTGGTGCTGGGTTCATACAGACGCTTGCTCGAAACCGAACTGCGGTTAATGTATTTGGCGGTACTGGGCAATAATTGCATCAAACCCCGGGCATCGGCGCGAGAGCGAGCATCGGCGGCAAAGGAGCTTTCCCTGCGGGCAATGGCGATACTCCAATCCAGGTCAACCTTATTACGGTTGCTGTAGCGCTTAAACAAATCCGTATAGGCATCGGGGAAACGTAAATCAACATAATCCCAGGCCTTAAGTCGCGCCAGGGTGACTATGGCCCTGTCATGCCAGCCCTGCTCCGACGCCAATACCGCGGCAGCCAGTTTCTCGGCATTACTGGAGGTGTCGAGCAGATAATTCCACTCCCTTCTGGCACTGGTGACTCTTTCCAGGTCATATAAAATCTGCGCCCGTTTAAACCCAGGCGCCTGCTCTACCTTGGCCTTTAACCCCGGTGCCAGCGTCAATTGCTGGTTATTAAGGTTAACAGGCTGGTCTAATCGCGCCGCCGCTAAAAAGCCGTAATAATCGCGCTCTTGAGCTATTTGCTGCCACAGTTCATTGGCTTGCTCATTTTTATCCTGACGGGAATAACTGTAAGCCAGCCAGTATTTATGTCCGACGTTAAGATCTTTTTTCGGCGTAAAAAAGGCGATAATGGCCGGCCAGTCCTGCTCCCTAAGCATGTTCGCTAAATGCCACTGCACCAGTTTGCTGTCCTGCTGGGTATCAGGCACCTTATTCAGCCAAAACTTGGCATCATCATGCTGCTTAACCGCGAGCGCATAGGCCAAAGCATAATGCGCCTGATCTTGTTGCTCATCGCTAAAGGAAAACATATTAGATAATTTTTGCCAGGCGCGAACTGCCAGATCCGGGTCTTTCCAAACCAGGCGTTTAACTCCGTATAAGGCAATTTCGGCTTCTTTAGAGGATTTATTTTTATAGCGATATAAACCGGCTGCGGCACTGGGGTCTTTTTTAACCTTGGAATATAAATCCGCCAGGTAGCGCTCCTTGGCTGGCATTTGTGTTTTTAAATAGCCAACTAATTTATGCTGCCCCGCCTCGGCGGCTAAGCCCAAACGCTGCCATACTGCTTCCGGCGTTTGCCCGCCAGCCTTGCGCCAATAAGAAAATACGCCATCGCATTCCTTGGGTTGAGACTTGCCCACCAACCAGAGTTTTTCTATCTGCTCCAACAGGGCATCTTTTGGCGCCCCAAGTTGCCACTGAAAATCAAGATACTGACAGGTAAGCTCTACATCCTTGGTGACGCTGTAATTCTCTACAAACTTGGCCTTACGGCCGTGCTTGGCCAAATAGTTTAACCAGGCACGGCGCACCGGCCATTCCAGCGGAGTATGCTGATAAACCTGCAAAAAGTGCTCAATTTCGCTTTGATATTTAATATGTGGATGGTGCTTATAGAAGGCCATTTCCACATAGGGTTTAAGCGGATGTTTAAGGCGCTCATTGGCTTTCTTAAATTCTGTGTAATTGCCGCCGCGGGCAATTTTTTCCGCTTTTAGGAAGTCGTCGTGCTCGCCGGCAAGTGAAACACTACAAACTTGCAGCAAGGACGCGGCCAGCAGGGTGTGAAGAAGTCGTTTCATGATAATCCTAACTGTATTTCGTGAAACAAATGCAGCGAAGAAGCCAACATTAGGCAAAAAAGCGCGCTGCCCTCATAGAGTCAAAGACCCTCAATAACTGTACTACATAAATGCCAGACTTTTGACCTATACCAACCGCATTATGGCGTGTTTTGGTCGCATCTATTTTTTGAGCTAACTTTAACCCTATGTAAAATTTTCATTGCATTTTGAGATTAAAGGCGAGACACTGATTTAAATTTAACTCATCGTACCAGTTTCATGTGAAACAAAGGGAGATACCATGATATTTCAGAGCGATTCCTTTGTAGTTTCTTTTATAAAGGACCAAATTGCCGAGTTTAAGTTCACTGTACCCGGTTCAGTAAACAAACTTTCGCAGCAAACCCTGAGTGATTGCCATCAGGCAATTAAAGAATTAGCCCAACGTGACGACATCAAAGGTATGGTGTTTACCAGTGACAAAGATCACTTTATCGTTGGCGCCGATATTTTCGAATTCCTACCCACTTTCCAACGCCCAGAAGAAGAACTGATTGGCTGGATTAAAAACGCCACCGATGTATTCGACGCCCTGGAAGATTTACCTTTCCCAACTTTAAGCACCATTAACGGTATGGCCTTGGGCGGCGGTTGCGAGTGGGTTTTAGCTACCGATTTCCGCGTAGCCAGTGAAACCGCCAAAATTGGTTTACCAGAAACCAAGCTGGGCATCATGCCGGGCTTTGGTGGCACTGTACGCTTACCACGCTTAATCGGTGCTGATAACGCCATGACCTGGATCACCACGGGACAAGACAACCGCGCTAATGACGCCCTAAAAGTGGGTGCCGTAGACGCCGTAGTGGCCGGTGACAAATTACTAAATGCCAGTATCAGTATGCTAGAGCAAGCCATTGCCGGTAAGCTGGATTGGCAGCAACGCCGAGCGCAAAAACAAGCACCACTGAAGATGAATAAGGTAGAGCAAGGCATGAGCTTTGCTATGGCCGAAGGTCTGGTTATGGGCAAAACCAAGGGTCATTACCCTGCCCCTGTGATGGCGGTTAAGACCATTAAAGCGGCTGCTAATATGAGCCGCGATGAAGCCATGGCATTGGAAAATGCCAACTTCGCAAAATTGGCTAAAACCAAGGAAGCAGCAGCGCTAACCGGCATCTTCCTGGCCGACCAATATATTAAAGGTAAGGCCAAGAAGCTGGCCAAGAGCAGCGACACTCAAATCAATCAAGCCGCGGTACTAGGTGCCGGCATTATGGGTGGCGGTATTGCTTATCAATCAGCCTATAAAGGCACCCCCATTATCATGAAAGACATCAACCAAGGTGCTTTGGATCTTGGTATGGGTGAAGCCGCTAAGCTACTTGGTAAGAAAGTACAACGCGGCCATATGAGCATGGACAAGATGGTTGGCGTGCTAGGTAAAATCAAACCGACCTTGAATGATGCCGATGTGCAGGCCGCCGATATAGTCGTTGAAGCGGTTGTTGAAAACCCCAATGTGAAAAAAGCGGTATTAAGCAGCCTGGAGAAATCCATGCCTGAAGGCACGGTACTCACCTCAAACACCTCAACCATTCGCATCGATGAATTAGCCACTGCCTTGGAAAAACCAGAAAAATTCTGTGGTATGCACTTTTTCAACCCGGTTCCCCGTATGCCGCTGGTTGAAATCATCCGTGGTGAAAAAACCTCACAAGAAACCGTTAACGCTGTGGTCGATTACGCTCTTAAGCTAGGCAAGTCACCTATTGTTGTAAATGACTGCCCGGGCTTCTTTGTAAACCGCGTGCTATTCCCCTACTTTGCCGGTTTCAGCAAGATGGTTAGCGAGGGCGTCAGCTTCGCTAAAATAGACAAGGTGATGGAAAACGTATTCGGCTGGCCTATGGGCCCAGCTTACCTGCTTGATGTTGTTGGTATTGATACCGCCTTCCACTGTACCGGCGTGATGGCCGATGGCTTCCCGGAGCGTATGGCACGTCAGGAAAAAGACCCGGTTACCATTATGGCTAACGCAGAGCGCTTTGGTCAGAAAAATGGTAAGGGTTTCTACAGCTACGCCCCGGACCGCCGTGGTCGCTTGAAGAAGAGCTCGGATACCCAGGCTCTTGAGCTTATTGCGCCGCTATTCGATGGCGAGCAAGAGCTGGATAAACAAGAGATCATCGACCGCTGTATGATCCCTATGATCAACGAAGTACTACTGTGCCTACAGGAAAACATTGTTGCTTCACCACAAGAAGCCGATATGGCACTGGTGTACGGCATAGGATTCCCTCCGTTTAGAGGCGGCGCATTCCGCTACCTAGACCAAATTGGCCTGGCCAACTTTGTCGCGGCTGCCGACAAGTACGCGCACCTGGGTGCTATTTACCAGGTATCAGACGAAACCCGTCAATGGGCTGAACAAGGCCGTGTGTTTTATCAAGTGGAGGGACAATAATCATGAATAAGGTTGTTATTGTAGATTGTATTCGTACGCCTATGGGCCGTTCTAAAAACGGTGTATTCCGTCATAAACGTGCCGAAGACCTGAGTGCACACTTGATGAAGGGCTTGTTGGAACGTAACCCGGCGGTAGACCCAGCATCGATTGACGATATTTACTGGGGCTGTGTGCAGCAAACGCTAGAGCAAGGTTTTAACGTAGGCCGTAATGCCGCCCTGCTTGCCGGTATTCCTCATACCGTACCTGCGGTTACAGTAAACCGCTTATGTGGGTCTTCCATGCAGGCACTGCATGATGCCGCTCGCGCCATTATGACCGGCGCCGGTGACACCTATATTATTGGTGGTGTGGAACATATGGGCCACGTACCTATGACCCACGGCAACGACTTCCACCCGGGCCTGGCAACATCCGTTGCTCAAGCCGCGGGAGTAATGGGCCTAACCGCCGAATACCTGGCCACCTTGCACGGCATTAACCGTCAGCAGCAGGACGAATTTGGTGCCCGCTCGCATCAACGCGCCCATGCAGCAACAGTTGAAGGTCGCTTCAAATCAGAAATCCTGCCAATGGAAGGTCATGACGAAGATGGCGCCCTAACCTTGGTTGAGGATGATGAGGTTATTCGCCCGGAAACCACGGTTGAAGGCTTATCTCAGCTTCGCCCTGTATTTAACCCGGCATCAGGTAGCGTGACTGCGGGAACTTCTTCGGCTCTGTCTGACGGCGCCTCGGCCATGTTGGTCATGAGTGAAGACAAGGCCAAAGAGCTGGGTCTACCCATTCGCGCCTATGTGAAATCTATGGCGGTGGCGGGCTGCGATCCTTCCATCATGGGTTATGGCCCAGTACCAGCCAGTAAGAAAGCATTGCAAATGGCCGGTCTGACTATCGATGATATCGATGTGGCTGAGCTAAACGAAGCCTTTGCCGCTCAGTCTTTGCCTGTACTAAAAGATCTTGGCTTGCTGGATAAGGTAGACGAAAAAGTTAACCTTAATGGCGGTGCCATTGCCCTGGGTCACCCTCTAGGTTGCTCTGGCTCGCGTATCAGCACCACGCTAATCAATATCATGGAAGACAAGGATGCCAAATACGGTTTAGCGACCATGTGTATCGGTCTTGGCCAGGGTATTGCGACTGTCTTTGAACGTCCGTAAATAACCTGAACTTGAGTTAAGAAGTTCGCTAATATGCTTTAAAAATAACTAACTTGAGGTCAAATTTTTCTAGCTAGATGTTTTGATTAATACAAGGCAAATTTGTGCGGCAATAGAAGCTCTATTGCAAACAAATTTAACGCGGTAGTAAGAAAAAACAGCAGCTAGAAAGCAAGTTGTTATCACAAGTCCAGGTTACTTAAATCTTGGTGACAAAAAGGCGGGGTTGGCTTTATGCTCCCGCCTTTTTTCTTGCCGTGACTTTAGGTAAAATGGGCGTTTTCTACGCGAGTACTCATTTATGACCTTTGAAACCGCCGATCATGTTTTAGATGCCTTGGGCTTACGCTGCCCGGAGCCCGTTATGATGGTGCGCGGTACGGTGCGCAAAATGAACGAAGGTGAAACCTTGCTGATCACCGCGGACGACCCTTCAACCACCCGCGATATTCCCAGTTTTTGCCGCTTTATGGACCACACCCTGGTGGCCCAACAGACAGAGCAGTTACCTTATCAGTACCTGATCAAAAAAGGGCTTTAACAGCCCTTTTTATACCGATCCTGTCAGCATGATATTTAGATTAGCTATTTAAGTGAATGGTATTATTCAAACACCTGATTAATGGTTACCAATGGCTTGCTAAAGCGTGAGAAGTTAATTGATACCTTGTACCAACCCTCTTCCGCAGGGGTAAAACTAAAGTAGTTATACACGCTGTTACAGTCCGCCTGCACCGGCAAACCAATCTCTAACTGCTTATCCAGACCTTCGTCTAAATAACCACAGTTATAGTTTTCACTCCAATCCGCATCAGCGATTTTAAATTCATAGGCCTTGCCCGGAGTCGATAACTTGATCTTGGTTTCATAAATGGCCGGCGCCACCTTCTCCATTTGGTATTCCGGCTGCGCATCCCATAATGAGAAGTCACCACGCAGATACAAGGGCTTTTGTACTTCTTCAACCGGCACTATATCGTCTAGGGTGACCGAGCTTGAACAGGCACCTAAAAATAATGTGGCTAAAACGAGGGAGAGTTTTGTCTTCATTGTTATTTTCCAAATTTGACGCACTTTTCATCAGTCTAAGAAATTCGTGCACTGGCTTCAATAAAAAAGCCAGCTCAAAGCTGGCTTTCGTCATGAATGTAAGAAATATTCACTATTTTTGCAGTACCGAGATATCGGCAACCTGTAAGAACAAATCCTGCAACTGAGACAATAGTGCTAGACGGTTACGCTTAATTGCTTCATCGTCCGCCATTACCATTACATTGTCGAAGAAGGCATCTACGCTTTGACGAATATTGGCCAGCTCACTGAGTGCCTGCTGGTATTCGCCCTGCTCATATAATGGCGCAAGTTTGCTCTGATATGCCGCAACTTCTTGTGCCAACGCCTGCTCAGGAGCTTCTTGCAACAAGCTTGGCTCAATGGCACCGCTTTCTTGAACATCATTCTTGCTTAAGATGTTACCAACACGCTTGTTGGCCGCGGCCAAGGCTTCTGCCGACTCAAGAGTACGGAAGTGGCTTACCGCCTTAACGCGTAGATCAAAGTCCAATGGCTTCGAAGGACGACGCGCCAATACAGCCTGGATCACATCAACCTCAATGCCCTGCTCCTGATACCAGGCACGGAAACGACCCAGCAGGAACTCAAACACATCTTCGGCAACCTGATTATTGCTTAGCTTATCGCCGAATAGGGTTTGCGCTTTCGCAACTATATCAAGCACATCCAATGGAAGTTGCTTTTCAACCATGATGCGCAAAGCACCGATAGCGGCGCGACGCAGTGCAAACGGGTCTTTATCGCCCTTAGGCGCCTGACCAATACCGAAAATACCAACCAAGGTATCAAACTTATCCGCCAAAGCCACAGCGCAGCTGATATCGCTGTGTGGCAAAGCATCACCAGCAAAGCGCGGCATATATTGCTCGTTCATGGCCAGGGCTACGGCTTCGTTTTCACCGTCAAAGCGCGCATAGTGCATACCCATCACGCCCTGAACATCGGTGAATTCCATCACCATTTCTGTCATCAGATCGGTTTTACTCAACAGACCCGCGCGCTCAGCCAGGACCTTATCAGCACCTAGTTGCTCGGCGATATAACCGGAAAGCGCGCTAATACGCTCGGACTTGTCCTTAAGCGTACCCAGTTGCTTTTGGAACAATACGGTACCCAGTGACTCCAAACGGCTTTCCAGTGTTTTCTTTTTATCCGTTTCAAAGAAGAATTGCGCGTCGGCAAGACGTGGGCGCACCACCTTTTCGTTACCGGCGATGACCACGCTGGGGTCTTTACTTTCAATGTTCGACACGAACAGGAATTTGTTGATCAGCTTGCCGTCTTGGTCTAACAACGGGAAGTACTTTTGGTCGTCCTTCATGGTGTAGATCAAGGCTTCATCAGGCACTTCTAGGAAGCTTTCTTCAAATGATGCCGTTAAGGTCACCGGCCATTCTACTAGGGAAGTCACTTCCTCAAGCAAGTCTTCATCCATGGCTACAACCGCACCGAGTTTAGCCGCCGCCGCTTCGATTTGATTGCGGATCATTGCCTTACGAGTGTCGTAATCGGCAATAACATAGGCTTTCTTCAACTGCTCTAGCGCTTCATTGGCATTGTTGATGGTGACCTTTTCCGGGTGATGGAAACGGTGTCCCTGCAGCTGGTTAGTAACCTGCTTACCTAAGATCTCGCCGGCAATCAGGCTGTCGCCGTAAAATACCGTGGCCGTGTGTACAGGACGGATAAACTGTGTCTTGTTGGCGCCCCAACGCATAGGCTTAGGAATAGGTAGTTTTGCCAGTGCCGCATTCACAGCGGCCACGATCAGTTCCTGAACCGGTTGACCGGCAACCTCGGCCTTGTGTAGCAGCCACTCGCCTTTTTCGGTGACATGACGACCCGCTTCGCTCACCTCGATACCACAACCACGGGCCCAGCCCATTGCCGCTTTTGTCGGGTTGCCATCGGCATCAAATGCCGCCTGAATCGCAGGACCACGCTTTTCTACTACCTTGTCAGCCTGTTTGCCATCGAGTTGTAGCACCATCAGACCTAAGCGGCGTGGTGAGGCATACCATTGCACCCCGTCATGTGCCAGGGCCAGATCTTCTAACTGCGCCTTCAGGCCGTCTGCGAAAGCCTCGGCCAGGGTACGCAATGATTTCGGTGGTAATTCTTCGGTACCGATTTCTACTAATAAATTTTGCTTTAACATGGTAATTCTTAATCCTTACACAGCGGGAAACCAAGCGCTTCACGCGCCGCGTAGTAACTTTCAGCACAGGCTTTAGACAGGGCGCGCACTCGCAGGATGTAACGCTGACGCTCTGTTACAGAAATAGCGTGGCGAGCATCAAGCAGGTTAAAGGCATGGGACGCCTTCATTACTTGCTCGTAAGCCGGTAGCGGTAAATTCGCTTCAATCAGCTTTTGGCTTTCTTTTTCACACTGATCGAATTGCTTAAACAAGGCATCAACGTCGGCGTATTCAAAGTTGTATTTTGATTGCTCAACTTCATTTTGGTGGAATACATCGCCGTAAGTAACTTTACCCATAGGACCATCGGTCCAAACCAGGTCATAGATGCTGTCTACGCCTTGGATATACATGGCCAAGCGCTCAAGACCATAAGTGATCTCACCGGTAACAGGCGCACACTCAAGGCCACCTACCTGCTGGAAATAAGTGAACTGGGTCACTTCCATGCCATTTAGCCACACTTCCCAACCAAGACCCCAGGCACCCAGAGTCGGTGATTCCCAGTTGTCTTCCACAAATCGAACTTCGTGTTTCAATGTGTCTATGCCCATGGCCGCAAGCGAGCCAAGGTAAAGCTCTTGAATGTTATCGGGAGAAGGCTTTAACACTACCTGGAATTGATAGTAGTGCTGTAAGCGGTTAGGATTTTCACCGTAACGGCCATCGGTAGGACGACGACATGGCTGTACGTAAGCACTCGACATCGGCTCTGGGCCAACGGCTTTTAAAAACGTAAGCGGGTGAAAGGTGCCCGCGCCCACTTCAAGATCGAGTGGCTGAGCAATAACACAGCCTTGCTGTGCCCAATAATCCTGAAGCGCTAGGATCAGGCCCTGAAAAGTTTGTAAGTCGTATTTTTGCATAATGACGTTAAATTCTGCTGCTTAGAGTGCGGTTTTATTGCTCACAGTATACCCCTTGCACCGCCTTGTTTTAAGCAGTTTCTTTTTATTGCCTGATAGGCGGCTTTGATTAATCTCCTGCCTTCATCATTTTCAACATCTTAAAAACACGCGCTTTTTAATTTTCATCTACGACTCTTTTCGTATTTCCATTTGAAACAGTTGATTTTTTTGCAATCTAGCCTAAATTGTAAATCCAATGTTAAATTCCACTACTTCAATAATAACGATTAGAAAGGTTGAATAAATGAATAAAACTCTCATCGCAACAGCTGTATTAGCTGCATCAACAGGGTTCGTAAATGCCCAACCAGCTCCTGATCACGCAGGTATGGCTGCCGAACTTGAAATAGCAAATACCTGTATTGTTCGCTTCAATGACAGTATTTCTAAATTCGATGTCGAAGGTAAAGCCCGCGGCATGTTGATGAAGTCCCTGTCTCAGGCTAAACACATTTATAGCAATGCCATTAAAGGTATGGCTATAAACATGAGCTGTGATAAAGCGAAAAGCGTATTTGCAGGCGAAGCTGACATTATGCACTTTACTCCCGATGGCATCGCCTATGCTTCACCTTCTGCACAAAAAGGTAAGCCAGGCAGTGGTGGTGGCGGCCAAGGACAACAAACTCCCTGGAGTGTCACCCGTGTAGGTGGTCCGGTAGACGGTTCCGGCTATACCGCCTGGGTTATTGATACAGGTATAGATCTAGACCATGGCGACTTAAATGTTGATGCCAGCCGTGGCTTTAGTGCCTTTACCAGCGGCCGTAATGCCGGTATGGATGACGCTAACGGTCACGGTACCCATGTTGCCGGTACTATTGCCGCTCTAAATAACCAACAGGATGTTGTTGGTGTTGCAGCAGGTGCAACCGTAATTCCGGTTAAAGTATTGGATGCTCGTGGCTCTGGCAGCTGGTCTGGCGTATTAGCCGGTGTTGATCACGTGGCAGCTAATGCCTCTGCTGGTGATTGTGCGAATATGAGTTTAGGTGGTGGTTTTAACCAGGACTTAAACGATGCCGTTGAAAATGCAGCTCAGCAATCGGGGGCATTCTTCGTGGTTGCCGCAGGTAACGAAAGCCAGCATGCGAGTAATGTGTCTCCTGCCAGTGCATCACACCCTCGCGTATTTACCATTTCTGCGACCGACAATAACGATAACTTCGCCAGCTTCAGCAACTATGGTAACCCACCTGTCGACTATGCGGCACCGGGCGTAAGCATTCTGTCTACTCGTTCAGGCGGTGGTACAACAAGCATGTCGGGCACCTCTATGGCATCTCCAGCTGCATGTGCTGTAATCATGATGCGTAATGGTAATCCGGGTACTGATGGCCAGGCCAATAACGACCCTGATGGCAATGCCGACTCTATCCTGCATCTTTAAAATTGTTGTGAAATAAGTAAAAAGCCCCCGCTAATGCGAGGGCTTTTTTATGCTTGGTGATTTATATTAACCAAGACTACACGTCCAGGTTAACTACACGTAGTGCATTTTGCTCGATAAACTCACGACGAGGCTCAACCTGATCACCCATAAGGGTGGCAAATAGTTGGTCGGCGGCGATGGCGTCTTCAATGGTAACGCGCAGCATACGACGTGCTGCAGGGTCCATTGTAGTTTCCCATAGCTGCTCTGGATTCATCTCACCCAGTCCTTTATAACGCTGTGTATACAAGCCCTTCTTAGAATCGCTGATCAGCCATTCTAGTGCCTCAACAAAGCTGTCGACCGGCTGAGTTTTCTCACCACGTTGTACGTAAGCACCGGCACCAATAAGGTTACCCACCTTTTCACCAGTTACACAGATACGCTGATAGTCTTTTGAAGTCAAGAAATCATGATTAAGCACATACTGCTTATCAACACCGTGCTGACGAATATTCACCATAGGGTAATACAGCTTACGCTCCTCATCGAAATGAGTATGAGCACTGTAGATGGCCGCGTCTTCGTCACGAACGATCAAGTCGTCAACCAATGCCTGAGTCCACTGCTGTACCTTGGCTTCTTCGCCGAAATCATCTTCACCGATGCAATCACGGTAGATAAGACTGTGCATCATGGCCGAAGGGTATTTACGTGATAAGCGCTCAATCACCTTCTCCGTGTTTTGGTAATCACGAACCAGATTTTCCAGTGCATTACCTTCGATAGCCGACGCTCCTTCGCTGCTATAAAGAGCTGAGCCATTTAGCGCTAGCGAGGTTAAGTACTCAACCAAGGCGTTATCGTCTTTAATATAACGCTCTTGCTTGCCTTTCTTGATCTTGTACAAGGGCGGCTGAGCAATATAAACATAGCCACGCTCGATGATCTCCGGCATTTGGCGGTAGAAGAAGGTCAATAGCAAGGTACGAATGTGCGAGCCATCGACATCGGCATCGGTCATGATAATGATGCGATGATAACGAAGTTTCTCAGGATCATATTCATCACGACCGATACCACAGCCCAGGGCGGTGATCAGGGTCGCAACTTCTTGCGAAGACAGCATCTTATCGAAACGCGCTTTTTCTACGTTAAGTATTTTACCTTTAAGGGGCAGGATGGCCTGATTCTTACGGTTACGGCCCTGCTTGGCAGAACCACCCGCAGAGTCACCCTCCACTATATATAGTTCGGATTCTGCCGGGTCTTTTTCCTGACAGTCTGCCAACTTACCAGGTAAACCAGCCAGGTCCATGACGCCTTTACGACGAGTCATTTCACGGGCTTTACGCGCCGCTTCACGGGCACGGGCAGCATCTATAATTTTGCCTACAACTATTTTAGCGTCAACCGGATTCTCTAGTAAGAATTCACTGAGTTTTTCACCCATGGCTTGTTCAACAGCGGCTTTTACTTCGCTTGATACCAGCTTGTCTTTGGTTTGCGATGAGAACTTAGGATCAGGAACCTTAACGCTAATAACAGCGGTCAAACCTTCACGGGCATCATCACCTGTCGCATTACTGGTGGTTTTGGCTTTCTTATTAAAGCCTTCTTTTTCCATATAGGTGTTAAGTGTACGCGTTAGTGCGGCACGGAAACCAGCTAAGTGAGTACCACCGTCACGCTGTGGGATATTATTGGTAAAGCAGAAAATACTTTCCTGGAAGCCATCGTTCCACTGCATGGATACTTCAACACTGATACCGTCTTCACGCTCTTGGGTGAAGTGGAATACATTTTGATGTACTGGCGTTTTTTTACGGTTTAGGTAAGCAACAAAGGCCTCGATACCACCTTCATATTTAAAGTGGTCACGCTTATCTTCTTCACGCTCATCGGTCAAAATAATCGACACGCCGGAGTTCAAGAAAGACAGCTCACGTAGACGCTTAGCCAGGATGTCATAGTGGAAATTTGTATCACTAAAGGTTTGCGAACTTGGCCAGAAACGAATTTCCGTACCCGTAGAGTCCGACTCGCCAATGACACCTAGCGGTGCATCCGGCTCACCCATAGAGTAAGTCTGTTTATGCAATTTGCCATCACGACGAATCTCCAGTGCCAGCTTTTCAGATAGCGCGTTTACAACCGAAACACCTACACCGTGCAGACCACCAGATACTTTATATGAGTTGTCGTCGAACTTACCACCGGCGTGCAGCACGGTCATAATAACTTCTGCGGCCGACACCCCTTCTTCCGGGTGCAGCTCGGTTGGAATACCACGGCCGTTATCGCGTACCGACACGGAACCATCGGTATGGATTGTTACGTAAATATCGTCACAATATCCCGCCAACGCCTCATCGATCGAGTTGTCGACGACCTCGAATACCATATGGTGTAACCCGGTGCCATCATCGGTATCACCAATGTACATTCCTGGTCGTTTCCGTACGGCGTCTAGTCCTTTAAGTACTTTAATACTTGATGAATCGTAATTTTCAGACATGGTGCTTCCATTTATCTTGTTATTAGTTCGCCATGTTTCACGTGGAACAAAGCCTTAGGCCTTGCTAACGTTTCTAACACAGCGGAGACACTTTGGGATTCAATCGTTGTTATAAATATCTGTGCATCACAGCGTGAAAGCAGTTGCCCTACCTTCATTTTGGTATCTTCGCTTAATTCCGAGGGTAAATCGTCAATAAGCAGAATCGATTGTTTTCCGGTCTCTTTTTCTATTAAGCTATTTTGCGCTACTTTAAGCGCATATAAAAGCAATTTTAACTGCCCTCGCGAGAAGGCTGTTTCTACCGGGCCGAGCGATGTTTTTATCGTTATATCGGCCTTATGTGGCCCTTTGCTGGTGTAGCCCCGCATCAGGTCACCATCCCTATTTTGCGCCAATACATCGGCAAGGGATTCAGTGCGTTTCCAACCCCAATTGAAGTCAATTTCAAGGTCGTTTAGCAATTCTAATTCTGTACACAGTCTATCAAAAAAAAGCGCCTTAAACCTCTCTATATACGACTCTCTTAGCTGCGTAATTTTCTCGGCCAAGCGTACAAATTCCTTGTCCCAAACTGGCAGCATGGTGCGCAGTTCGGCGGGCTTATTTTTTAACAAGGCATTGCGTTGTTTCAGTACCTTATTAAAATTTTGCCAGTGGACAAAAAACTCTTGTTCCACGTGGAACACACCTAAATCGATAAAGGCACGTCGCTCCTTGGGACCACCAAAAAAGAAGGAATAGCTTTCTGGGGTAATAACCTGAACCGGTAAAACCTGAGCAAGATCAGAAATACGACGACTCGCCTTCCCTTGAATTTTTATCTGGGTTTCACCATGAGTATCTTTTTGTATGCCAACAGGAATGGTCAGGTTGTTGCTCCGCTTTTTAGCGTGCAGAGTAAAATGCGGTTGGCTATCGCGTATCAAGGTACGGTGCTTATTGGTACGGAAAGAACGTCCGTGAGAAAGAAAATAAATGGCTTCTAAAAAGCTGGTTTTGCCGCTGCCATTTTCACCATAGATGATATTGATAGCTTCTGGAGCTAGGGTAGCAGCCTCAATATTACGAAAATTATTGAGGCTAATAGAGGTCAGGCTCATGGCCGTTACAGGCGCATCGGCATAACGACATACAGGGCTTCGCCATCTCCTGCGGCTTCCATCAGGGCACTGCTGTTTGAGTCGGCAAGGGTGATAGAAACATCGTCGGTTTTGATGGTGTTTAGCACATCAAGAAGGTAAGAAACGTTAAAACCTATCTCTAAATCTTCTCCTTGATACATAACTTCAATCACCTCTTCCGCCTGCTCTTGCTCTGGGTTATTGGCGCTAACCTTGAGCATGCCCGAACTTAAATTCAGGCGTACACCACGGAATTTTTCATTCGATAGAATAGAAACACGGTGCAAGGCATTACGCAGCCATTCGCGGTTAGCGATAATAATTTTATCTCCACCACGCGGTAAAACACGGCGATAGTCAGGGAAACGGCCATCAACCAATTTACTGGTAAAGGTAAATTCCGCATCGGTAATACGAATATGGTTGGCACCAAACTGAATGGTAACAGGCTGATCATCCGCCGGCATAAGGCGCATAATTTCCTGCACCCCTTTACGTGGCACAATTAACTGGCGCTGGCTGTTTAACGACTGGGGTAATTTCTTTTGCGCTATGGCCAAACGGTGACCATCTGTGGCCACGGTTTTAATTTCGTCATTTTCAACTTCAAACGACATGCCGTTAAGGTAATAACGTACGTCCTGGTTAGCCATTGAAAAATGTGTGCTTTCCAATAACTTACGCAGTTCTAGTCGACTTAATTGAAATTCAACTTCGCCATCCCACTGCTCTAGGTTCGGAAAGTCTTCTGCAGCTAAGGACAGCAAGGAGAAGCGGCTTTGTCCCGAGGTCAGTACCACCTGATGCTCCTGTGAGGTCAAGGTGATATCGCTGCCATCGGGCAGGCTTTTACAAATATCTAAAAGCTTTTTCGCTGGCAAGGTGATCTTGGTATCGGCACAAGGTTGCTCTAAGGCTACCGAGGCGACGAGCTCTATTTCCAGATCGGTTCCCGTCATAGACAAGTGACCATCGCGCACCTCAAGTAATACATTGGAGAGCACGGGCAAGGTGTGCTTACGCTCGATGGCGCCTGATACCTGCATTAAAGGCTTTAAAAACTGATCTCTAGCGATAGTAATTTGCATAAGGGTAACCTTAAGATGACAAAGTTCTTATTAGATTTTGATAGTCTTCTTTCACTTCATGGCTTTCGTCACGAAGCGCTTTTACCTTGCGGCAGGCGTGCAATACCGTCGTATGGTCACGACCGCCAAAAGCATCACCGATTTCCGGCAAGCTATGGTTTGTTAATTCTTTTGATAGCGCCATGGCAACCTGGCGTGGACGCGCAACCGAGCGACTACGGCGCTTGGACAATAAATCAGAAACGCGAATACGGTAATACTCCGCCACTGTGCGTTGAATATTATCTATGGTCACCAGCTTATCTTGCAGCGCTAATAAATCGCGCAGCGCTTCTTTTACAAAGTCGATAGAAATAGGTCGACCGGTAAAGTTGGCATTGGCGATCACTCGGTTTAATGCCCCTTCAAGTTCACGCACATTGGAGCGTAATTTCTTGGCAATAAAGAAAGCAACTTCGTGCGGTAAGTTAATCTTACTCTGCTGCGCCTTCTTCATCAAAATGGCGACTCGTGTTTCAAGCTCAGGCGGCTCAATGGCAATGGTTAAACCCCAACCGAAACGCGACTTAAGTCTGTCCTCTACCCCTTCTATTTCTTTGGGGTAACGGTCTGAGGTTAAAATAATCTGCTGGTTGCCCTCAAGCAGCGCATTAAAGGTATGGAAGAATTCTTCCTGAGAGCGCTCTTTGTTAGCAAAGAATTGAATATCATCGATCAGCAAGGCATCAACACTGCGATAGTAGCGTTTGAATTCTTCTATCGCATTGTTTTGTAAGGCTTTAACCATATCCTGAACAAAGCGTTCTGAATGCATATAAACAATTTTGGCATTTTCTTTTTTCGCTAAAATGCCATTGCCCACCGCATGTAATAGGTGCGTTTTACCTAAACCTGTGCCACCGTAAATAAATACCGGGTTAAAGGCTGAACCTGGATTGTCGGCCACTTGCGTTGCCGCGGCCTTAGCCAACTGGTTTGACTTACCTTCAACAAAGTTATCAAAGGTATAGTTTTCTTTGATATTAGATTTGTACTGAGACTTGGGCGCTGGTTCAACAGCTGCTGGTTGGCTAGGCTGTCTGGCCTTATTTACCTTGGCACTGTCATTGCTGCCATTAACACCCTGATTAGGCGTTTGCGCCGTGGTATTTACAGCGGTATTGAGCATGGGCTTGCTGCCCACGTCAAAACGTAATTCTGGCGCTTCATCGCCACAAATTTCAACTAACAGCTCATTAATGCGATTTAGGTATTTTTCTCTAACCCAATCAAGCACAAAGCGGTTTGGCGCATAAATAGTCAGAGTATCATCTGTACTTTCTGCCTGTAGTGGTCTCACCCACATACTAAATTGCTGTGATGGCAATTCATCTTGCAACACATATAAACAACTTTGCCAAACAGACAGATACACAGTTTACTCCCGAAATAGAATAGAGGTTTCGATACTCGTTCATCACGAGTTTTGCGCTTATTATTCTTCCCAAGATCACAACTTTTTTGTGGCCGGGCCGCACATTATGACGCCTATTTATCCACAACTTCAATATTGATTTTTACTGAAAATATGCTTCAACAAAAAAGACAATGCAAGCAGCTGTTTTTATTGAGGATTTATTTTAAAAAAAGAATTTAATTTAACGCTTTACAAAACTTTGATCTTGATCTGCAGGGATGATCAAACTGGGTTATTCAGGGGATTTATGCACTTTTTAAACAGACCCTGTGGAAAACTTTCATTTTTTAATGATCCTTTGCGGATCGCAGGTACGATCCCCAGCTATAGCTGCTAATATATAGGCTCTTTGTTGTGCGATTATCGTTGACTTTAGCATCAAGCCTCTATAGAATCTCGCGCTCGCTAAGGCACCACGGAATGTCCGTTGGAAACACTCGGTGAAGGTCACCGAGTGAGAAAAACTTGGCATCGAAGTTGTGTTAGCGTCTGAGTGAGGATCGCGACCCACACAGAGAATTTAAACCTTAACCGATCGGATGGAATTGTTATGAAAAGAACTTTTCAACCTAGCGTATTAAAGCGTAAGCGTACTCACGGTTTCCGTGCTCGTATGGCTACTGCTAACGGCCGTAAAGTACTAGCACGTCGTCGTGCTAAAGGCCGTAAAGTTCTTTCTGCTTAATATTTAGTGGAAGACTTTCGCTTTGGCAGGGAGTTACGTCTGTTAACTCCCTCGCATTACTCCCGCATTTTTAATGAGCCTGCTCGGGCTGCTACTTCTCTCTTCACCTTATTAGCTAAACCAAATTCTTTGGACCATGCGCGTCTGGGATTAACCGTAGCTAAAAAAAATGTAAAACAAGCCAACCAGCGTAATCGAATCAAGCGTATCGCTCGCGAAAGTTTTCGTTTGCATCAACATAAGTTGGAAAACATTGATATCGTGCTTATGGTTAAGCGTGGCATTGATGAGCTATCAAACGAAGAAATACGCAAAGATCTCGATAAACTCTGGCGCAAAATCAATGAACGCTGCAAACCCGGATACAAGCCACCACCACGCAGACCTCATAAAAAGCATCACAATACCAAGCAAAAGCGCGGCCAATCATAGAATTTACCGACTTTTTCAGGTATCTTTAGCTCACCTTTTAATCGACTAACTGAGTATTCGCTTATACCAATTCTGTAAGTATGTGATCAGATATAGCGCTGGATAAATGATATGATAACAAGGCGGAATTTTTCTTATGTAGTATTCTACAGAGAAAAATTTCAACAAGGTTAGCATGATATTTAGCCCACTAGAATGATTAGCTATTTAAGTGCATTGGTATTAGACCCTACTCAGTACTGCGGGCCTTTATGTTAGCTTTTATATTAGCAATACCTAAAAATACCCTCATTACTGTAATTAAGGTCTATCAAAAGTGGATCAGTCCTATGCTTGGGCCGAATTGTCGCTTTAATCCCAGCTGTTCTTCATACGCCTTGCAGGCAATAAAACTGCATGGGGCGCTAAAAGGCAGTTGGTTGGCAGTAAAACGAATAGTAAAATGCCATCCTTTACACGCCGGAGGGGATGATCCCGTTCCTGGCAAACGTAACCACCATTAATCTTAACAACGAGAAATAAGAGCTGTTATGGAATCGCAACGCACGTTTTTATTTATCGGCCTGTTGTTGGTATCATTTTTATTATTCCAAGAATGGAATAGTGATTATAACCAACCGGCCAACAATCCAAGTGCTCAAACCCAAAGCAATGCCCAAACTAACGCCGGGCAAAGTGACGTTCCCAACTCGGATATTGCCGAGCCGCTAGCCTCAACATCGGCAAGCCAACAAGTTATTAGCGTAACCACAGATGTGTTTGCGGTGAAAATTGACACCCTTGGCGGCGACATCATCGAAGCCAAACTGCTTCAACATGCGGAAACTCATGGCAGCGACGAACCTTACCTGTTGTTAGGTCAGTTTGAAGGCAATGAATACTTCGCCCAAAGCGGTTTAATCGGCCTAAATGGTCCCGACGCCCGCAAAGAAGGCCGTCCGGTTTATCAAAGTGCACAACAAAGCTATACCCTTGAAGGCGATACCCTGGCGGTTCCCCTGACCTTTGTTGATGCCCAAGGCGTAAGCTACACCAAGACCTACACCTTCCATAAAAACCGTTACGACGTAACCTTGGATTATGACATCCAAAACAACACGGCGAACGCGGTGCAGGTACAGCTTTACACTCAGGTTAAGCGCACCGTTCAAGACAAGGGCAGCTTGATTGATCAAAGCTACCTAGGTGGTGCTTACGGTACCGACGAAGTTAACTACGAAAAGTACTCGTTCGACGATATTCAAGACAAAGAATTGAAAGAGTCGACTCAGGGTGGTTATGTGGCCTTCCTACAGCACTATTTCGTAAGTGCCTGGGTACCAGCGCAAGATCAAACGAACACTATTTATATGCGCCTGCCGACTGCCAAGGTTGCACAAATGGGTATTAAATCTGAGCCAGTGAATATTGCAGCGGCCAGCTCTGCAACATTCACCTCTACCTATTATATGGGCCCGAAAGACACGGATGCTTTGGAAGCGTTACACCCTAACCTGGACTTGACTGTGGACTATGGCTGGTTATGGTTTATCTCACAACCGCTATTATCACTGCTTAAGTTTTTACACAGCTTCTTGGGTAACTGGGGTCTGGCCATCATAGCTATCACAGTGCTGATGAAAACCGCTTTGTATCCGCTAACCAAGGCGCAATACACCTCTATGGCGAAGATGCGTGCCTTACAGCCTAAGATACAAGCACTAAAAGAGCGTTATGGAGATGACCGTCAGAAATTCGGTCAGGCCACGATGGAAATGTACCGCAAGGAAAAAGTTAACCCTATGGGTGGCTGTTTCCCACTGTTGCTACAAATGCCTATCTTCCTGGCGTTATTCTACGTATTCCTGGAATCACCTGAACTACGTCATGCTGAATTCGGCCTGTGGTTAACCGACTTATCGTCGAAGGATCCCTTCTACGTACTACCGGTTCTATTCGGTGCCAGTATGTTCCTGATGCAAAAGCTACAGCCGATGACGGTTACAGATCCTATGCAGCAGAAGATGATGACCTGGATGCCGGTATTCTTCTCGGTATTCTTCCTATGGTTCCCATCGGGTCTGGTACTTTACTGGTTGGTTTCAAACCTTATCTCTATCGCTCAGATGCTGATCATCTACCGCGGTATGGAGAAAAAGGGCATGAAAGTCCGAGGCTAAATTACGCCTTAACCAAGATTAGAAAAGCGGCTTAGGCCGCTTTTTTATTGTTTACAGCCACATTAGGTTACAATACACACATTGCCGCTTTATCGAGTTATTCTATGTATTCTCAAGACACTATAGTTGCCCAAGCCACGGCTCCCGGACGCGGTGGCGTAGGTATTATTCGCATCTCAGGTGCCCTGGCTAAGGAGGTTGCCGAGCAAATCATCGGCCACTGCCCCAAAACCCGTTACGCCGAATATGTGCCCTTTCATGACCTTAATAAGCAACAGCTGGATCAGGGTATTGCCCTATTCTTTCAAGGCCCTAATTCCTTTACCGGCGAAGATGTACTTGAGCTTCAAGGCCATGGCGGCCCTATTATTCTCGATATGCTGCTGCGTGAAATCGCCGAGATTGACGGTGTACGCCTGGCCAAACCGGGGGAATTCTCCGAGCGCGCATTTTTAAACGACAAACTGGATTTAACCCAGGCCGAGGCCATTGCCGATTTAATCAATGCCACCTCAGAGCAGGCGGCCAAAAGCGCCCTGCACTCGCTACAAGGTGAATTCTCCAATCACATCTCTCAACTGGTGGAACAGGTTATTCACCTGCGCATGTATGTTGAAGCGGCCATCGACTTTCCCGATGAAGAAATTGATTTTCTTAGCGATGGCAAGGTTGCCGGCGATCTGCAACAAATACTGGATCAGGTCGAGCAGGTACGTGCCCAGGCTAAACAAGGCAGCATTATCCGCGATGGAATGCGGGTGGTCATTGCCGGGCGCCCTAATGCCGGTAAATCCAGCCTGCTAAATGCCTTGGCTGGCCGTGAAGCTGCCATAGTTACCGATATCGCAGGTACCACCCGCGACGTGCTTAAAGAGCATATCCATATCGATGGCATGCCATTACACATAATAGACACCGCCGGATTAAGGGAAAGTCCTGATAAAGTCGAGCAAATAGGTATTGAACGCGCCTGGGAAGAAATAAACCAGGCCGACCGTGTACTTTTTATGGTTGACGCTCAAGACACCCAAGCTAATACGCCAGAGCAAATCTGGCCTGAGTTTGTCGCCAAGCTTCCCCAAAATATGGGCATTACCGTGATCCGCAATAAAGTCGATATAAGCGGTGAGGAGCTAGGGTTCGACGACAGCCACAGCCACCCGGTGCTGAGGATCAGTGCCAAAGAGGGTCTGGGGATTGACCTGGTACGCGAGCACCTTAAAGCCTGCGTTGGCTTTGAAGGCACGCAAGAAGGCAGCTTTATGGCCCGCCGTCGCCACCTTGATGCTTTAGAACGTGCTTTAAGCCACCTGCAAACTGGCCAGGAGCAGCTTGAAGCCCATATCGCCGGAGAAATACTTGCAGAAGAACTGCGCTTAGCACAGCAATACCTCAATGAGATCACAGGTGAATTCACCTCGGATGATCTGCTCGGCAAAATATTCAGCTCCTTCTGTATCGGTAAATAAGGCAATACCAAATAGCCCATATAAAAAACGCCCTTGTTTACTGCAAGGGCGTTTGTCGTTTTATTACCTGAATAAAAATTAAGAGAAGTACTTGGCAAGCGCCTCTTTCACCACTCGCGACCTGTCTTTGCTCAGCGGCAAGATAAGCTCTGCACCATCATCTGCCTGAGATAAGATCTCAGGCAGTTGTGCTCGCCTACCCGCATGCAAGTAGGCCAAGGTGTGCTTAAAGTTACCGTATTCACCACGGGCATGGCCGTGGATAAACTCACAACAAACCTCCAAATGCGCGCGCTTAATACAAAACAAGGTGATATGAGCGGCATTAACCTGCAGCGATACCAGCCACTGGAGCATAAAACGCATGCCTTCCTCTGTGCTTTCATTATCTAAATTACTGGCGCGAGTAAGCTCAAGGTAGCTATCGAAGTCTATCTCTCCTTGCAACAACAGATGGTGCAGCCAGCATTTTTCATAATCACGCTCGATCACCTTAAAACCACGGTAATCGTGATTAAACAACAGCTTGGCAAGCCTGTCCCGCTGAACTGGTTCCAGCATCCAGATAAATTGGCCGATATTATACATGCTCGACTCATCGGCATTAGGGCGGAAGTATTCGCCTGCCATCTGCCCACCATAAAGGCTGGCAATATTGTCATATTCCACCTCCCCCTCCAGATATGCCAAGATCTGCTCCACCAAGAGCTCAATACGGGCATTTGTATCTTGCAGTGTGGCAATACGCGCAAGCAGCGCCTGGCTATCCACTTCCTGGTCAAAAATAAGCAGTGAGCCACATGGCCACCTGCCTTGGTAAAGCTCCAGTGGCATCTCCTGATCGGCCATCAGAATATGGTTCTTATCACCACGCTGTTGTAAAACCGTGATTTCCAGCCAGCTCATGCCATCCACATGACAAGGCCGGTCGTGCAGCGTATGTTCATCGGCAACAATGGGGTTGCGCAATTTCGCCGGAGCTTTGTCACCCCCACCGATATAAAGGCAGGCTTGGCCATATTCGTGGGCAAGTGCTTGCTCCCAGGAGGTAATATTCAGTTGCACTAAAATACGCAGCGCCCGTTTCAGATCATGCTTTATATCCAGTGGGATCTGCGGGTATTTAAGCGAGGCATGGTGTAAAAAATCGACCTTGATACGTTCGTTAATATATTGCAGGCCTTGGTGCATGGCTTCGGCCTTTTTACGGTCAATACCGGCAAACATGCCCGTGGCCGTGCTGCTAATCTCGCTGTAAAGCTCAAGCCAATGCAGATAACGTTCGTTGTTATAGAACTCCCGACTCATCTCATAGGCCATAAGTACACCGGCATCGATCCCTGCTTTTTCTAACTGCTCCTGTATCTCAATCCCCTCTAAGACATTGTTAAACTCGATACTCCAGGAGTCGTCCGAGTATGCTCGCAATATATTACGGGCAACACGCACCGGCGCCAAGGCAATAATAAACTGCCACAAACGATCCGCATGAACGCTATAGAGAAAGGGTAGCTGACGCAGCCAATAGGCTATCAGGGTAAAGCGCTGGAAGTCATCATCATGGTCACTAAATAGCAGGTATCCCTTCTGCTGTTCGCTGTATTTATTGAGATAGAGCTGGCCGCGACAACAATCATCGCGATGTAATTGCGGCTCCAGCAAAGCCATAATGCTGGCCTGATCATCCTCTGGGTTGTTGGCGGTAAAATAGGCGCGAATACGAGCAACATCAGCCTCGCTTAAGCCCTTATCATCCAAGCTATGAAAGTCCCCTTCCTTATTGGCATGTTTGAGAATTTTCGATACCGCTTTATCCCATACCTGGTGCTCAGTTAAATAGGCCAACAGAGACTTGCTGATCTCATCGCCAATGCGCTCATTAAAATCTCGGTAAAGCTGGTAGCTGGCCAGGGCTAAAAAGCCCATGTCGGCTTTTGGCCAATGTCTTGGATGACACAAATCACGTGAACCACGCAGCACAGAGCCAACCAGATTAAAGTGCTTTTAATATAGGATCTCGTCTCTATCGCTGAATTTGCAGAAGATATATTGCACCTCCTGGGCTAACACAGGATCTGTTTCGCTTTGCTCTAGTACCTCTGGGGCAGGCAACTGGCTGTAACGGCGATAATATTCCTGGCGAGTGAGCAGTGCACCTTCTCCCTCACTTAGTGAGGACATCATGTATTCGCTAAACTCCCTCTTCCCCAAAGCGCGGTAAAATACATCGATAACTCTAAGATATTGTTGCTGACGCGCCTCAAGCAGGGAAACCTGGCTATCTGGAGTCACAGTCAAGGTGGTCGTTAAATTATCGGCCAGCTCAAATGTGCATTCTTCGCCAAAGTGATCAGTCAATAGATCGCCGCTCACCAGGCGCAACACGTCATCTATTTCTTCTGCAATGCCTTGGTTGTTGTACTCGAAACGGTGCAGCATATCGTCCAGATGCGCGGCCATCTCAGGAGCATGAGCCTTAGCAAGTGGCATAAGAGCTATTTCTTCAAGGGCTGCTAAAGCATCCCGCTGCTCGCCACTTTCTATATAGCACCATAAACGCTCGCCCTGGGGCATGGCCAAAATCAAGGGCTTAAGTATTTCTGTGCCATAGTTAAGTTCATATCTACGGGCATCACGGGCGAGATAAGCCTGATATTGAGCGCGCTTTTCCAGTGCGGCGTCTGCGGCTTTCACCAGTGCACCGGTTACCTGGCTTTGTACCTGCCGCTGCAAGTCATAGGCTTCGTCTTCCAAGGTGCTGCCCATAAATGCCTGTTGCATAAAGGCATCCAGCGCATCTTCTTGATCATCAAGGTCAGGACGCTGAAATAGCGACTGATACAGCCAAACTACCGGGCTGTAAGTACTAAGATCTTCCTCTTCATCACTGGTTTCATCTATATGTTGTAAGAGCACGGGCTCGGCTTGAAAACGCTCGATCACCAAGCGCTTAAAAACAGCGTATTGCTCTGGGTTTTCTTCAAGGTAAGCCCCCAAAGGCTGGTGGCTCAAACCACCACTATGGAAGTGGGCACCAAACATACCTAAACGAAATTCAGGGCTATCGCACCAGATAAAGGCTTTTATAAGTTCGGGATGCCAGCCATGTTCGTCTAAAAGGGTACTCAGATAACCTTCATATTGGCCGGCATGCTCATTATCCCAATAAGGAATAAGATACTGGCCGATCAAATAGGCATATTGAAGATCGGTTTTTGCCAGCATATATAAGGCTTCAATACCAAAAACGCGCATATCGTCCAGCCACATATCACTGGTATCGTTCATGCGCCGACTGTACGCCACTATGGCTTTAGCACTATCAACAACCGTGTCTTTTATCTCGGGATACTGCAGCGCAGCAGCAAACAAGATCACCTCGGAGATATAAAGCTCTCTATTATCTGTGATCTCATCTTTATAGTTATGCGCGCCACCTTCTTGCCCCAGGTTCAGGGCCGCTTTTAACAACGCCAGGTTTTCTCCGGCATCATTTACCTGCAGGCGACGTAATTCATCAGGAGTCTGATGTTTAAACTCCACATCAAATTGTTGCTCATTAAAGGCGCTGCCATCGTTAAGAAGCGTTTGGTAGTGAATAAGTGCAGCTTTGATTTGCTGCGGATCGTGAATGTTCAGTGAAATAATTTTGTTTTTATCAAATTGATTCATAAGGAAATATTTTTAAAAAATGATTTTAGATTCGCTATTGAAGAAAATGTCATTCATTGACATTGGGTCAGCGATCGAAATTTTGTGACTGAACGTACCTATATTGTCACGGCGCTAAAACTAGCATAAATAGCAAACCTCGGTCACAAAAAATCCTTTAATTTCTATTACATAGATAATGGATAAGCACAGGGTAGACAACTCGGCCAGCATCCGGAACTGGGTTCAATCATAGGGACTTTAAGGAAGAAAAAGCGCTTAATTATGATCTTATAGGCACAGGTATGAGCGATCATTTCCTTGGCCAGTAGTAAATAATTACGAATAAAAGAGCAGAACAAGCAAAATATTAGTTTTTAGTTGCTCAACAAGTCACCACCTAGCTGCTGTTTGCTTAAAACTAATACAAGATCATCCATGCTTAGGAGATCTAAAACAGAAGATCTTTCTCTTTTTAGAACCTTTTATTATATGGATCCGATGAATTAGATCTAAGAATTAAGATCTAATTCTCACTTTTGGATCATTATCCACAAGCAAATAATGCACACCCCTAAGAAATAAGCCAATAAGGCTTTTTCCCCCTTTTTTGGTGAACGGGTTTAGCTATTTAACCTAAGCTTATCGACTTTTTATCAACAGCTTAAATTTGAAAAAACATTATATTTTTCATACAACTAAAAATATATTCCACAGTATAAAACATAATTATTTATACACTGATAAATAGATCCATTGAGTGACGTGCGAGATCAGGTATCATACCAGCCAATTAAACGACTAGTTTGACGACATGAAACAGCTGGAAATTATCATTGGCAGCCAAATGGGCGGCACCGAATATGTGGCCGAACACCTAAGCCAACTCTTGGCGGATCAAGGCATAGAAACTCAGTTGCACGAGCAACCGGATCTGCAACATATAGACAGGGATCAACCTTGGCTGATATGCACCTCAACTCATGGCGCAGGGGACTATCCGGATAATTTACTGACATTTATCGAACAGTTAGACGCAAATGAACAGCTGAACCAGGTTCATTTTGCGGTGATCGGCGTTGGTGATTCCAGCTATGACACCTTCAATTTTGCCGCTAAAAATATCGTTTCCTTATTACAAACTAAGGGCGCGACCTTGTTATTGCCGCAATTAGAGATAGATGTGCTGGGTGAAGAACTACCAGAAGATACCGCCGAGCAATGGCTACCGAATTTGCTACAAGCATGGAAAAGTGCATAAGGATCTTACCCAATACTTATTCACAAAATATCTAAAAGTTAGATCGTAATGTGGATAAAAGCTGAGTATCATGCGATCCAATGGGTGATTATGCACTTGATAAGATCTATCGCGAATTGCCCTGTGTATAAAACAGCTATTTGATCAGAGCTTATTTACCCTTAGATCCGATCATATCTACAGCTACTTGGATCGATTAATTTATTGAATTTATAAAGTTTTTAATGGTTATCAACAGATCTGGTCGATCCTAATAGTAAGATCAATAAAAGATCTCTTTAAAGATCCTTTATTTTATATATGATCCACTTTGAGATCTTGAACACTATTTAACCATTTCCCTTACCCCATTTTCTAGGTAGAATACGCACCCTTTTCTCTTTCACCGGTTGTAGGAAACGTTAAATGATTTTCCATGAACACTTTGATGTCATTGTTGTAGGCGGCGGTCATGCTGGCACCGAAGCGGCATTAGCTGCGGCACGTATGGGTATGAATACCCTGCTGTTGACACATAACATGGACACCCTTGGCCAAATGTCTTGTAACCCCGCGATCGGTGGCATAGGTAAGGGTCATTTAGTTAAAGAGATCGATGCCTTAGGCGGCGCCATGGCAAAAGCCATAGATAAGGGCGGCATCCAGTTCAGAACCCTGAATTCATCGAAAGGCCCAGCTGTACGTGCAACTCGAGCACAAGCGGATCGCGCTCTTTACAAAGCTGAGATCCAGGCCATTTTACAGGGCCAGGAAAACCTGAAGATCTTCCAACAATCCTGTGATGATCTGATCGTTGAAGGCGATAAGGTAACTGGCGTTGTCACCCAGATGGGCCTGAAATTCAGCGCTCAAAGTGTGGTATTGACAGTAGGTACCTTCCTTGGCGGCCAGATCCATATAGGTTTAGAGAATTTCCAAGGCGGCCGCGCCGGTGATCCACCGTCGATCGCGCTGGCTCGTCGATTACGCGAATTACCGTTTCGCGTTGATCGCCTGAAAACAGGCACACCACCGCGTATTGATGCACGCACAGTTGATTTCAGCAAGATGCAAACTCAGCCTGGTGATACCCCGACTCCGGTTTTCTCATTTATGGGCAAAGCCAGTGATCACCCGCAACAGATCCCTTGTTATATCACCTATACCAATGAGAAAACGCACGAGATCATCAATAACAACCTGCACCGTTCGCCCATGTATTCCGGAGTGATTGAGGGCATAGGTCCACGTTATTGTCCTTCGATTGAAGATAAGATCGTCCGATTTGCTGATAAAGACAAACACCAGATCTTTGTTGAGCCAGAGGGCCTAACCTCTTATGAGCTCTACCCTAACGGCATTTCAACCAGTCTGCCGTTCGATGTGCAAATGGACATAGTGCGTAGCATTAGCGGTTTTGAAAATGCTCATATTTGTCGTCCTGGTTATGCCATCGAGTATGACTTCTTCGACCCACGCGATCTAAAACCATCGCTGGAAACCAAATTTATCAATGGTTTGTTCTTTGCGGGCCAGATCAACGGTACTACGGGCTATGAAGAAGCCGGTGCCCAAGGCTTGATCGCAGGTATGAACGCAGCATTGCAAGTGCAAGGCAAAGATGCCTGGACACCACGCCGTGACGAGGCTTACACAGGCGTGTTAATCGACGATCTTGCGACCTTAGGTACTAAAGAGCCGTATCGCATGTTTACCTCACGCGCTGAATATCGCTTATTGCTGCGTGAAGACAATGCTGATCTACGTCTTACCGCCAAGGGTCGTGAACTTGGCCTGATCTGTGATGAGCGCTGGGCAGCGTTCAATGACAAGCTGGAAGTGATGGAGCAAGAAACTCAGCGTATTCGCTCAACCTGGATCCATAAGGATCATCCATCATTAGATTCTGTTAACGATCTGCTAAAAGCGCCTTTGACCCGTGAAGCAAGTTTGGAAGAGCTGATCCGTCGCCCTGAAATTGATCACAAGGCGCTGTATGCCATTAGCGGTCTTGAGTCACCGTCAAGTAACGAAGCTGCTCTTGAGCAGGTGGCTATTCAAACCAAGTACGCCGGTTATATTGCCCGTCAGCAGGATGAGATAGCCAAACAGTTGCGCCATGAAGAAACCTTGTTGCCAAAAGACTTCGATTACAGCCAGGTTTCCGGTCTTTCGAACGAAGTGGTCGCCAAACTGACCGACGCCCGCCCGGACACTATCGGCCAGGCATCGCGCATTTCTGGTATTACTCCAGCGGCGATTTCGTTATTATTGGTCTATCTCAAGAAGCAAGGAATGTTACGCAAATCCGCGTAACCAAGGGCAAGCGTGTTAGAAAACAAATTTAAACAATTGCTGGCTAAGGCCAGCATTTCTCTTAGTGAGCAACAAATCCAGCAATTACTTGCCTATGTTGCTTTGCTGGACAAGTGGAACAAAGCCTATAACCTCACCTCGATTCGCGATCCTAAAGACATGCTGATCAAGCACATCATGGATAGTTTAGTGGTGGCTGAGCATCTGAAAGGTCAACACTACATAGATGTGGGTACTGGCCCAGGTCTGCCCGGCATGGTATTGGCCATCGCCCTGCCCGATACTGAGTTCGTCTTACTCGACAGTCTTGGCAAGCGCGTTACCTTCTTAAAGCAGGTAAAACACGAGCTTGGCCTAAAAAATGTAACCCCGGTGCAGAGTCGAGTTGAAGAATATCAGCCAAGTGTTAAATTAGATGGGGTGCTATCTCGCGCCTTTGCCTCTATTGATGATATGCTGCATTGGTGCGCGCATTTAATAGATCAGGACGGACGCTTTATTGCGCTTAAAGGTCAGTACCCTGAGCAAGAATTGGCAAACCTTCCCGACGGCTTCTCTTTCGAGCAAAACATTGAGCTTAGGGTTCCTGAATTAGAGGGCGAGCGCCATCTTATAATTCTAAAAAAAGATTAATTGGCGAGGATCAACGTGGCTAAAGTCATTGCTATTGCAAACCAAAAAGGTGGTGTGGGTAAAACCACTACGGCCGTAAATTTGGCGGCCTCAATGGCTGCGACCAAACGCAAGGTGTTGCTGATCGATCTCGATCCTCAGGGCAATGCCACCATGGGCAGCGGCGTTGATAAATACGATGACGTTGACACTGTCTATGATCTGCTGATCGAAGACAAACCCTTCGAAGAGGTAGTGATCACGCAAACTTCAGGCGAGTATCATTTGATCGCTGCTAACGGTGATGTCACCGCGGCGGAAGTCAAACTGATGGAATTGTTCGCCCGTGAAGTACGTTTGCGCAATGCTCTGGAAAAGGTCCAAGCCGACTACGAGTATATTTTTATCGACTGTCCGCCATCGCTGAATATGTTGACCGTCAATGCCATGGCCGCCGCCGATTCTGTGCTGGTGCCCATGCAGTGTGAATATTATGCCCTGGAAGGGATCACCGCCTTGATGGGAACCATAGAGCAGTTAGCGCAACTGGTTAACCCCAAATTACAGATTGAAGGCATTTTGCGAACCATGTACGATCCGCGCAACCGCCTTGCCAATGATGTTTCCGAACAGCTGAAACAGCATTTTGGCGATAAGGTTTATCGGACCGTAGTTCCGCGCAACGTTCGCCTTGCCGAAGCCCCCAGCTTTGGCGCCCCGGCCATGTATTACGACAGAGCCTCTGCAGGAGCCAAGGCGTATCTAGCCTTGGCCGGTGAAATGCTGCGCCGCAAAGAAAAACAAACATCTGCAGTCGCCTAAATCTAGAGGTAAGCGAATCAATGTCTGCTAAAAAACGTGGATTAGGAAGGGGCCTGGATGCCCTACTCACGTCGTCAAAACCCGTTGCACCTAGCTCAGAGCAAAGCGCCGATGAGGGGCCGAGCGAGCAAGCCCTTAAAGGCGAATTGCAAAAGCTGGCGATCGAGTTTTTACGTCCCGGCAAGTATCAGCCGCGCAAGGATATGGCCGAAGACGCTCTTGAAGAGCTGGCCAGCTCGATTCGTGCCCAAGGTATTATTCAACCCATAGTGGTGCGCCAACTGGGCGAGCAGCAATACGAAATTATCGCCGGTGAGCGCCGCTGGCGTGCCGCACAACTGGCCAAGCTGGATATGGTGCCTTGTTTAATCAAGGATGTTGCCGATGAAGCCGCCGTGGCCATTGCCCTGATTGAAAACATTCAACGTGAAGACCTCAATGCCATGGAAGAAGCCATTGCTTTAGAGCGTTTAATTGAAGAGTTTTCACTGACGCATCAGCAGGTGGCCGATGCGGTGGGTAAATCCCGCACCACAGTGACCAACCTGCTGCGTTTGAACAATCTCAACGATGATGTAAAAATCATGTTAGAACATGGCGACATAGAGATGGGTCATGCCCGCTGTTTGCTGGCGCTCAGTGGTGAAGCCCAATCTGAGGCCGCCCGCAGCGCCGTAGCCAAGGCTTTAACCGTACGAGAAACGGAAAAACTGGTGCGTTCTCTGCTGGAACCCACAGAAAAACCGGTTAAAAAAGAAAAAGACCCAGACGTCAAACAGTTAGAGCAAAAGCTCCAAGATAATCTCGGTGCCAAGGTTGAAATTAACTACAACCAGAAAGGTAAGGGTAAGTTGGTGATTTCTTACACTAATTTAGACGAACTTGAAGGTATTTTAGAGCGTATCGACCCACAGCTTAATCAGGTTTAACAATCCCCTTCTCGCCCCCGTGATCTCGGGGGTGAAATTGACACAATTTCATCTTGCTCAAGTTGCAAATTGGCTAGAAATCAGTATAATTTCGCCAGTTTTAGCACCCAAATGAAACTTAACGTAATTAAGGTTAATGAAAAGTGACGCAAAGGTTATCTGGCCCATATCGCCGAGCCGCATTTAAAGGCGTTCTTTTTCAGGGTGTCGTAGCAATTTTAGCTGCAGTAATAGTTTTAGTTTGTTGGGGAGTAGACGCAGGTCGCGCGACATTGTTTGGCGGCTTGACGGCAGTACTCCCTAATTTTGTATTTGCCGTCTATGCATTTCGATATATGGGCGCGAGCAAAGCAGAACAAGTGTATGCCTCGCTAAAACGAGGTAAAACATTAAAGTTTATGCTCACTGTGTGTATGTTTGTACTGGCTTTTAAATATTTATTCTTACTTCCAGTACCTTTTTTCAGCGCTTATTTGCTGATTTTTGCCACACAGTGGATAGCACCGATTTTTTTTAATCATTAACTTTTGGGATAAAACATGGCTGCAGAAGAAGTGACTCTATCGAGCCATATTCAGCACCACTTGACCAATGCAAAGATGTGCTCGACCGACGCCGGTATCGAGTTCAACAAAGCATGTGTCGACAGTGGTTTCTGGACATGGCATGTAGATACTCTCGCATGGTCAATCGGTTTAGGTCTTGTATTTTTATGGATCTTCCGTAGCGCCGCAAAAAAAGCACACACAGGTGTACCTGGTAAATTTCAATGTTTCATTGAAATGATTGTTGAGTTCGTTGGTGACAACGTGCGCGATACCTACCAAGGTAAAAGCAAACTCATTGCTCCGCTAGCCCTGACAATCTTCGTCTGGGTATTCCTTATGAACCTTATGGACTTAATCCCGGTTGACTTCCTTCCGGCATTCGCTGGGTTTGTAGGTGAGCAGGCGCTGGGCATGGATTCACACGATGTGTACATGAAAATTGTACCTACCACTGACTTGAATATGACCGTTGGCCTTGCTATTGGTGTATTCCTGCTAATGATCGGTTACTCAATCCGTATCAAAGGCTTAGGTGGTTTTATCGCGGAACTGACGCTACACCCATTTAGCGCTAAAAGTAAGCTAGCTATGGTGTTCCTGATCCCTTGTAACTTATTACTTGAAACAATTGCGTTGGTCGCTAAGCCATTCTCGTTGGCGCTGCGTTTGTTCGGTAACTTATACGCAGGTGAGATGATCTTCATCCTCATCGGTGCTATTGGTCTAATGCAGTTGCCATTGCACTTTGTTTGGGCGGTATTCCACATCCTGGTTATCGTACTGCAAGCGTTCGTATTTATGATGCTGACTATTGTTTACCTCAGCATGGCAAGCACAGACAATCATTAATATATTGTTTTTAATAAAGATTTTTTAACTTTAACTTACTATTGAAACTTTGGAGATAAAAATGGAAATCGCAGTTGCTATTAAACTAATCGCTGTTGCTCTACTAATCGGCTTCGGTGCTATCGGCACAGCTATTGGCTTCGGTAACATGGGTGGTAAATTCCTAGAAGCATGTGCTCGTCAACCAGAACTAGCACCTTCACTACAGGTTAAAATGTTCATCCTTGCTGGTCTTATCGATGCCGTAGCTATGATCGGTGTTGGTATCGCTATGTACATGTTGTTCGCACTTTAATTTACAAGTAGCTTTTCGAACAACTGTCAATAAGGAGGAGCGGTCGTGAATATTAACGCCACTCTTATCGGTGAATTAATCGCATTCGTCGTTTTTGTATGGTTCTGCATGAAGTTCGTGTGGCCACCACTAAACGGTGCAATCGAAGCTCGCCAAAAGAAAATTGAAGATGGTTTAGCTGCCTCAGATAAAGCTGAGAAAGACTTAGAACTAGCTCGTCAGAAAGCGACAGAGCAGTTAAAAGACGCCAAAGCTCAGGCTGCAGAAATCATCGAGCAAGCTAAAAAGCGTGCCTCACAAATTGTTGATGACGAGACAACTCGTGGCCAGCAAGAACGTGAGAACATCATAGCTCAAGGTCACTCTGAGATTGAAGCTGAGCGCAACCGTGTTAAAGAAGACCTGCGTAAGCAAGTTGCTTCTCTAGCTGTGGTTGGTGCCGAGCGCATTCTTAAGCGTGAAATTGACCAAGCCGCACACAGCGACATCGTTGAAAAACTTGTCGCCGAGCTGTAATTAGGAGGGTATGAGCATGTCTGAATTGACTACTATCGCTCGCCCATACGCTAAAGCGGCTTTTGAGCTTGCCGTTGAGAAGGGCTCAGTTGCACAATGGTTTGAAATGCTGCAATTCGCTGGTCAAGTGGCCAGCGATTCGCAGGTTAAAGTCATTCTTGGCAACTTACCTTCTGCGTCTGCACAGGCTGATGTAATCATCAAGGTGTGTGCAGAGCAACTCAACGAACAAGGTCAAAACCTTATCAAGCTAATGGCCGAAAATGAGCGTTTAGCTGCCCTGCCTGACGTTGCTGAACTTTTTGCTGAATTAAAAGCAGAATTTGATAAAGAAATCGATGTAACCGTGGTTTCTGCAACGGAACTTGCTGCAGCGCAGCAAGAACAACTAGGCGCGGCGCTTGAAAAACGTTTCGCACGCAAAGTTAAGCTGAATTGTAGTGTTGATGCCACCGTCCTTGGCGGATTGGTAATTCGTGCCGGCGACACCGTAATCGACGGTTCTGTACGCGGCCAAGTTGACCGCTTAGCGGCTACACTACAATCGTAATTGGGAAAAAGAGCATGCAACTTAATTCCACAGAAATTTCTGCGCTGATCAAGCAACGTATTGAGCAGTTCGAAGTTGTAAGTGAAGCGCGTAACGAAGGTACTATCGTATCTGTTACCGACGGTATCATCCGCATCCACGGTCTAGCTGACTGTATGCAAGGTGAGATGATCGAGCTTCCTGGCAACCGTTATGCTATCGCATTGAACCTTGAGCGTGACTCAGTAGGTGCAGTAGTAATGGGTCCTTACGCAGACCTTAAAGAAGGCGTAAAAGTTAAATCAACGGGTCGTATCCTTGAAGTACCAGTAGGCCGTGGTCTACTAGGTCGTGTTGTAAACACACTAGGTCAACCTATCGATGGTAAAGGCGCACTAGACAGTGACGGTTTTGAGCCAATCGAAAAAATCGCCCCGGGCGTAATCGAGCGTCAATCAGTAGATGAGCCAGTACAAACTGGTTATAAGTCTATCGATGCGATGATCCCAGTTGGTCGTGGTCAGCGTGAGCTTGTTATCGGTGACCGCCAGACTGGTAAAACTGCACTAGCAATCGATGCTATCATCAACCAAAAAGACACAGGCATTAAGTGTGTGTACGTAGCGGTTGGTCAAAAAGCTTCTACTATTGCTAACGTAGTACGTAAATTAGAAGAGCACGGTGCCCTAGAGAACACTATTGTTGTTGTTGCATCTGCTTCTGAATCTGCGGCCCTTCAGTACCTAGCACCATTTGCTGGTTGTACCATGGGTGAATACTTCCGTGACCGCGGTGAAGACGCGTTAATCGTATACGATGACCTGTCTAAGCAAGCGGTAGCGTACCGTCAGATTTCACTACTTCTTAAGCGTCCACCAGGTCGTGAAGCGTACCCAGGTGACGTTTTCTACCTTCACTCACGTCTTCTAGAGCGTGCAGCACGTGTTAATGCTGACTACGTTGAGAAGTTCACCAATGGTGAAGTGAAAGGTAAAACAGGTTCATTGACGGCATTGCCAATCATTGAAACTCAAGGTGGTGACGTTTCTGCATTCGTACCAACCAACGTGATCTCAATCACCGATGGTCAGATCTTCTTAGAAACTGACTTGTTTAACTCAGGTATTCGTCCTGCTGTTAACGCCGGTATTTCAGTATCGCGTGTTGGTGGTGCTGCGCAAACTAAGATCGTTAAGAAACTAGGTGGTGGTATCCGTCTAGCACTAGCTCAGTACCGTGAACTTGCGGCATTCTCGCAGTTCGCTTCTGACCTTGACGATGCAACTCGTGCTCAGCTTGAGCATGGTGAGCGCGTAACCGAGCTAATGAAGCAGAAACAGTACACGCCAATGTCTGTTGCGGAAATGTCTCTATCACTTTTCGCTGCTGAAAAAGGCTTCCTTGCTGATATCGAAGTTGCCAAGATCATGGACTTCGAAGCAAGCCTAATTGGCTTCGCTAAGAGCGAGTTTGCTGGGCTAATGGCTCAAATCAATGAAACAGGTAACTACAACGCCGAGATCGAAGCGCAGTTGAAAGAACTTCTAGAGAAGTTCAAGTCTACGCAAACTTGGTAATTTAGTTATCCTTGGTGAGTGCTTAGCACTCACCGCGATTCGGAGAGAGAGTCATGGCCAGCGGAAAAGAGATTAAAAGCAAGATCGGGAGTATTAAAAATACTCAAAAGATCACCAGCGCGATGGAAATGGTTGCTGCTTCTAAAATGAAGAAAGCGCAAGACCGTGTGGCTACTAGCCGTCCATACGCTGAGAACTTACGCAAAGTGATCGGTCGTATTGCTCAAGCTAATCTTGATTTTACTCACCCTTTCTTAGAAGAGCGTGAAGTAAAGCGAGTTGGTTATATTGTTATCTCGACAGACCGCGGTCTGTGTGGCGGCTTGAACACTAATGAGTTCAAGAAAGTGACACAAGACGTAAAAGCGTGGAAAGAAAAGGGCGTGCAAGCGACCTTTGCAACCTTAGGTAGTAAAGCTGCCGGGTTTTTCCAACGTTTTGGTGGTCAACTAGCTGCTAAAAAAGCAGGTCTAGGAGATACCCCTTCAGTGCAGGACGTAATCGGTCCTGTAAAAGTCATGTTAGATGAATTCGCTGAAGGCAAAATTGACCGTTTATTCGTGGTTTACAACAACTTTGTAAATACCATGAAGCAAGAGCCAGTAATCGATCAGTTATTACCTTTGCCAAAAGCTGAAGAAGAAGTATCAGCCCACGCTTGGGACTACTTATACGAGCCAAGCCCAGAGGCCATTTTGGAAACTCTGTTGGTGCGCTTTATTGAGTCACAAGTTTATCAAGGTGTGGTTGAGAATGCAGCGTCTGAACAGGCCGCGCGTATGGTTGCAATGAAAGCTGCAACTGACAACGCCGGTGACCTGATGGATAAGTTGCAATTGCAATATAACAAAGCGCGTCAAGCAGCAATCACACAAGAAATCAGTGAGATTGTTGGTGGTTCGGCAGCAGTTTAACGCTTCGGCAAAGTTTAACGAGAGGAATAGACATGAGTTTAGGTAAGGTCGTCCAAATTATCGGCGCCGTTGTGGACATCGAGTTCCCACAAGACAACGTGCCAGCCGTATATGACGCACTAAAAGTAACAGATGGCGACCTAGCAGGTTTGACACTAGAAGTGCAACAGCAGCTAGGTGGCGGTGTGGTACGTGGTATCGCACTTGGTACTACCGACGGTCTACGTCGTGGTACATCAGTAGAAGGCACAGGCGAGCCAATCAAGGTTCCAGTTGGTACTAAGACCCTAGGTCGTATCATGGACGTATTGGGTAACCCAATTGATGAAGCTGGCCCAATCGGTGAAGAAGAGCGTATGTCTATTCACCGTGAAGCACCTTCTTATGAAGATCAATCAAACTCGGTTGAGCTACTAGAAACCGGTATCAAAGTAATCGACTTGGTTTGTCCATTCGCTAAGGGTGGTAAAGTTGGTCTATTCGGTGGTGCGGGTGTAGGTAAAACCGTAAACATGATGGAACTTATCCGTAACATCGCAATCGAGCACAGCGGTTACTCAGTATTCGCTGGTGTTGGTGAGCGTACACGTGAAGGTAATGACTTCTATCACGAAATGAACGACTCAAACGTACTAGATAAAGTATCTCTAGTATATGGTCAGATGAACGAGCCACCGGGTAACCGTCTACGTGTTGCACTAACCGGTCTAACTATGGCTGAAAAGTTCCGTGACGAAGGTCGTGACGTACTATTCTTCGTAGATAACATCTACCGTTATACCCTAGCCGGTACTGAAGTATCAGCACTTCTAGGTCGTATGCCTTCAGCAGTAGGTTACCAGCCTACACTAGCAGAAGAGATGGGTGTTCTACAGGAGCGTATCGCTTCTACTAAGACTGGTTCAATCACTTCAATCCAAGCGGTATACGTACCTGCGGATGACTTGACTGACCCGTCACCAGCAACAACCTTCGCGCACTTAGACGCGACTGTTGTACTTTCTCGTGATATCGCATCACTAGGTATCTACCCTGCGGTAGACCCTCTTGATTCTTCTTCACGTCAGCTTGACCCGCTAGTAATCGGTCAAGAGCACTACGACGTTGCTCGTGGCGTTCAAACCGTACTACAGCGTTATAAAGAGCTGAAAGATATCATCGCCATCCTAGGTATGGACGAGCTATCTGACGAAGATAAGCAAGTGGTATCACGTGCACGTAAGATCCAGCGTTTCCTATCTCAGCCGTTCTTCGTTGCTGAGGTATTTACAGGTGCGCCAGGTAAATACGTTTCACTAAAAGACACTATCTCAGGCTTTAAAGGCATTCTTGACGGCGACTACGATGAACTACCAGAGCAAGCGTTCTACATGGTAGGTTCTATCGAAGAAGCTGTTGAAAAAGCGAAAAGCATGTAATTAGGAGGGGAGTATGGCAGCTATGACCGTACATCTTGATGTTGTTAGCGCTGAAGAGATGATTTTCTCAGGCCGCGTAGAATCACTTCAAGTGACAGGTAGTGAAGGTGAACTAGGTGTTATGCCTGGTCACGCGCCGCTACTGACTGCCCTCAAACCTGGTATGGTACGTTTAGTTAAGCAGCTAGGTGGTGAAGAGATCATCTATATTGCTGGCGGCACACTTGAGGTACAACCTCATAATGTGACCGTGCTAGCTGACACCGCGATTCGAGCGACTGAGCTTGATGAGCAGGCAGCAGAGCAGGCCAAACGTGAAGCGCAAGAACAGATGGATAAAGCACAAAGCGGCGAGTTGGATTACCAACAAGCAGCAGTGCAACTAGAAGAGGCGCTTGCGCAACTTCGCGTTCTTCGTCTATTGCGTAACAGCTAATAGCTATCAACCTAAAAGGTTTGCAAAAACCCACGCTAACAGCGTGGGTTTTTTATGCCTATTCGTTCAATGTTCATGATTGAGCGGTTACAATATTGGCAAATTGTACGCCGTTATGTAGGTCGGTCTTTAGGCCGACACTTGGCCTAGAGCGAAAAGGATATAAAAATGAATTTGACCACAGTTATTTTGGCCGCGGGTAAGGGAACTCGCATGCGCTCAAAGCTTCCCAAGGTATTGCACCCAATCGCCGGTAAACCCATGGTGCAGCATGTTATCGACAATGCCAAAGCCTTGGGCGCCAAAGCAACCAACCTGGTTTACGGCCATGGCGGCGAGATGCTGCAACAGCAACTCACGGGTAACGAATTGAACTGGGTGTTGCAAGCAGAGCAGCTGGGCACGGGTCACGCCGTAGCCGTAGCCAAAGAGCACATTGCAGACAATGACACAGTGCTTATTCTTTACGGCGATGTGCCGCTTACCAAAAAATCGACCCTGGAAAAACTTTTGACTGCAACGCCAGAGATGGGCCTAGCGGTATTAACCGTAGATCTGGAAAACCCGACCGGTTATGGCCGCATGCTGCGTGAAAATGGCAAACTGGTTGGTATTGTTGAACAAAAAGACGCCACCCCTGAGCAACTGGCCATCACAGAAATCAACACCGGCATTATGGCCTGTAACGGCGGCCTGTTGAAAAAGTGGTTAGGCAATCTTTCCAATAACAATGCCCAAGGCGAATACTATCTTACGGATGTTGTCGCCATGGCGCACGCTGAGGGCGTAGAGATCAGTTCAAGCCAGCCGGAGCATCCTATGGAAGTGGAAGGTGCTAACAATCGCGTACAGCTCGCTCAGCTAGAGCGTGCCTATCAAGCATGGCAGGCGGAAGAGCTGATGATTAACGGCGCCAGCCTCGCCGATCCTGCCCGCATCGATGTACGCGGCACTGTAACAACTGGCCAAGATGTACAAATAGACGTAAACGTTATTTTTGAAGGCAATGTAGAGCTAGGCGACGATGTGATCATTGGCCCTAACTGTGTGCTGAAAAACTGCAAAATTGGCGATGGCGTAGTGATCAAGGCCAATACCCTGATTGAAGATGCCACTGTGGCCGCTAAATGCACCCTGGGCCCATTTGCTCGCCTTCGCCCAGGTGCGGTGATGGAAGAAGACTCGCACATAGGTAACTTCGTTGAGATGAAGAAATCGCGTTTAGGCAAGGGCTCTAAGGCAAACCACCTTACCTACCTTGGCGATGCGCAGATAGGCGAGAAGGTGAATATCGGCGCCGGTACCATCACCTGTAACTATGATGGTGTGAACAAGTCGCAAACCATTATCGGCGACAACGCCTTTATCGGTTCTAACTCATCGCTGGTAGCACCGGTTGAGATCGGCCACACCGCCACCGTGGGTGCCGGCTCAGTAGTGACAACGAACGTAGGTGACAACCAACTGGCCGTGGCGCGTGCTAAGCAGCGCAACCTGGATGGCTGGCAACGCCCGGTTAAAAAAAGCTAATTGCTTATTCCAGTTAGAGAAAGCCGCGTAAAGCGGCTTTTTTGTGCCTGCTGGCAACAAATGTCACAAAGTGCGCCTGTGTGCGGATCATTTTCTAGCATCTTGATTAACGATGAACGTCCTGTAACTATATGTGGGGAAAATAAAAAATAGACCCAATGGACACCTGTATGACGAACCAACACATAGTGGTGATTGAAGATGAGCCGGCCATAGCCGATACCCTGGTGCATGTAATAGAACAAGCGGGGTTGAGCGTCAGCTGGTGTGCTACCGCCGCGCAGGGGTTGGCCGTTATACAAGATCAGCAGGTGGCTTTGGTGTTGCTCGATGTGGGTCTGCCCGATGGTAATGGCTTTGAACTGTGTAAACAGATACGCAGCTTCTCTACTGTGCCCATTATCTTTTTAACCGCTCGCAGCGATGAAATCGACAGGGTGGTGGGCCTGGAAATCGGCGCCGATGACTATGTTACCAAGCCCTTTAGTCCCCGCGAGGTGCTGGCCCGCATTAAGCTGCGTATGAACAAGGTAGAAGCCCCTGAACCTGAGACTCAGGCCTACACTGGGCTGCACGCCCGCCAGTATGACTTTTATGTCGGCGCACAGGCGCTGCAATTAACAGCGCTGGAATACAAGCTGCTGCTTAAGCTCCATAGCTATCCGCACCAGGTTTTTAGCCGTGAGCAACTTATGTGTGCCGCGGATATGGCCAATGCATCTCATTATGCCCGCAATATAGACACCCATATCAAGGCTATTCGACACAAGTTGAAGAGCCAAGACCTGGCAGAGGTGATCCATACCAAGCGCGGTTTCGGGTACTTTTATGAGCCAAAGTAACGATCGCTCCTGGGTCGATAAATTGTTTCAATGGCCGCGCATTCCTCTCGGTCTGCGGCTTTTTCTCTTGTATGTTGTAGTGGTGGCCTTGACTACCTATGTGATCAGCTCGACCGTGATGCGGGAGATTAAGCCTACGGTGCGCCAGGTGAGTGAAGAAACCCTGGTGGATATGGCCAACCTGTTGGCAACCCTGGCGGCGCCGTATCTGCAGCAGGACACCTTATCTGGTAGTGAATTTGCCGAGCTTCTGAGCCATTTTGGTCAGCGCGCTCCCAATGCGGCGATCTGGGGCGTGGATAAAAGCAGTATTAACCACAGAATTTATATCACCGATGCTAACGGTATCGTCCTAGTCGATTCCTGGCAGCGGGATGTGGGGGCGGATTTTTCCCGTTGGAACGATGTTTATCTGACGCTGCGTGGCGAGTATGGAGCGCGCTCAAGCATACAAGAGGGTGAGGAGCCTTCATCCACGGTTATGCATGTGGCGGCGCCCATTCGCGCGGATGGTGAGATCATTGGCAGTGTCACCGTGGCCAAGGCCAATCGCTCGGTGCAACCCTTTATCGATAAAGCTAAATATCGGGTGCTGACCTGGCTGGTGGTGATGAGTGTGGTGGCCTTGTTGCTCGGTGCCTTGATCGCCTGGCGTATCAATACGGCGCTGGATAAGCTGGCAAACTATGCCGCCAAACTGGGTCGTGGCGAAAAGGCTAGGCAACCGGTATTTCGCATCTTCTATGAATACGGGCAGCTGAGTGAGGCGCTGGCGGCCATGCGTGCCAAACTGGATGGTAAAAACTATGTGGAACAATATGTGCAAACCCTGACACATGAGCTGAAAAGCCCACTGAGTGCCATAAAAGGAGCCAGCGAGCTGTTACAAACGCCGCTGACGGAGCAAAAGCAGCAGCTCTTTGCTAGTAATATTGAGAAAGAAAGTGAACGCATGCAGCAGCTGATCGACAACCTCCTGGCTCTGGCCAGGCTTGAAAAGCAGCCGCAACTACAGAGCAAGGAGTTGATTGAGCTGGCGCCTTTAATTAACCGCGTGTGTGAATCCATGCTGGCCACCAGCACCCAGAAACGGGTTCAGATGCAGGTTAATTGTGACCCTGGACAAAGTCTGCTTGGTGATGCCTTCTTGGTACAACAGGCGCTCTACAATTTACTGGAAAATGCCCTCGATTTTGTTGTTGTTGGCGGTGAGGTGAATGTGTCTGTGCAGACGGAAGCTGATCGCACCCTGATACAGGTTTTTAATCAGGGTGCGACTATCCCCGATTATGCTCTTAGCAAGGTGTGTGAGCGCTTTTATTCGTTGCCGCGCGATAATGGCCACAAGAGTTCTGGCCTGGGCCTGACCTTTGTTGAGCAGATAATGCAATTGCATCAAGGTGAATTGCACATTGCCAATGTGCCCGGCGGGGTGCGCGTGACCTTGATATTCACAACTCCATAAAATCTCCACATTAGCCGCACCTAAACTCCAATCTTGTTGAATAAGCTAGGGTTATTCATCACATGGAGTTTATTAAATGAGACAAAAACTAGGTAATAAATTACTCATTATCGCCGGCCTTGTACTGCTTATCTTGGTGCCAATTATGATGATCAAGGGGCTGATAATGGAGCGCTCCGAGCGCCATCAGGAAGTGCAACAGGAAATCGCCCGTAGCAGCAGTGGCGAGCAGGGCATAATAGGGCCGTTCCTGTATTTAGAATATATGGAACCCAAGCATAATGAGCAGGGACAAAGCTATACCGTGCTACACAAGCGGTTGCTGTTGCCGAGCGAGTTAAAATGGCAGGCGCAGTTAAGCACCTACGAGAAGTTTCGCGGCATCTATAAGGCCAACCTTTATCGCTCGCAAAACGATATTTCCGCCACCTTTAACACGCGCAAACTCAAAGATTATGAAGACAAGGATATCACCAAGCTGAATCTGGTGATGGTGGTGCAGGATATTCGTGGTATTGGCGTTGGCAGCATGGCGCAAATGGCCGGCGAGCAATTGGCGTTTCTGCCCGGCAGTCAGATTAAACAACTGGCCGATGGTGTGCATGCGCCTTTGGACTTACAGACCCTGCTGACGCAGGAGAAGGTGTCGGTGCAGATCAATCTTAACCTGCAGGGCATGAAGCGTTTTGCTATTGCCCCCGTGGGCGAAGAAACCCATGTCACCATGACCGCCGATTGGCCTCACCCGAGCTTTGTTGGTGACTACTTACCAACCTCATCAAGCATAGATAGCGAGCAATTTACCGCCAAGTGGCAGACTAATTTCTTCGCTACCAATATGCAGGAGCTGTTTGGCAACTGTGTGCGCAGCAAGGGCGATTGCAGTAACTTAAGGGAGCGTAGCCTGGGCGTAAATCTAGTAGATGGGGTCGATCATTATCTGAAAAGCCATCGCGCCACTAACTATGCGCTTTTGGTTTTGGTACTGGTGTTTTCAAGTTTCTTTTTACTGGAGATACTGCGCAAAGACGCGATTCATCCGGTGCAATATGGTTTTGTCGGCCTGGCCATAGCCGTGTTCTATTTGATGCTGGTATCGCTCAGCGAACATTTTGGCTTTAATCTGGCTTACCTGGTATCGGCTTTGGCCTCGAGTTTGCTGTTGAGTATTTATGTGGCGGGTATGCTGCACAGTTCGCGCCAGGGAGGGGTATTCTTAGGCGCTATTGCGCTGCTGTATGGGGTTTTGTTTAGCCTGCTGGCGGCGGAGGATTATGCCTTGTTGATGGGGGCGACCTTGGTATTTGCTGTGCTTAGTTTGATCATGATGCTGACCCGTAAGTTTAACTGGTATGGCAATAATGAAGATTAGCGTGATGACGTAACCATTTAGAAAATAATAAGGCCGCTAAAAAGCGGCCTTATTATTGGGTATTTATATTAACCGCGCGATAAAAACAGGGTCAGTGTGTCGCCAATACGCAGCGCATCCTTGGAGAGATTATTCCACTGCTTGAGCTTGGTCACGCTCACCTGATAACGACGGGCTATCTTCCACAGGCTGTCGCCTGAGGCCACCTTGTATTCAATTTGCTCATCCGCCAGCACAGGCAAAATCAGCTTGTCGCCGATACGGATGCGATCCGACTTTAGGTTATTAAAGGTTTTTAATTGCTGCACCGTGAGCGAATAACGTTTGGCGATAACGCTTAGGCTGTCGCCTTTTGCTATGGTGTAATTTTGCCACTGGCTGTAATCGCTGCTCTGCTGGTCGGCAATAAGTGCCTGCCATTGTTGCTTACCCTCTACCGGCACAACTAGGTGCGGGGCGTCTATGATGGCTGGAAAGCGGATCACCCCATGGTTAAGCTGTTCCAGCTTACCCCATTTCGTTTTATCGGCCAGCACCACGGCACCAGAAATCGGCAAGGTGGTAATGCTTGGCTTGTTGGCTATTAGAGGAAACTCCATTTTCTGATGCTTAAGCAGTTGCACCGCCGCCAGCAGTTTAGGCACATAGTGGCGAGTTTGCTTGGGCAGTTTCAGGGCGAAAAAGTCGGTGCTCTTACCGGCTTTTTTATTGTTTTCAATGGCCTTTAACACCCGGCCTTCGCCGACGTTATAGGCGGCTATGGTGTGATACCAGTCGCCGTCAAAGCGCTTATGCAGATACTCGATAAAGTCCAGCGCCGCCTGAGTGCTGTCGACTACATCCTGACGACCGTCATACCAAGGGCTGATTTTCACACCAAAATATTTGGCTAAAGACGGGGTGAGCTGCCACAGACCCGAGGCATGCTTATGTGAGTAAGCACTGGCATCAAAGTCGCTTTCGATCAGCGGCATAAGCGCCAGTTCAATAGGCAGCTCGCGCTTTTCCACCTCGGTAACAATATGGTACAGGTAAGGCTCGGCACGGCGGCTGATCTCTTCCATATAGTTAGGGTGCGATAAATACCAGTCGATACGCTGCTGTACCGCGGGATGATCTGAGTCGGCAAAGCGCAGTTGCATGCGAATGCGTTGCCATACGTCTTCAACTTGTTGCGGTGTGAGTGTACTTGCTGTTTTGGTTTGCTGGTCATTCTGCTTGGTGCTGACGCTATCAGTTGTGATTGTGCCTGCGCTGCTTTGGTTATCCGTTGCAGTTGTATCCTGCTGCGTCTGGTTATCGTTCGATGGCGTTGTTTGACAGCCAGCCAACACCAGGAAAAAAGAAATAAGTAAAATTCGATACATAAAAATTCAGTGTTATTAAGATAAAAAGTTATATGTGCGCTACCAAGGTGGTAATAGCGAAAGGGTGTGAGCTTAATCGGTTAAGCTGAACACAAAGTGAGCTAAAACTGAGCGTCGGCTTAAGTGTCTGAGCCACACCTGAATATTATTTTTGTTACTAGGGTCTGTTGACCTTTGTTGTTTGTTTCTGCAGCAGTTTGTAGTGTATTTGTACAAGGCGGCACATGTGTGGTGTAGTTATTCTACATAAACATGTAACAACACAGTAGAAATGCGCTACAAACGCTGCCCTACGGGTTCACCTAAACGCATCCTGCTCTGTGTTGCTCGCGATGAACATAGAATGACTATGCATCATAACGAGCGTCGTGATCAGAATGCGTTTAGATTGAACATAAAGTAAACCGCAAAGATAAACAGACCCTAAAGGTAGACCATTGATTTGTATGCTGGTTCCCTCTGCACTTGAGCATAGCACAGAGAAATAGTTGGAACGTAAATTTACTCCATGCCTAAGTGCGAAGTGTGGATAAGGAAAACGCGGCCTTATTCCTCTGCTACCTTTAATCTAGGAGAGCATATTTTAGGAGCAACAGCATGCAAGCCAATCAACTAAAAGCGGCCATCGCGGATAGTCACTATCGTGCCATTATCCTCAGTTATGCCGATGCCAGTCACTATCTAGCTGGGGTGATAGACACCCTGGGTAACTACCATATTTTGGCTGATCATCATGAGGTTACCAAGTCCTTTAATTCGCTGCGCGAAGCTGAGCGAGCGTTATCGGCGCTCGGTGCCACCCAAGCGCTGTTGAAGATGCAGTCGGCTTATGAAGAGCTGGGACCAAATGACGGCTTAGAAGAGCATATTTCTGACCTTGAATTGCGCCATCTTAGTTAGCACCTTCCTAAAGAAAGCCTGCATTGATTGCAGGCTTTTTTGTTTTTAAGCCCCTGATTATTGATGTTTTCCCCATTAGAAAGCGCGAATAAGGTAGTTTTGTTTATTTTTGCTGAACATAAATGATAATCGTTATTGATCACATAGTTCGTTCCTGTATCATACCCACCGCTAATAACAATCATTCGCATTTGTTTGCGAGGTTCTTTTACTTATTTAGGGATGATTAATGTCGTATTTATTTAAACTAAGCCTTCCTGCATTGGCAGTGGGCGTGCACTTTGCTGCTTTTGCCGACGATGAAAAGCCAAGCACTCAAGAAATGGAACGTATCGTGGTTACGGCTACGGGTTTCGAGCAAAAAGTCACGGATGCACCAGCCAGCATTTCAATCGTGACCAACAAAGATATTAAAGCGCACTCTTTCACCTCTGTTTTAGACGCCGTGCAGTATTTAGAAGGGATAGACATAGGTACAACCCGAGATAAAACAGGCCAAGGTAGTGTGAGCATGCGTGGTTTAACCGGCGAGTACACACTCTTGCTAATTGATGGCAAACGTCAAAACAACCATGGTGATATTTACCCTAACAACTTTGGCGGTAATGCCTTTAACCATGTACCTCCTGTCGATGCAATTGAACGAATTGAAGTAATTCGTGGGCCGGCCTCAACCTTGTATGGTGCTGATGCGCTTGGTGGGGTAATTAATATCATTACCAAAAAACATACTGACACCTGGAGTGGCGCATTGTCATTTAGCCGCTCATTTGCGCAAGATGATGACTTTGGTGATGACGTAACCACTGACTTTAACCTTACTGGGCCGCTGATCAAAAACGTACTAACGCTAGGTGTACGCGGTAGTATTTATGACCAACAAGCGTCATCACCTAGGTTTGAGCCAGCTGTTGATCCTAATGGTGTTATTCACGTGCGTGAACTTGGCTTTGGTAGAGGTGGCCGTACCGTAGATAACACCAACGAAGAGTATGGTTTCTCACTTAACTACACGGTTGCGAAAGGTCATCACCTACGCTTTGACTTTGATGACTCACATCAGGTATATGACAACACTCCTAGCTATGACATTGAATCAGGTGAAATTAATTACCCGTTAGGCACCAAAGACAACATTGAATCCATTTGGCAAGCTCGACGTGGGCAAGTTAACCCACGTGCAGGCTACGCAGCAGAGCAAACGTTTGACCGACAGTGGTGGTCACTTGATTACGAAGGTGAATTTAGCTGGGCAACGATGAAGGCCGCTGTCGCTTATGTGGATACTCAGAATAATGGCCGTACCCTACCTTTGAGTGTGGCGGAGCGTCTATTGTTACAAGAGATGTACGACGGCACCGGCGCATATGCTGGTATGGACGAACAAGCGCGTAAAGACTTAGCAGAAGAAACCTTTTTGCCGCGCTCGCAGCGTCCATTAGAAAGCAGCCAATACACTTATGACTTACGCTTTGATATTCCTCTTAGCGGTGCTATCGGTGAACACCACCTTGTTGTTGGTGCCCAATTAATTGACGGCAAGTTGAAAGATGGCGTGTTCGGACTAGAAAGCAACGAAGCTGGTAAGGTGCAAGAGCAAAACATGCACTCAGTATTTGTTGAAGATAACTGGATGCCAAACGATGCCTTTACTTTCACCACAGGTGTGCGTTACGACAATCACGACGTATTTGGTAGCCAAGTATCGCCACGGGCTTATGGTGTTTACACTTTTGATAATGGCTGGACAGTAAAAGGTGGTGTAAGCACTGGTTATAAAACACCAAAAACAACCGACTTATACGACGGTATTACAGGCTTTGGTGGCCAAGGAACGAGTCCATTCGCGGGTAACCCTGACTTAGAGCCAGAAACCAGCGTGAACTCTGAAATTGCGCTTTATTGGAGCTCAGGCACAGCTGGCCACAACTTTAACATCACCTATTACAACACCCAGTTTGAAGACAAAATTGCCAGAGGTGATAGCATTCAAAGCTGTGAACAAACAGGTGGCGTAAAGCCCTGCGTGAATTTAGGTGAGTACGACCAACTGGGTTACCAAAGTTACAGCCAGAAAATTAATATCGACGAAGTAGACCTTCAAGGTATTGAAGTAGCTGGTCGTTACGATATTTCGCAAACCTGGTCTATCAATGGTAACTACACATGGACAGACAGCGAACAAAAGAGTGGGTCTGAGGAGGGTCAGCCGTTAACGAATACTGCTGAACACATGGCTAACCTCACCGTGAGCTGGGATGCCACAGACAACATTGAGATCTACCTACAAGGCGTTTTCCGCTCAGATCGCTACCGTGGCTGGAACACGACGCTGGACAAGGCTCTTTATTACAAAGACTACAACTTGTTTAACTTAGGCGCACAGTTCTATGTGAACCAGTACGTGCAAATTAATGCCCGCATCAACAACCTGTTAGACGAAGACTTCACGACTTACAGCACTGACTATAAGGACTTAAATGGTAATGGTGAGTACGAATACTTAACTGGTCGCGGCGCAGTGAGCGAAGTGGTGTTCACAGACGATTACAACGTGAAAGACAAAGGCCGTAACTTCTGGTTAGGCGTCACTGCTTACTTTTAATTAAAACGAAAAAGGCCTCTTTCAATGAGGCCTTTGTTCTTATTCTACATCGAAAAACTCCAACACAGTTGGCCCGCTAGAATGATTGACGATTGAAGTGAATCGGTAGTATAGCGCTTTGCTATCACTATTAAGCTTTAACCCCGTTTTACCGTGTGAGCACTATGAAAATTCGCCCACTGCCAGACCCCAATGCATTTACCTAAAACACTTAGCCTTGCTCAGGTAAGCCAATGTGAGCATGGCCAAATTTGTAATCTATGGTGACTACAAAGTGTTTGAGAATATCGTAGCCGAGGATACCTTCGACTTTAGCGGATTTAATGCGGGTACCTGTTGTTGAGAATTGATCTTCCAGGTTTGCGCTTTGCCCTTCACCAGGTACGCTTACCAACACATTTTCCAGCGTATATGGGCCAAATTTAAATTCGTCGATACGCAATGAGTTGGTGGTGGCCAAGGTATTGACCCCTCTGCTAATCTCGGAGCTGAGCTTTTTGTTGTCTAACCAACCGAGTCTATCTGCAACAGAGCGTTTGATGGTTAAGCCGCCGTTACTGCCGGTATCGAGTAGCAACCAGGCGCTGCGCTCTTCGCCCAGAGCAACTTTAACTATGGGTCTTCCCGTCCCACGTTGCGCGCGCATTTCTATGTTTTCCAGTTCACCTAAATCCAGGCTATCTCGCGTGATTAAACGTATACGACTATTCGGATAGTCTATTTGCACTATGAATTTATCAAAGAAGCCTGCACCGAGCAGAATGCCGCTTGTGTGAAAACCTAATTGGGCTGCAACTAAGCCGTCTATTTGGGTATCGAATCCGAACAGGCTTAATTCGACCTGGTTATATGTTTTTTTGTCTTCAGTGCCGTAAACGCCTTTAACCCTGGTCTTGCCCGTGGCGGTTAAATCGAGCTTATTTTTTAAGATAAATGCAGTGTTGATGGCATGTATTTGGGCACCGGTGTCGAGTATGGCGTGAGTTTCAATGCCTTCTACGGTAACAGGAATGGTGATATGGCCATTACTTTGGCTAAAACTGATCCATTTAGAAATAGCTGCGAGTGAAGGGAAGTTACATAAAATCAGAGTGATATAAATAAGAGTACGCATAGCTTTTCGTCCTTGTGCGCTATTTAAAAGCAGCTTTGAGAATACTCAAATGTAACATCTATGTAAAATCAATCCTTAGAAATGTGCTGGGAATAACAGGTTGAGCTTTGCTTAAAGTTTCGACTATAATGCAGCATCTTTCGAATCGAAACTTACTTGTAGCTAAATGACCAAACGTAATACTCAACAACGCCGCCATACCATACTTAACCAGGTTAATGAGCTGGGTGAAGTGTCGGTTGAGGCCTTGGCGGAGCAATTACAGACCTCAGAAGTTACGATTCGAAAGGATTTGGCCTCGTTAGAGCAAAGCGGCCTGTTATTGCGCCGTTATGGCGGCGCCATTGCGCTGCCAAAAGAAATAGTCGCCGCCAGTGAGTCGCAAGACTCGGCTCGTAAACGCGCCATCGCCAAAGCGGCGGCGCAGCTGATTAAAGATCACCACCGCATCATTATCGACAGCGGCCGCACCACGGCGGCGATGATCCCCGAGCTGGCCTCCAAACGCGGCCTGGTGGTGATGACCAATGCCATCAATGTGGCCAGCAGGCTACTGGCGTTGGAAAATGAGCCAACCCTCTTAATGACAGGTGGCACTTGGGACCCGCATTCCGAGTCCTTCCAGGGCCAGGTAGCCGAGCAGGTGCTGCGCTCTTACGATTTCGATACCCTGTTTATAGGCGCCGATGGTATCGATGTTTCCCGTGGAACCACCACCTTCAATGAGCTGATCGGCTTAAGCCAGGTTATGGCTGAAGCCGCTCGCGATGTAGTGGTGCTGGTGGAGTCAGAAAAAATCGGTCGCCGCATCCCGAATTTAGAACTGCCTTGGCAAAGGGTTAGCACCCTGATCACCGACAGCAAGCTGGCGCCCGATTTGCGCCGGGAAATAAGCGCCCATGGCGTGCAGCTGATCTGTGCCGAGGTAAACGAATAAGCCCGACCGACAACATCGGGCAAAAATATAACACATACGTGCAAATGGAGAATTTATGTGTGGAATAGTTGGGGCCGTTGCAGAGCGCCCAGTAAACAAGATTTTAGTTGAAGGCTTAAAGCGCCTTGAATACCGTGGCTATGACTCGGCCGGTGTGGCCTTGTTGCAAGGCAATACCCTAAACAGCGTTAAAGCCGTGGGCAAGGTTGCCATGCTTGAGAGCGCCTTAAACGAGGCCGGTGTATCCGGCACTACGGGTATCGCTCATACCCGCTGGGCAACACACGGCGGTGTAACCGAAGCCAATGCGCACCCGCATTTGTCGAACAATGAACTGGCTTTGGTACACAACGGTATCATTGAAAACCATAGCAGCCTGCGTGAAGCGCTCAAGGGCGATGGCTATACTTTCCTATCGGAAACAGATACCGAGGTCATGGTGCACCTTATCCACCAGCTACGCCAGCAACACGACACCCTGTTAAGTGCGGTGCAGGCGGCGGTTAAGCAGCTTGAAGGCGCCTACGGTACCGTGGTATTCGACAAGGCCAACGACAATGAAATCATAGTTGCCCGCTCTGGCAGCCCGCTGGTAATTGGTCTGGGTCTGGGCGAGAACTTTATCGCCTCTGATCAGCTGGCACTCTTGCCTGTGACTCGTAGCTTTATCTTCCTGGAAGAAGGTGATGTGGCGCGTATTACCCGTGACAGCGTCGAGATTTTCGACCAAAACGGTGAGCCGGTGGAGCGTGAGGTGGTGGAATCTAACATCACTCAGGACGCTTCGGGCAAGGGCGAATATCGTCACTATATGCTTAAAGAAATCTACGAGCAGCCGATGGCGGTGCGCAACACCTTGGAAGGCCGTTTACAAGATGACCGCGTTGCGGTCGATGCCTTTGGCGACAGCGCCACACAAATATTTAAAGACGTACAGCACGTACAGATCATTGCCTGTGGTACCTCTTACCACTCGGGCATGGTGGCCCGTTACTGGCTTGAGCAGTTTGCTGGCGTCAGCTGTAATGTCGAGATTGCTTCCGAGTTTCGTTATCGCGAATCATTTGTACACCCGAACAGCCTGTTGGTAACCATTTCACAATCTGGTGAAACAGCTGATACCCTGGCCGCCTTGCGTTTGGCCAAAGAGCAGGGCTACATGGGCTCTATGACTATCTGTAACGTACCAGGCTCGTCATTGGTACGTGAGTCTGACTTGGCCTTTATGACCAAGGCAGGCGCCGAGATCGGCGTGGCTTCAACCAAGGCCTTCACCACGCAACTTGTTGGCTTATTGATGCTAACCGCATCGATTGCCCAGGAAAAGGGCCTAAACCAGGCAGAAATCGTTAACGCTATTAAGGCCCTGCCAAACAAATTGGAAGAAGCACTACAGCTTGCCGACGGTATCGAAGCCTTAGCGGAAGAATTCGCCGACAAGCATCACTCGTTGTTCCTTGGTCGTGGCTCTCAGTACCCTATCGCCATGGAAGGGGCGTTGAAACTCAAAGAGATCTCCTACATTCACGCCGAAGCCTATGCGGCGGGTGAGTTGAAGCACGGCCCACTGGCGTTAATCGATGCGGATATGCCGATCATCGTTGTGGCGCCAAACAACGACTTGTTAGAGAAGCTGAAATCGAATGTGGAAGAAGTACGCGCCCGTGGCGGCATCATCTATGTGTTCGCGGATAAGGATTCACATTTTGAGTCTGACGACACCATGCGCGTGATCAACGTCAATCATGTTGAAAACGTCATCGCCCCTGTGGTCTACACCATCCCATTACAGCTACTGTCATACTATGTAGCCGTCATTAAGGGCACGGACGTCGACCAGCCTCGTAACCTGGCCAAGTCGGTTACCGTAGAGTAATCATAGGTTGGTAGATAATAAAAATTGTCGGAGAGGAATAAAGTTTCATACTAAGTATTAAAGTATCATACTAAGTAATAAAGTTTCATACCGATATTGAGCAAAAAGCCGACTTTACGTCGGCTTTTTAGTGCGTAGGGCAATCTAGGGAATATGCGACGCATCGAGAATGAACTGGTTGCAAACTCTAATTACGGATGCAACTAATTAGGGGAGGTTTACAACAGGACCATCACGCTCAAGATATTGGACCAATCGAATCAATGTTCTGGACCAACCCAGATCTGCTCATATTCATTGCGCTTGGAAAGCGAGCTGTACTCGAAACGGTGTAGCCAACCCCATATCGCTTTAATGAAGAACACAACAGGAGGTAACGTATGACACATCAACTGGATGTGCTCTCCCTGTCTGAAGGAGTTGAGCGCGATAGTCAATCTGGAAAGTTAAGCGTTGAGTTGCAGGCTCAGGGGCAGACGGTATATGGAAAGAACCCTCTATTCCCCGATTATCTTGAACGCATCACACCAGATGGCAAAAAGTCTCTCGGCCAGTGGAAAGATGGCGAATTTGCTGAAGAGCTTTGTCTGCTTTGGTAACAGAAAGCCCCGCTAGTGCGAGGCTTTGGATTCAAAACGCTTATATCACTCTAACCCAATTAATGCTTTCGCTTCTTGAGTGGCTGAATCTATATCGCCAAACAATCCAGCAGGGTCTGGTGTTACTCGCACCTCATAAAACACTTCTTCTTCAGAATCATACTTCTGAACAAATTTTTGAAGCACAAACGAGCCTTCTTGTGACAGGTATATTTCAATGCTTACCTTGTCATCCTCTGTTGAGAAGCGTTTAATTTTTACCATTTAACTTCTTGTTTGATAGTCTAACGATCTCATTGAACCAAAACGCCCCCTCAGCTAAGCATGAAGGATCAAGGCCATTTAACTCTTCTTTTAGCTTTTGAATCAAATTCGCCTCAACTGTATTTTCAACAAAGGAGTCTTCGTCAATAGCAATCGCTTTTTCAACCATGATTGCATAAAACTGCAATGCTTTTCTAAGCTTAAAAGGTGAAGTATTCATAAGCTGCTCATCTGAACCTGCCATGACTTTCAGTGATACTAGGTCAATAAAGATATCTCTATCATCCCGATCTTCCCCAATTTTGAGACTATCCAATTTGCAAGGGTAGTTATCGAAATTAATGTTTGGGGCCGCCCATTCAGGCAACCCCATTTCACATAATGCTCTGATGTCACTAATAGGCGCATCAATTTCAGTGAAGATGCTTTTATCCCACTTAATGAACTGCGTATCTCCCCAATAATCTTTTTCTGAGTATCTAGTCATCTACTTTAGCAACTCTAATTTCGCATTATTGATAGCTTTAAAATATGTATCTAGCTCTACGTTTATAGAAGATTCCTGACCATTAGGAATTTCAAACCTTAATGGCTCATCGGGTTCATTGGTTACAATGCCGACAAAGACATTATCAATTTTAATTTCCGCTATCAGATTGTCATAATCCAAATCACTGCATACTGTTATTTCAATATTTTCCAAGCTGCTATTATTTCCTTAATGCAAGACCTCAAAATAACATTCTTCTTTGAAAACAGCAAAAAGCCCCGCGAAGTGCGGGGCCTTGGATTCAAAAGAAGTCGATTAACTGCCAGATTCGATTCTTTCCTTGACTCTGTTTAAGCTTTCTACAGCTTGTTCATAGCCTGAATCTATTCGTAAAGCACTTTCAAAGTAACTTGATGAAAGCTCTAGCTCATCCATTTCTTCGGCTATTTCTCCCATCCAGTAAAAAGCTTCTGGATCGTCAGGCTTTAACTTGGAGTATTTTTCTAAATCTTCAATTGCTTCCTTTAAAAGCCCTAAATCCCATTTAGAAATCCCCCTCTGCCAGATAGTATTTTTAGCTTTAGGATTCTTATCAATGGCTACATCAAAATCATCGATAGCTTGTTCAAAAGCTTCTAACTTGTGGTATGCGTAGCCCCTTTTAGCATATGCATATGCAGGCTCAGGAAAGCTGCTTATAACTTTGTCATATAGTTTTACAGCGTCCACATAATCAAGTTCATTTGCCTTCTGAAGTAAGAGGACTGCTTCATCTGAATATCCTGCATACATTTTACTGGTAGTCTTCATCTATTTGATCCTTTGTGCGGTCGGGTTCACCACGTCTCTTCTTATCATGACTATCTCTTCGGCCTTGTTTTCCATCTGTCTTTTCTTTTTCTTTAGCCTTCCACTTTACATAGTCCTCAGATACAGGCTCTCCTGCCTCGCCAAACTTCTTATCTCTAGCTTCTTGCTTTTGACGCTTTCGACGATCCTTTGCTTTTTCTTTTTTCTTAGGTTCTTCACCCTCTGAGTCAGAATCATCGCTCATTTCATTGTAAGCTATTACACCTAAGACGCCTAAGGTAGCTCCAATTACACCTCCAACAACAGCACCCACAGGACATGCAGGGCCAGTTGCTGCACAGCCAACGGCAGCTCCCGCGACAGGGTTCCTTCCATCAGGATCTGTATATTTATAAGGGTTATTGTTAGCGTAAGCGTAACGGTTGAAGCCATGTATTCCTCCAGTTCCGCCTAAATGTTCCAGAGTACCAACCGGATCATTGGAATAGAAACGACCTATGACTGGATCATAGTATCGTGCCTGCATATAGTTTAATGCTAGGTCGGTATCATATTTATGCGCGGTAAAACCGACGTCATCCCGCTTTTGTTCAAGCTCGTCTCCGAAAGGCTTGTAATGTGAAAGCGTAATCAGTTTCCCCGATAAATTCGTTTCGGCAGTCGGTGAGCCCAGCAAGTCGCTGTGAACAAATGTGACGTCTGCAGTGGCGAGTTTACAAACCAACCCGGAGAGTAAAATTAGAAATTTGATGTAGTAGTTCATAGCTCTATTCCTCCACCACCGGAGGCCTTGCAGGTAATTGTAGGTGATTTGTTGACTGTCTTTTTAAGTCCGGTGCCCTTGTCAGTCACGATGGCGCCTACGACCCCAGTTATTTCTTGATTAGTTCCTCGGCAGCGGTGACTGAATGTCATTGGGTTGGTGCCAGCACTATTGGCAAATAGTGGGTGGACAGCGTAATACCATTCGATATCACACCCCTTAGTACAACTGGTATTAAGAGATACGGTGATTGAAACCGTACCTGAGCCCGTCTTTGTAACTTCACAACTGGATGGGCTGCATGACATGCTTGCGGTAGGAGGGGACAATTCGGGTTTGCTGGTGTTCCCGGCACCATCTTTTGCAATCAGCTTATTGTTTAGGTAGACATAGTTAATGCCTCCGCTGGCGGTTTCTCGATAAAGCAAGGTGCCGCTTTGAGAGTAAAAACTATAACTTGTCCCTTTGCTGTCAGTTTGTTTAATTCTGCGGTTCTGAGCGTCATAGACGTACGTATTGCCTCCAGAATTAACCATTTGTTCGGCTAAGTTATAATTGAAACTTCTGAAGCTGTTATTCGTAACATTACCACGAGAATCATAAGTAAATGATGGGTATGATTTGGCAGCAGTGCCCGAGCCTGTAACTGAAGAAAGTCGGTTACGTGTCATATCATAGTGATAGGTAAGGCTGCTATTGGCGGTATTGTATGTCTTGATATTTCCGAGCGTATCATAACTGATTGATACGTTGCCGAAGCTGCCTTGACCTGAAAAAATCAACCAAGACACCCACTTTAATATTCCACACTTCCAACCACTTTGGCTACACTTTGAGTGTGTAACTCAAGGAGGAGTGGATCATGGCAACGCCTCGGAAAAACCAAATCAGTTTGGCTGATACTTCTTATTATCACTGTATTTCTCGCTGTGTGCGGCGGGCATTCTTGTGTGGCAAAGATGCACTGACCGGCCGCTCTTATGAACATCGCCGCGAGTGGGTTGAAAGTAAACTGTTGCAGCTAGCGCAAATTTTCTGCATAGATGTATGTGCTTATGCGGTGATGAGTAACCACACCCATATCGTACTGCATGTGGATAAGCCTAAAGCCCAGCACTTAACGGATAAAGCCATAGTGCTGCGGTGGCACAAATTGTTTAAAGGCACCGTGCTCAGCCAGCGCTTTTTGCAAGGAGAGCAGCTTGATACGGCTGAGCTGGCAGCTCTACAGGGTCGTATCTTGATTTATCGGGAGCGTCTCAGCGATATCAGCTGGTTTATGCGTGTACTCAATGAGGGGATTGCCCGTCAAGCCAATCGTGAAGATGGCTGCACCGGCCGTTTTTGGGAAGGGCGCTTTAAATCACAGGCTCTCCTTGATGAAGCCGCTTTAGTAGCTTGTTTAGCCTATGTGGACTTAAACCCGATCAGTGCAAAGGCCGCCGACTTACCCGAGCACTCAGACTATACCAGCGTGAAAGCCCGAATCGCATCAGCAAAGCAGGGTAAGCAACCCACTACCTTAATGCCCTTTGTTGGTAATCCACGCAAAAACATGCCTAAGGGCTTGCCTTTTGAGCTACAGAGTTACTTAGAACTGATTGAATGGACGGGACGCTGTATGCGTGAAGATAAACCAGGGCATATTTCATCTGATGCAACCCCCATTCTTCAACGGCTCGATATTTGCCCAGGAAACTGGCTTGCGCTCACAACTTCGTTCACCAAGGTTTTTCGCGGTGCTGTGGGTAAGGAACAAGCCTTAACAACTTACTGCCAGCATCAACACCGAAAACGACGTGTGGATTTAAGTAACAGTCAAGCGCTGTTTGCTTAGATATTCTTCTGCTCCCTTGTATTTAAACTCTCGGCCAGAGTGGTGACTTTGCATGTCACAAATTCACAGGAAAAGATAAAAACGGAAGAAAAATCGTCGAAATGCAGATTGAATTGAACAAAGCGCATAGGGAAAAGCATTAGTAGCAAGAAGCTAACTTTAGAGTGGGTGTCTTGGTAATTTTGGGTTAATTTTTGCAGTTGTTACAAGTATGCTTATCAGTTGGTTAGTTAGACAAGGTATTGCATTAAAGAGCTCTTCGAAGGGCGCTTAAAGCTTACAATTTTCTTATTTTGGTGCACTACAGCATCAGCAAACACGACTAATAGGATTTAACGTGATGAAAGTATTGACAGTTTTCGGTACGCGCCCTGAAGCGATAAAAATGGCGCCATTAGTACACGAATTAGCAAATGATCAACGCTTTGAAGCAAGGGTATGCGTAACTGCCCAGCACCGGGAAATGTTAGACCAGGTGCTGGAGCTATTCGAGATTGAGCCAGATTATGATCTTAATCTGATGAAGGCTGGGCAAACTCTGCCACAGGTGACCAGTCGTATACTGCTAGAGCTCACCCCAGTTTTACAAGAGTTTAAGCCTGATATAGTGCTGGTTCACGGTGATACAGCAACAACCTTTGCCGCAAGTCTAGCCGCTTATTATGAGCAAATTGCTGTCGGCCATGTTGAAGCGGGCCTGCGCACAGGCAATATTTACAGCCCCTGGCCAGAAGAAGCTAATCGCAAATTAACTGGGGCGCTTACTAAATTTCATTTTGCGCCAACGGATAACAGTAAAAATAACCTGATTAGGGAAAACTATGCACCGGAGCATATCCATGTAACGGGCAACACAGTGATTGACGCTTTGCTGATGGTAAAAAATAAAATTGAGGGTGACGCCAGCCTCAAAGACAAGCTCGCCTCACAATTTCCATTTATTGACCCCAGCAAAAAACTAATTCTCGTTACCGGCCACCGCCGGGAGAGCTTTGGTGGCGGCTTTGAGCGTATCTGTGAGGCGCTTGCCAAAACGGCACAGGCCCACCCAGAGAGCCAAATTGTTTACCCCGTACATTTGAACCCTAATGTGCAAGAGCCAGTTAACCGCATCTTAAATGGTATCAAGAATATTTTCTTAATTGAGCCGCAGCAGTACTTGCCCTTTGTTTACTTGATGAACCAGGCGCACATAATCCTGACCGACTCAGGCGGTATCCAGGAAGAGGCGCCCAGTTTAGGCAAGCCAGTTCTGGTTATGCGCGATACCACAGAGCGCCCGGAAGCCGTTGCGGCTGGCACAGTTAAACTAGTAGGCACCGATGTAGAAAAGATCACTGCATATTTGCACCTCTTGCTAACAGAACAGACTGCGTATCAGGATATGAGTTTTGCTCATAACCCCTATGGCGATGGCCAGGCTTGTAAGCGTATTTGCAACGCTTTGGTCGATAATCAACTATAAGCCGCTGTAGGTCTAATGTTGATCAGCACGTCACATTTTTGAATAACTATTCTTGTTTTATTCAATATTTACTAGGGGAAGCACAATTGCTTTAAAACCATAGGGGGTAGTCCCTGTTAGGCGTTGGCGTGGGGTGAATTGCGCCGAGAAAAGTATTGGCCAGACCCCGCCGCGCACACAAAAATTTAAAGTGGGTGTCTTAGTAATTATCTTTTAAAGCGGGTGTCTTAATTAATCTTGAAAGTGCGAAAATATGATATCGCGCAGGGCAAAATTTATTTCTTCGTCTAGCATTAGTACAGACAGAATAATAAAAGCAACAAAGGAACCTAATATGCGTATTAATCAAGCCATGGTAGATGAGATGGAGTTACTGGCTAAGTTTCCGCGCGCCAGTCATATGCAGGGTATTAAGGTACATAGTGATGCCGATGAGGCCATGCGCGATGCGGCTCAGCGCTTGTATGAAAAAGGCATTACCGACAGCCCGGATGGCGGCTACCTAACCGACTTGGGGCTGGACTTAGTAAACCACCTCGACACCCTGCACAGTGCGCTAAGCTGTTAATCCTAGAATAACCAAGGCGGCAAGCTCTTGCTGCCTTACTTTCCTTTTCCTCCCTTGACGTAAATTCCGTTGCCTCAAAAGGTCGATGAAAAATTACCCATAAAACCTTGCCTTGGAGTTAACACCAAGGTTTATGCTGATTAAAACCTTAGTAATTGGAGCACAGCATGAACTTTACCCAAGCAATTCGTTATGCTGTTTTGCGTGAGCTGGCCATGGCGCGCAGAGCCAGAGTATCGACACAGAGCACACAAGAATTTAAGCACTTAGAAAATGCCCATGTGTTAGGCCAAGAGTCCACTTATTGGCACACCTACACTCATTGGCTGATGCTGGTTTGGGGCTGGAAAAATAAGGCTTACTCCGAGGTCGCCGGGCAGATACTGCGTATTGTCGGTGCTATCAGCAAAACCGCCTTGGGCCTGCTGCCAACGGGTAACACCGGCGGTGCAAATGTGAGTCCATTTAAACCCATGGTTTTATCGCCAACGCATGCGCAGGCCATTAATGACGCCAAGCACAGATGTAAGCTTGCGAACTAAAGTTGCGCTTTGCTCAGCCCTGCAGCCAAAAGAGGACGAGTAAGTGATGGGTAAAAAACAGCGCGCTTAGGGTCATAGCCAAGGTAAAAGAGCTTGGCGGCAGCTGGACCTTCCCTGGGCGGCGAATTAAATAAACCAGTACGCAGGCCTCGATAGCGGCCACCAGCACCACGGCATAGCTTGGCGCGGTAGAAAACATCATCATATACAAACCTATGCTCATGCCCAAGGCCGCCAGCCATTTAGCCTTGGTTGGTACTACCTTATGATGACGCCAAGCCGTTAGTATTGGCCCGAACCTGGGGTGTTCCAGTAACCAGGCCTCAAGGCGCGGGGAGGAGCGGGTAAAGCAGGCCAGAGCGGCAATAAAAAAGATGGTGGTCGGCATCACCGGCAGAGCAATGCCTACTATGCCCAGGCCGACAAAACCTAAGCCCAGCGCTTGTAAGGCAGAATTCTTATAGCGAATGATGACATTGGCAAATGCCGCAAATCGACCCACTGAATATCCCAGCAACCTAAAGGTAGCTTAAGTTTACTAAATGACTTGTCAACTCGCTATGGCTTTAAATTGGCTTTGGCGCTGACGGTTTACACAGCAAAAAGGGCCTTGCGGCCCTTTTTTTAGAAGTAATATCCGATGTTGATATTAAAGCGACGTTCGGTTTCGTCGCTGTCGCCGGCGATGGAACCGCCAACAAATGGCTGGTTCTTCGCATGCACCAGATCGAAATAGGTGAACAAGCCGCCGGCCGCCACCGAGAAGCCGGTGACATTCATCCAGGTATCGGCGCTGTTATCGGATTTGTCGTAGATGATGCCGTAGTCATTATAAAACTGCAGCCCTGTTACCGCGCCCCATTTTACCGGCAGGCTATAGGCGATATTGGCATTGGTCATGGTTGCCTCGGCGGCGATGCTGTCGTAAAAGGAGTAAGCGCCTACCGCCATGCGATCGACATTGTCGATATCATAGTTATATTCACCATGCTGTAACTGTAAATTCCAGCGCCCCAGTGTGCTGTTGAGGTGAACCGCCCAGGCATAGTAATCGCCCACCCGGTCGTCGCCGTCATGCAGATCGCCGCGCAATCCAGACACCCCTAGCTCGGTTTTGCCACCTTCATGCTCAAGGTGGTAGCCGTAGCGGCCGGAGAAGGTGTTGTATTCGCCAATGGCATTGGTGGGTTCGGCATAAATGCCTTCATCGGCGCTGCGAAAACCAACTACATCATAGGAGTAGCGATCGCTGCGGTTATCGACATAGCCATCGACGCCACCGAGTTCATCGTTTTTGAAAAAGCCGAGGTCGAGCTGCCAGTTGTCGGCAATTTTGCGCTTAAACAGCAGGCCTAGGTCGTGATCGTCCTCCAGGCCCACGTAATAAGTGGTGCCGAAGAAATAGTTATGCGAGTTATAAGGCCAGTTACCGAATGGAACCTTGGTAATACCCGCCTGCACCTGCCAGTCGTCGGCAAAATCATAACCCACATAGGCATATTTTACCGCGGTCATATAGTCGAAGAAGCGGATCTCGGCATTGAGTTCCACATCGCCAATATCACCGGCGAAGTTAACGCGGAAAATATCGAAATCGAAGTCGCCGCCGCGGTTTTTATTGTCATCGTCATAGGAGGTATGGCTGTAGTTGGTACGTACGGCACCGCCAATGCGAATACCCTCTTCTTTTTCTTCGCTTTGTTGCGCTACGCTCTGTTCCAGTTGTTCTTCCTGTTTAGCAATGCGCCGAGTGATTTGCTGTTGCTCTTGTTCTTGCTGTTTGGATTTACGCTCTGCCGCTTCGAGCTTTTGCTGCAACTGTTGCATTTGCTGCTGCATTTGCTCAAGTTGCTTTTTCATTGCCTCCAATTCAGGGTTGGCCAGTGCCGAGCCAGATGCTAGGGCTAAGCTTACCGCCAATGCTGTGCTGTTGATATTAATCATAATAACCTTTTGTTGTGGCCCGTTCCCCTAGCCTAGACTAAGTTTCGGGTTTTTACGAAGGTAGGCCCGGATCTGGGGCGACTGGTCGTTTAGAACCGAGTGTCTCAGCAGAGTTTCTCAACCGTGAACAAGCGGTAGCCATGACCAGGCCTCTTATCGAGCCTAAAGATGATTAATTAGTGTAGCAAAAGCGAAAGCTTAGGTTAATGGGGGATTATTCGCCCTTGTTGCTCTCTGGGGGCTTGGTGATGGCGCCAACTTCCAGCAGAGGTGAGGCATCGATCTTATCGGCATCCATCATGGCGGCGATGCGCTGCATAGACGAGAGCAGCAGGGTTTGCTCCCATTCGGCTAGGTTAGTGAACTTGTCGATAAAGTGCTCTTGCAGTGGCTGTGGCGCCTTGTTCAACAGGGCCGTTCCTTGCTCGGTGAGATAGAGGCTGACGCGGCGCTTATCGAGTTGGCTGCGTACCCGGTTTACTAGATTGCGGCTTTCCAGGCGGTCGAGAATATTGGTGACAGTGGCAGGGCTTAAATTTACATTTTGCGCGATGCGACTGGCGGTAATGCCGTCGGTTTGCGCCACTTCATTCATGATCAGCAACTGAGGCCCGGTTAACCCCGAGGTTTTATTGAGTTGTTTGGAATGCAGATCGATAGCGCGAATAACCTTGCGCAGAGCAATTAACAACTCATCATATTTTTGCATTTCCAACCTCCAACTAGTGTATCTCGGCTATTATACCCGTAAAAAGCGCCTCAGCCACCCGCACCTAAAACATCTTAATCTAGACAATAGCTTAAGCCTGGTTGCCAGCCAAGAATCGCGAGCGATGACAATGTTATGAATTATTCTGCTCTTATATTTATTTCGCGCGGGACTTTGGGTAAGGTGACTCAGCACCGCTTTATCGTTAAGGATTGAATAATGCAGCTTTCTTCGAGTGTTTCTATTAACCATTGTGATTCTGGTCTGGAGTATTTGCAGGTGGACTCGCCACTTTGTCAGGCGCGTATCTTCCTCCAGGGCGCACAACTTACCCAATACACTCCTGCTTGCGGTAAAGCCCTTATCTGGATGTCCGAAGAAGAAGATTTTCAAAGTGGTAAGGGCATGCGCGGCGGCATTCCCATTTGTTGGCCCTGGTTTGGTGTGCACCAGCATCCGGATTGGCCGATACATGGCGTTGCCAGAGTCTCGCTATGGCGCGCCGAAGAAGTACAGGAAACTCAGGATGAAATTCGCATCAGCCTGTCTTTACCTATGACCCAGGTCGACCCCGAGTACTGGCCTCATAAAACCAAACTCAAGGTTGAATATGTGCTTAGTGCTAAACAGCTTGAGGTGCGTTTAACCAATACCAACCAAGATGACCACCAGATTCAGCTGACTCAAGCGCTGCATACTTATTTCCCGACTCCGGATATTACTCAAACCGAGGTTGATGGCCTGCAAGGCGCGCACTATATCGAGTTTGGAGAAGGGCCTTTTGAGCAACAAGAAGTGGTACGCTTTGGTCGTGAAACCGACATGGTTTACAGCGGCGCTGGCGCACTGCAGCGCATTCGTACGCCTGATGGTACCATAGAAGTAGAGCGCGAGAATTCCCGTTCTTGTGTGTTGTGGAACCCTTGGGTGGATAAATCCAAGCGCCTTTCTAATTTTGCCGATGATGAATATCACCGCATGCTCTGCCTGGAAGCGGCCAATGTGCTCGATGACAAGGTGGAGCTGGCACCGGGCGAAAGCCATACCCTGGGCACTATTATTCGCTGGGGATAAGCTCGACATTATCATGCCCGGGCTTGGCCTGCTTTTGCTGGCTGAGCCCACAGCGTTGCCTGTATTTTCCTTGTACGAAAATATTTACAGCGGCTCCTCGCTCGTCTTCCCCTTCAAGCTTGCCAACGCACTACGCAAATATACAATGCGCGCCTTCTTCAAAATCGTTAAAAATCATAACTTTACAAGTTTAAACCTGGTATTAACCAAGATTTTTAATGGTTAACTTTTTAATATCAATTCTGTTGAGTATGTGATCAGAGGTAGCGCTGGATAAATGAGGTGATAACAAGGCGGAATTTTTCTTATGTAGTTATTTTACATGGAAAAATCCCAACGCAGTTAGCATGATATTTAGCCCGCTAGAATGATTAGCTATTTAAGTGGATTGGTATAATTACTAAAAGAGGTTGCCTTGACTCCGTATCTAGCTCTGATTGCGTCCTGTATTCTGGCCTTTAGCTTTTGGCCTCTACTGAATAAAATTCGCAGAAATCGCAGTGTTTCCGGGGTGTCCATGCTGATGATGAGCTTTGGGGCGGCGCAAAGCCTTTACTTTATCGCCTTTAACCTGTTTTTTGAGCGCTACGCCATGGTTTTACCCTTTGTGGTAACCGGTATGCTCAGTGCGCTGATCCTCTATTACTTTATCCGTTACAACGCCAGCGATAGCCAGCGTAAACGACTATTAGCCTTGCTGGTCGTGACCTTATTGCCCTTTACCTTGCTGCTTAGCGCGCAAGTTGATACCGGTGAGTTGCTCCATGCCTTAACCTTTGTGGCCTTGCTGATGAGCTCAATTCGGGTGATGCCGCAAACCTATAAAACCATCCGCAGTGGTGATGTATCCAACCTCAGCGCCCGGTATTTTATTTTGCAGTTTATTGCCGGTGTACTTGGCCTGATGGCGGAGTTGGCCATGAGCACACCGAGTGTGGCACATGTGTTGAACTTTGTGATGATCCTCTTAACCAACGCGGCGCAGCTGGCCTGTATTCAATATTATCGCCAACGCCCGGCCATGGCTTAGCACAGACCTGAGTATGAATATAAAAAAGGCCACTTGAAGTGGCCTTTTGTGTTTTTGCGGTGACTAGCTTAAACGGTTAATGCCTTGTCGATCAGCAGGTTGATATACTGCTTATTGGCCTTGGCCGCTGCACTTGCTCCCCAGGCGACATTTATGTCGCGGATATGCTGCAGTTGCGATAATGCTGCCGCCTTGGCCAGATTGTCGTAGCCGCTCGGCTTCTTCACATCGGCGATGGCGATCAGGCGATTCACGTATTCCACCTGCAGGTTATGGCTTAGGCTGCTGGCTTCTTTGGCATCAACAAAAATAGCCGCAGTAAGATCCTGCATCATGGTGCTTAAATCATACTCGTTACCGTAGAGGCTGGAGTCAGAAATACGCTGCAATACATTCTTGTGCAGTAACTGGTTAAGCACCCCTTGCTGCATGGTCAGTATCATGGCGTGCGCTTTTGGATCTTCATTCTTACCATAATGGTTAAAGCCACGGCGCTGTTGCTGTAAGTAGCTGTACAGAGGCTGCATGTCTTTAAGCACATTAGGTGCGAAGACCTTGTCGGCTAGCACCTGCATGGCTGCTTTTTGACGTTCCAGTGGTACCGGCGTAAATGGTGCCTTGCCGCCATCGCTGCCAACCAGATTACGCTCGACATAAATACCGCCGATCTGGCGAGAAATAACTCCCGCCTGCTGGCTATATTGACCAGCGAGGATATTGGCCGAGACCACTAGCTGCTGGTGGCTTTCGCCCTCAACCAGGGCCTTAGCTTTAAGCTCGGCCAGCAGGCTTTCTACAAGTGCCATGCGCTCGGCGCCATAGGCTACTGGGTTTGAGGAAAGGTCACCAATCATTACGCGCGGGTCGATATGACGGCCTGGGGCACGCATATCGTCGGCATCGTTACCAAAGGCCAGCTGATGCTCAGCGGAGCGCGATAGGATTTTCTCCAGGCGAGCTTGCTCAGCCTCGGCTGTATTGAGCGCCTGGCTGTAACCGAATTCAATCGCCCAATCGTCATAAGGGCCTGGTTTGGTTTGGAAAAAGTCGCCTTGCTCAACGCCTTTTGGCGCTATGTTGGCAGGGGCGTAATCCATTACAGAGCCGGTCACTATGCCTTGAGTCAGACTCTTATCATGCACCTGCTTTTCATCCCATAGGATGGATGATTTCATATTGTGGTTCAGACCCAGGGTATGACCTACTTCGTGCAGCACCAATTGCGTTAGGCCCTGGCGCAGAATTTCTTTGTCGCTAATGTCGGCGCCGCTGGCCAGGGTGCTGGCTAAGATCATGTTTTGTTGTAACTCATGGCCAAGCGAGCAGTTTAGCTCTTCGCCGTGAGCTGGGCTTTGGGCTAGGCTGGCGGCACCTTGTGAATACAGGGTGTCGTAGATCCAACGGTTTTTCATAAACACGTATTCAAGCATGATGTCCGAGCCCAGGATTTGACCTGTGAGCGGGCTTGCCAGCGCCGGGCCATAACCACCAAATGGTGGAGTAGGAGACGAGGTCCAGCGTAAAACGTTGTAGTTGATATCGCCAGCATCCCAATCGGCGTCGTCCGGTTGTACCTTCACGACCAGGGCATTTTTAAAGCCGGCCTTTTCAAACGAACTGTTCCAGCCCAGCACGCCTTCTTTAATGGTGTCACGCCACTCCAGTGGTGTGGTGTTTTCAATCCACCAGACGATCGGCTCAACCGGTTCGGATAGCTCGGCATTTGGATCTTTCTTAACCAGGTTCCAGCGGTTGATCACGTCTTTATAGGGGGCCCAATCCGCCGAGGTCATATCGTCAAACTGGTTGCTAAAGTAGCCGATGCGGGCATCGTCATAACGTGGTTGGTAATCGTTCTCTGGCAGCGCCACAAAGGAGTGCTGCACCTTGATGGAAACCGCACGTGGATCGCTGATGGCCGCGGAGCCGCGCACACTAGGGTTGTCATTGTTGAAAACATAATCAACAACTATATCTATATTATTCGGGTAAGGGCGGTGCTTAATAATGCGTGATTTTTTGTCGTCCAGCTTGCCCAGTTTAAAGCGCTTCTTGGCGTCTTTGTCATCCGGGTTGCTCCAAGGCGACACCTTATGCAGCGCTTCGCTAAGGAATAACTGGTCTACTTTAAAAGCGATTTTACCTGCTTCTTCCACTTCAATCGGCAGACTGGCGAGTACGGCTTCGCTGATATTGGCTTCAGCGGCGCGGGCAATGGCGCTGTCGTCGTTGAACTGGTAACGCGGGGTTTTACTAACAATGTCGACGCGGTTAAAGTAGCGACGAAACTCAATCAGCTTGGTTTCACGGTAGGCGCCACGGAAGTGACCGGCATCGGTAACGCCGTCTACTGTATGGGCAAAATAAACGTAAGGCTTGTTAAGTTGCGCCTCGGTGATCACCATCAGGTTATCGCCGCTTTTTGGGTCCTGATAAAAATCGAAAACGCCATCGTAAAGGATGTGGTCGGCGGTGGTTTGCGCCAGTGTCTTGGTTTTGTCTTCTTCTTTGTCTTTGGCAAAGCTGACCTGGCTGCCTAGCGCCAGGCTAAGAGCCAATGTAAGGGTAGATAACTTCATTTGAATCTCGAATGTTGCTTGTTGTCAGCAGGGCAGTGTACTGAAACTGGCTGGCGAAAAAATAGGGAATGAGATAGAAGCCGGTATAAAGCCGATATATTGAAAATAATCAATTGATAAATATGGGTTTTTACTTTGTAACAAAGTATGGCTAAAAGCACTTTATCGCACCTTGGGTGCTCCATACTGTTTAGTGGGCGATAGCTAAGCGCAAATCAGCGGACGATAAATGCACATTACAGGCCTAGAAAGCCCTTGCTAATCAAGTACAAAGCGGTTGATGTTTGCTGTTGCTAGAATTAATACTTGCTTACAAATGAACAGTTACTAAAAAGCATCAGGTTGTTAATATATGCTGAATATAATTTTATCAAGGTGATCGGCCATGCATCAGGCATTAAAAAAATCCTTAGCAGCACTCGCAGTCGTTGTGGTCACTGTGGCCGCCTCGGGCGGTATTATGGCAACGGCGAAGAAGCCGGATGAAAGCAAGCAGGTCGATACCCGGCCCATAGTCGAGGTGAAGTCTCTGGCCGCCAGCGATCACCAAGTGCTGCTGACCAGTTATGGCGAGGTTAGACCGCTTGAACACACCTTGCTGGCCGCTCAAGTCAGCGGCGAGGTGGTGAGCTGGAACAAGGGTTTTGTTGCCGGTGGTGTGGTTGCCCGTGGCGAACTGCTATTCACCATAGAAAAAGACAACTATGAAGCGGCTGTGCTGCAGGCCGAGGCCGAGGTGGCACGAGCACAAGCGGCCTTGATTGAAGAGCAGGCGCAGCAGCAGGTGGCCAAAGATGAAGCCGCCCGCACCCCAGGCGTGAAGCGCTCGGCCTTGTTTTTGCGTGAGCCTCAGGTATTGAGTGCCAAGGCCGCGGTTAAGTCGGCGGAAGCTGCATTAAAACGGGCGCAACGTGATTTAGCCAACTGCGAAGTGCGAGCCCCTTATGATGCCCTGGTGGTATCCCGCGATATTGGTCAGGGTCAGTTTGTCAGCCCAGGTAGCAAGGTGGCAGAGCTTAATAATATAGAGACGGCGGAGATCATCCTGCCGATCGCCGGCTTCGACAGCGCTTTTTTACCGCCGCGCGTTGCCGGCATTGAGGCCACCATTACTCAGGAAGGACTCGGTGGTTATAGTCGCAGTGCGGTGATTGACCGTGACTTGGGTATAGTCGACAGCGCTACGCGTATGAGCAACTTGGTGGTGCGCATAGACGACCCTTATGCCATTCACACGCAGCAGCCTAAGGTGAAATTTGGCAGTTATGTGCAGGTGCAATTCCCAGGGCAAACCCTGCGTGAAATTTTCCGCTTACCGCAAGAGTTGGTGAACAATAAAACCGTCTGGGTAGTGAACAAGGACAACCTGCTGCAGCCGCGTCAGGTTACCGTGGTGCGCGAAGAAGATGAGTTTTTCCTGATCAGCGAAGGTCTGCAAAGCAGCGATCGCATTGTGCTGACGCTGCCGGAATATCCGCAGCAGGGCATGGAAGTGCGCATTGCCGGGCAGGTGAATACCAGCCCAAGCAACGATCAGCTGTAGGAGGTGCCCATGCAAACACCTAAGCAAACCGGCATTATTGCCTACTTCGCCAACAATTCCGTGGCCGCTAACCTGATGATGGTGTTTATCATCATCATGGGTATCGTCAGTTATTTCACCATTCAGCGGCAGATGTTCCCGAATATTGAAATTAACTATATCAATGTGGCCGCCAGCTATCCCGGTGCTTCGCCGCAGGAAATAGAAGAAAGCATACTGATCAAAATTGAAGAGTCGCTTAAAGATGTGACCGAGATAGACAAGGGCATTTATCGCGCCTTTCGTAATTCGGGGCAGGCTTCGTTAGAGATAGACCCGGATACGGAACTGAGTGAGGTGCTCGACAAAGTAAAACTGCGCATAGATGGCATCGCCACCTTCCCTGCAGGAATGGAGCCGGTCACCATAAGTCAGGTGGAATTTCGCCAAGATGTCATAGGCATGTCTTTGGTGGCCGACCTGCCTCTGACCGAGCTTAAGCCCATAGCCAACGAAATAGAAGACGAATTACTGCAGCTCGGCAATGTGTCCCTGGTGCAAAACGATGTGCCGCTGGACGAAATTGCCATTGAAATCAAACCCGATACCCTGCGCCGATATAACCTGACCTTGAGTGATGTAGCTAATGCGGTACGCCGTTATTCGGCCAACTTTTCCGCCGGCCAGTTGCGTACCGATGCGGGCATTATCTCCGTACGGGTTGAGGCCCAGTCATATTCCGGCGAGGAGTTTCGCAATATTCCCGTGAAGATAGGCGCTAATGGCGCCAAGGTGTTGTTACAGGATGTGGCGCAAATTCAGGACGGTTTTGTCGAAGGTGAGCGTTACTTCAAGTTTAACGGTAAAAATGCCATCTACCTGAGCGTGAAGGCGACCAAAGAGCAAAACATGATCCCGGTGGCGGAGTCGGTCAAGGCCTATATAGATCAAAAAAACAAAACCTTGCCTGCCGGGGTGACCATAGAGCCGCTGATGGATATGACCTATTACCTCAATGCGCGCCTCGATATGATGCTGAAAAACCTGTTTCAGGGCGCTGTTTTGGTGGCCTTGATGCTCACCCTGTTTTTGCGCTTTAAGCTGGCGCTTTGGGTGATGATAGGCCTGCCGGTCTGTTTCTTGGGAGCCTTGATGATGATGCCCATCTTCGGCATCAGCATTAATATTGTTTCCCTGTTCGCCTTTATTATGGTGCTGGGGATAGTGGTAGATGACGCCATAGTCATAGGCGAGAGCGCCTATTCCGAAATCGAGAAAAAAGGCGGTGGCGTTGATAATGTGGTGCGCGGTGCACAGCGCGTCGCCACTCCGGCGACCTTCGGGGTGTTAACTACTATGGCGGTGTTTGCGCCCTTTACCCTATCGAGCGGCCCAGAGCGTGCCTTTTTCTTCGGCATTGCCGTGGTGGTAATGGCTTGTTTGGCCTTTAGCTTGATTGAATCCAAGTTGATTTTGCCAGCGCATATCGCTCACACCCATTTTGGCCCCATCAGCTCCAGCGGTTTCCGCGCCCGCTTTAATAATAAGTTCTTTGGCTTTGTAAATGGCACTTATCGTCGCTGCGTGGAGAAGAGCATAGAGTGGCGCTACGTGGTTTTACTCGGGTTTTTAGGTATGTTGATATTGAGCTTTACGCTCATTAGCAGCAATCATATTCGCATGGTGCCAACCCCCAAGGTGCCCCATGATTTCCCGCAAATCAGGGTGGAAATGAACGACAATGCCTCGGACATTCAGACCATTAACGCGATTCAGAAAATCGAAGCCATGGTGCTTGATGTAGATAAGCAAATCGAGCAGGAATTTGGCCAAAAAATGGTACGCAGCCTCTTGGTTTTCAACCAGGGCCGTACCGAGGCTCAGGTATTGGCGCCGCTGGTTGATGAAGAGCTGCGCCCGTTCGATGCTTTTGAGTTATCGCGGCGCTGGCGCGAAGCCATGCCAGAAATTGCCGGGGTGAAGTCGCTGACCATTTATGATGATGTGAATGGTAATCCGGGCGGTGATGGCGAATTCGGTTATCTGCTGTTTGGCTCGGATATAGACACGCTTAATGCCGCTGGCCGTCAGTTTATAACCATGTTGCAGCAACAGCAGGGGCTGTTCGATATCAGCTCCACCATAGACCCGGCCAGTAAGGAAGTGCAGATGAGCTTGAAGGCGGTGGCCTATGATCTGGGTTTGGACCTGCAGAATATTGCCGCTCAAGTTGGTGCCAGCTTCTACGGTGGTGAAGCCCAGCGAGTGATCCGCGACGGTGAAGAAGTGCGGGTCATGGTGCGTTACCCCAAACTAACCCGTGAAGCCTTTGCCTCTCTTAAACATGCCGTGGTGATGACACCGGCGGGCCAGGAAGTGCTACTTGGTGATGTGGTGGAGCTAGAGGAGCGTCCGGGGATCAGTTATATTCGCCGCGAAGGGGGTTATCGCACCGTTTATATCTATGGCAGCATAGACGAGGAAAGAGTGGAGCCTTCCGAGGTGGTTAAGCGCATTAAAGAAGATTTATTGCCGCAATTACAAGAGCAGTTTCCATCGGTGAAAACCGAACTGGGTGGCTCCATTGAAGAGCAGCAGGCTCAGACCAATGAGCAAATCCTCTTCTTTCTTGCGGGCATGATCATAGTTTATATCCTCTTGGCGGTACCGCTTAAGAGCTATGGCCAGCCGTTGATCGTAATGTCGGTGATCCCCTTTAGCTTAACCGGAGCCCTGTGGGGTCACTTCTGGTTTGGTCTGGATTTAAGCACCATGTCGTTTTTTGGTTTAATCGCCGCCGCCGGGGTGGTGATCAACGACTCACTGGTGATGACAGATTATGTGAACCAGGCGCGCCGTGAGGGTTATACGGTAAAACAGGCGGTCGTTGAAGGTGGCTGTGCACGCTTCCGCGCCATTACCCTGACCTCAATTACCACCTTTGCCGGGGTTTTACCCATCATGTTTGAAACCAGCTTACAGGCCAAGTTTGTGATCCCCATGGCGGTGGCATTGGGCTTTGCTGTGCTTTACGCCACCTTGCTTACGCTTATTCTGGTGCCCTGTTTGTATGTGATCCTCGGTGATATGCGCGCCGCGTTTCGCTGGGTGTGGCAGCGCATCACAGGCACAGTGCCACGTAAGCATGAGGTTAAAGCATAAGCAATAGAGAAAGTTACCCGCTTTCAGGACGCGTTAAGATTCGCACTTCTATCTTTTGATAGTCTTGGGTATAAATTTGTAGGCCTTAATATTCTTAACAATAAGAGCTAAGGCCAACAAACCCTAAGCGAGCTTAAAGTTCAACGTATCCTAGTGCAAAAGTATGGTGTTAAGTGGTTGTTTATCCTAATTAGTTGCTATCTTTTTTTAGGTGTCACTACAATAGCCCATTACTTTGATGCTCAATGAAGTGTGCTTTGGTTACTGACCAAGCAAGGGGTAACAAATTGCAATTAGCTGAACATACAGACATTTACTCGAACGTGAGCGAGGCTCTCCCCGCAGCCAGTTGGCTCAGTGTGGGTACCCTAAGCAGCCATACTCAGTTGTTTCGCGGTGATATTGTCGAAGTTGAGGTGTACGATCATCAAGGCCTGGTTCAAGGACTGAGCTTTAAGCTGTATATTAAGTCCGATCAGCAAGGCGAGCCACAAAATTGGTCTCGTGAAGTTGCCCATTATATCAATACTCATATTCCCCTGATGCAAGCGGGTAAATTCACCGAACATGGGCTGATCACCGCTTATCGTGGCAATGAAATCTTTGCCTGTTCAGACAGTGGCATCTGTGAGGTGGTGATCAACTACAACTGTGTGGCGAAACAGCAGCATAGAGGTCAGCATAATAACCAAGGTTATGATCATATCTTCCCCGTTGACCATGAACTCTATTGTGCCGGCGATCGTGTTCTGCATCTGGCCACAGGCAAGGTTTATCGCTGTAAGCCTTGGCCTTACACAGAATTATGCCGCTTAGGCGGAAATAATCGCGAACAATATGAGCCCGGCGTGGGCCTGAATTGGCGCACCGCCTGGCAAGAAATAGAGTCATAGTCGCGCAAAAGTACAAGTGATACACTGAGCGTCCAGTTTCAGTGTATTGAGGTTGCGCGTGCAAGCCCCCATCGCCAAAAAAATCCCCCATCTGCTTACTCAGCATGGTCAACAACGACAAGACGATTACTATTGGATGCGCGACGATCAGCGCCAAGACCCGGAAGTTCTCGCACATTTACGTGAAGAAAACGCATATTGCGATGCCCAGTTAGCTGCCAGCTCAGCTAGACAGGAGCAAATTTTCGCCGAACTAAAGGCGCGCATAAAAAAAGACGACAACACTGTGCCGGTGCACGATGGCCATTACTGGTATCACAGCGAGGTGTCCGGTGATGACGAATACGCCAAGCATTATCGCGCCAGCAGCTTTGGCGGCGACAATAAAACCTTGCTTCTCGATGTAAACGCCCTTGCCGCAGGCCATGAATTTTATGACTTAGCCGATATGGCGGTGAGCCCCAACGAACAACTTCTTGCCTATTGTGAAGACACCAGTGGCCGTCGTATTTACCAGGTGCGTATAAAAGACCTGCAAAGTGGTGAATTGCTCGATGATGTGCTGCTTGAGTGTGAGGGGCAGGTGGTTTGGGCCAACGACAATCGCACCCTTTATTATATTAAGAAAGACCCGCAAACCCTGCTGGGCTTTCAGGTTTTTCGCCATCACCTGGGCAGCGCCCAAAGTGACGATGAAATGGTGTATGAAGAGCAGGACCGCAGTTTTTATATGGGCCTGGGGAAAAGTCGCGATGAAAGCCTGATTTTTATCGACCTGGAAGCCACCGAAACCAGTCACACTTATGTGCTTGATGCCAATGATTCTAAGGCACAACCTAAGCCTCTAATGCCCCGTGAAATGGGCCATCTGTACGAAGTGGATAAGCTCGGCGAGCATTTTTATATAGTTTCTAACCGAGATGCGAAAAACTTCCGCCTGATGCAGGCGGATGCCAGCACTATCGCCGAGCCAGATACCTGGCTGGAACTTATTGCCCACCGCGATAATGTCCTGCTTGAGGGCGTCGATCTCTTTAAGGGTTACTGGCTGGTGACTGAACGTGAGCTGGGGCAGATCCGCTTTGTGGTGTATCAACATCAGCAAGGCAAAATGCAGGGCGAAGGGCAAACACTGAGCTTTAGCGATCCCTGTTATTACGCTGGAGTAGGGATGAACCCAGAGCCGGATGTAAGTAACGTGCGCATTTACTACAGCAGCCTGACTACGCCGGGCAGCTTGTACGAATTTGACCTTAATACTTTGGAGCGCAAGCTGCTGAAACAGCAAGAGGTGCTGGGCGAGTTTAACGCTGATGATTACCAAAGTGAGCGACTAATGATCACCGCGCGGGATGGCGTGCAGGTGCCCGTATCCCTGGTGTATCGCCGCGATACCTTCACCAAAGACGGTACTAACCCCTTGTTGCAATACGGCTATGGCGCTTATGGCATCACCATAGACCCAAGTTTCTCGAGCAGCGTTTTAAGCCTGCTGGATCGGGGTTTTGTCTATGCCATCGCCCATATTCGCGGCAGCGAAATGCTGGGGCGTGCCTGGTATGAAGCCGGTAAGCTGGCGCATAAGCAAAACACCTTTAACGACTTTATCGACGTAACAGAAGCTCTGGTGGCTCAGGGTTATGGCGCTGCCGATAAAATCTTTGCCAGTGGCGGTAGCGCTGGTGGTCTCTTGATGGGGGCCGTGGTCAATCAGGCGCCGCACCTATACCGCGCTATTGGCTGTCATGTGCCGTTTTTGGACGTATTGACCACCATGCTTGATACCAGCATTCCGCTGACCACCAATGAGTATGATGAGTGGGGCAACCCAAATTACGAGCAGGACTACAGCACCATAGCCTCTTATTCGCCCTATGATAATATTCGCGCCCAGGCTTATCCTCATATTCTGGTAACCACAGGCCTGCACGATTCTCAGGTGCAATATTGGGAGCCGATGAAGTGGGTGGCCAAGTTGCGTGAATACAAAACCGATGACCATTTGCTGCTGTTTAAAACTGACTTAGAGAGTGGTCATGGTGGTGCTTCCGGGCGCTTTAAAAGCCTGGCAGAAAAGGCTCTGGAATTTAATTTCTTCTTAACGACATTAGAGTAACCTGAGCTTAGGATAGCTAATGCTTTTCTAGCAGCCAGTTTTGGCGCTAACTGCGTTGAATTCACTTCCAATAGCCAGCTATTGGTGCATAAATTCGCCTGGTTATCCCTAAAACTCTCTGGCTAGACAAGGGATAATTTATAGTAAATTATTAAAAATAATTAGTTAGTTCATTCCTTATCCAAACCTCAGGTTAGAATATGAAAATTAGTGGCTTATCCCAAGCATGTGAAAACAATAAGGGGCCGATACTCGCCGAGTTGACGCAGATCTTTGCTCAGACCCAAAGGGTATTGGAAATTGGCTCTGGCACCGGCCAGCATGCGCTGCATTTTGCCGCGCATTTGCCGCACTTACTCTGGCAAACAAGCGATTTGGCCTATAACCATGCGCTGATCAAGCAGGTTATCGGCACTGCCGAAGGCGATAATATTTTGCCGCCATTAGCGCTGGATCTCGGACAAAGCTGGCCGTTAGCGCAAGTTGACGGCATTTTCACCGCCAATACCCTGCATATTGTTAGTGAGGAGCTGGTGCGGGCTTTTTTCCACGGCGTTAAGCAGCACCTTAGCCAAGGCGGCAACCTGTGTATTTACGGCCCTTTTAATTATAACGGCGCCTACACCAGCGACAGCAATGCCCGCTTCGATACCAGCTTGCGCCAGCGCGACCCCTTAAGCGGCTTGCGTGATCAGCAATGGGTGGTGGACTTGGCCGAGGCTGCTGGGCTGGAACTGGCTGCCGATATAGCCATGCCCGCGAATAATCGCTTATTGCACTTTATACGGAGATAACCCGGCACATTGCTGCAAATACAGGCTATATTGCCGCGTTTCGCGGATGATAAAGTCATCAATAGCGGCGGTAAAGGGGCTGTTGATAAAGTGGTGGCAGGAATGGGTCAGTAGCGGGGTAAAGCCTCGGGCGAGTTTGTGCTCCCCCTGGGCGCCACCATTAAAGTGTGATAACCCCTGCTTTATGCAATATTCTATGCCCTGATAATAACAAAGCTCGAAGTGCAGGCGATCATAATGCTCCAGACAGCCCCAATAGCGCCCGTAAAGTGTGTCTTGGCCACGCAGAAACAGGCTGGCGGCGACCATTTGCTCGCCGTCATAGGCGCTTATCACTACCAGTTGCTCACTTATGCTCTGTTTTAGCCGGGTAAAAAAGTCGCCATTCAAATAACCCAGATGACCCGAGCGTTTTAGGTAGGTACGCTGATAAAAGGCGCTAAGTGCCTGCATATGTGCCAGCGAAATTTCATTACCACTGGCAACCTCTATTCTCAGCCCCGCCTCGGCGACTGCAGCCCGCTCCTTGGTTATATTTTTACGTTTGCGGGCCTTTAATTGCCGACAAAATTCATCAAAGTCGCGGTAGCCTGGGTTATGCCACTGAAACTGCACCGTGGTGCGTCTTGCCAAGCCTTGCTCTTGTAATTGCTCCGCCTGGGCCTGGGAGCAAAAATTGATATGCCAGCCGGACCAGCCTAGTTGCTGCGCCTGCTCATCCAAAGCGGTGCGTATGGCCGCTAGCGCCTGCGCTTTATCCAGCGAATCACTTAGCGCCAGGCGCGCGCCTGTCACTGGGGTAAAGGGCGCGGCGCACAGCCACTTGGGGTAATAATCATAGCCATGCGTTTCATAGGCTTCGGCGATGGCCCAGTCGAATACGTATTCACCGTAGGAATGGCTTTTTATATAGCCTAGGGCGAGGCCAACCAGCTCTTGCTTGTGGTAAAGCGCCAAATGGTGAGCTTGCCAGCCAGTGCGAGCGCTGGCGCAGCCCGTTTGTTCCAGGGCATCAATAAATTCATAGCTGGTAAAGGGATCAACGGCTGCATCAAAAAACGCCTGCCAGGCCGATTTACCCAAGGTCTGGGCGCTGGAAAAAAAGCGGACGCTGAAGTTACTCATGTAAACGCCCGAGGAAGGTGCGCATATCCTGCTCCAGCTCGGCATAAAAAGGGTTATAGGTTAGACGCTTAAGTGGTCCCTTGGCCAGATTTGCCTCGCTGCGCTCGCCGATCAGTACCTGAGCTTGCGTTTTACAGCGGCGATAAGCCTTGTCGTCTTCTAGGTAAGAACCGCAATTGCGATAGTGCCCCTGGGCGCCGTAATAGGGGTGATTTGGCGCATTAACCACGCTGATATGTGATAAGTCGATGATTTTATTACAGGGTGACTGGTTGGCCTGGCAGGCGTAGCTGCGCAGCGGGAAGTCATCCCCCAAATAGCGCTTGGCGGTTTGCGGGTTGCCGTAATAAACCAGCATGTCCTTGGCGCTGTTTGGGCGCACCTGAGGATTATGCCAGGCTTTCACCAGTGCCAGGGTGGCGCGGGCATCTATGGTGGTATCCACCTCACTTTGGACGACAAAAAGCGGCAAGTTGGGCAGTTTTGCCTTGGCCAGGTGCTTAGCATCGATGCGGCGCATGGCCTCATGGCCGAGTCTGGCGGCGGCAAAAGGGAAGGACTCGTACTTGGCAAAGTCGATATCCGCGTCCTTATCTATCCAGTTTACAAAGGGAATGCGGTCTATCCATTTCGCCAGCCAGCCTTGCTTATTATGAGGTTCGGTTGCCGGAGACCAGAGCATCAGCGCCTGCACCTGCTGCGGTACCGGGCGTTCAATCAGGTTGGATACGGCGAGAGCGGCACCGGTGGAGTAGCCGCCGATAATAACCTGGTCGAAGTCTTTGCTGGTGCGCTCAATGGCATAGCGAGTCAGGGCTTGCCACTGTTTAAAACTCACCTCCTGGAGATCGTTGGCGGCGCTGCCATGGCCGGGCAGTAGTACGGTGCGCACATTAAAGCCCTGGCGATGGAAAAATGCCGCCAAGGAATGGTAACTAAAGGGAGAGTCGGTCAGGCCATGGAATAACAGCACCGCCTTATTGCTGCCCGGGTGGCGCAGCTCAAAAGGGCTGAGCAGATCGCCCACGTTTAAGTCGGCCTCCAAAGAGCCTTGAGCTTGTAATAACTTAACGGTTTCTGTGTGTACCGGGCAAGGCAAGCTGGCCCTAGGGTTGCGTGCATCAATCCAGTCTCTGGCCGAGGCCAGATAAGCACTAAATGGTGGCTGTGAGTCGAGGTCGAGTGTTCGCACCTTGGCGTCTATGGCAAAGCGATGGCTGCCATTCTTTTTGGCCGCCATTATGTAGTCGATATCATCTATATGGCTAAGGCAGGTCTGTGCCCAGCTAAAAGAACTGGTTAGGCCGAGCAGGAAACATAACAGCAAACGCATCGCTTTGATCTCTAGATAATTTATATCACGCAGCATAACAAAGCGGCGATTTTACGCCTAGCCCTAATCACTCAGAGGCAGCTGCCAGCGCGAGAAGGTTTGCTTAAGCACCACGGTGGACTCTATGGCCGCTATATCCTCGCAGCTGCCTAAGGCGTGCTTTACAAAGTGCTCATAGCTGGGTAAATCCTGAGCCACGATTTTTAACAGGTAATCATATTCGCCGGTGATCACCGAACATTCCTGCACCTGAGGTAGGGAAGCCACATGATTCTCGAAGCGCTCTGCGGCGCTGGCGGCATTTTGCGTTAACCTGATCAGGGCATAAACAGAAACCGCAAATCCCAGCTTGGCGGCATCAAGCTGAGCATGATAGCCGCGGATATAACAGGCTTGTTGCAGCTTATTAATACGGCGCAAAACCGGTGTATCTGAGAGACTCACCCGCTGCGCCAGCTCGCTAACGGCGATGCGCCCATCTTGTTGCAGTAGGGCCAGCAATTGCAGGTCCTTTTGGTCTATTTTTATTTTTTGGCTGGAATCACTCATTTATATTTTATTTTTAGGGTATTTCCCTAAATATACTCGGTAATGCTGGTGAAAGTTAATTAATTTCACTTTTAAAGCTATGCTAATTTTTTAGTCATTATCGACTAATGTAAGAGCATATTATGGAAAGCCACTCGGCCGCGTTTGATCGCTGGATCCGCAACGATTTCGTTGCCCTGAATAACGAATTAGAAGACTTATACTGGCAGCAAGAAGACAGAGCCAATGTTGTCGGTGTCGGCGAAGAAATTAAAGCAGCCATGGTGGCGCAGGGTAATGCGCTTATTCAGCAGCTGGTGGATGAGGGCAATACGGATCAGGGTTTTGATAAGGCCTTCGACCTGTTGGGCAATGTGGGCTTGTTTATGGCCGCCTGTCGTCGTCATGAGATCACCGAACCATCGCGAGAAACTCAATCGCCGTTGACGGCGGCTTCTACTCTGGCCATGCATATAGGCGCCTCGATTGGCGTCACGCCGCGCTTTGCCACCGCCCATTTAACAACCCATAACAGCGCTGAAAACGGAGTGTATAAACGTTTTACCGACTTGGCCGATGAAAAGCTGTTTGTCGATTACAACACCAAGGGCATTTTGGCCTATAAGCGCGCCGCCGATGCCTTGCTGCGTTTACAGCCCTTGGGGATTTCTCACCCTATAGCCGCCGATCTATTGGCCGTGGCCGAGCAGGCTTTAAAGGACGTGATGACCAGCAACCGCTACCTTTTCCAGCATCTTGATACAGATAGATTCTTTTACTGTGTGCGCCCCTATTACAAGCCCTATCGTGTAGGGAAAGAGGTGTATCGTGGCGCTAATGCCGGCGATTTTGCCGGTATAAACGTGATTGATATGCTGTTGGGTCTGTGTCAGGCCAATGAAGTCAGTTATTCGCAGCTGCTGGTGGATAAATTCCTTTATATGATGCCGCAAGATCAGCGTATCTTACGCGATTGTATGCGTTTACCTTCCTTTATGGATGAGTTCCTGCAAGTAGGTGAGCAGCATCATAAGGCCAGTTGGTTTCAGGATAACCTCAAGGCATTTTTAAATGTGTGCAAGCTGTATGGGCAAACCGCCATTCAGCACCATAATCAATTGGTGGAGAAGTATATTCGTGTGCCGAACGAGCAGCTCGGTGCCGAGCATCAGGATAAGGTGACCGCCAGTGGTCCGCCCTTGCCCGTGCTTCTGGCGCAATTGGAAAGACTCCGCGACCGCCGCGCGGCGCGCCCTCGTGATGATATTTTTACCCGCTTCGACGATGTACAGCGACTAACAAAAATGGTGGATTAAGTGTTGAAAACTCAGTTTCGTTTGCCCGCTGGGCCCTATTTCTTAAGCCATTCTGTGGGTCGTCCGCTGCGCTCAATGGAGCAACACTTTCATGAGCACTTCTTCGCTCCCTGGCAGCAAGGGCAAAGCGAGCCATGGCAGCAATGGCTCGGAGCGGTGCAGGATTTTACCACCGCCTTAGCGCGCCTGTTTAACTCAGAAGCCAGGCTGTTTTGCCCCCAGGTGAACCTTTCCAGCGCCCTGAGTAAGTTAGTTGTGGCGCACCCGCGTTTGCGCAAACCCAAGTGTAAGGTACTGATGTCGGAGCAGGACTTTCCCAGCATGGGTTTTGCGCTGCAAAAATCTCTGGCCCAGGACAGCGAAATTGTCTTTATTCCCGCCGCCGAAGATGTCAGTGATATTCAGGTGTGGCAGCGGTATTTGCAAGGGGATATGGATCTGGTCTTTATCAGCCAGGTGTATTCCAATTCCGGACGTCAGGCGCCGGTGGCCGAGATAGTGGCCGCCGCTAAGGAATTAGGAGTTTTAAGTCTGGTTGATGTGGCCCAGGGTGCCGGGGTGATCCCTCTGGATTTGGCCCGGGTGCAGCCGGATTTTCTGATAGGCTCAAGCGTCAAATGGCTCTGCGGTGGCCCAGGAGCCGCCTACTTATGGCTTAGCGATGAACAATTACCTGACTGTGAACCTAAGGATGTGGGCTGGTTCTCCCATGCCAATCCGTTCGAGTTCGATATCCACCACTTTGCTTACCACGATAGTGCGCTGCGCTTTTGGGGAGGTACGCCCAGCGTCGCCCCTTATGTAATAGCGGCGCACAGTATCAATTGGTTTAATGACTTTGGCATCGACAAGGTGCGCGCCCATAACTTGAAGTTGCAAGGGCAATTGCTTGAGGAATGTGCCCTCCTGGCGGCATCGCCACTGGATGCACGGCAGTGCAGTGGCACCCTGATTCTTCATGCCGGCGACAGGCAGGAGCAGATGATGCAGGAATTAAAGCAACACAATATCAGCGTTGACGCGCGCCACCTTGGAGCCCGAGTGTCGTTTCATATCTATAACGACGAGCAGGATGTGGCGCAACTGGTGTCAGCGTTAAAGCGGTTTATTTAACTTGGCCGCTGCGTTGATATTTTCTTTGTACTTTTGCAATTCGCTGATCGCCTTCTTTTCATTTTCGATAAGGGCGTGATAGTTGGCGCGCACTATGGTTGCCTGCTGCTTTTTCGCATCGGCAATGGAGTCGCTGCCTAAATAGTTGGCGGTGGCTTGGTTCATATTTTCAAGCTGCGCCAAATCTCCCGCCATGCGCGTTTCGTAGTCACTGATATTACGCTGGTGCATGGCGATACGGCGATCATATTCCTGCGACTTCAGGTAGCTGTCTACCTCACTCACATTAGGCTGTTGCGGAGCTTCCTCTTCGCTGCCTTCGGCTGTTACGGTTTTAGCGCCAGAATAACGCACCTTAATAATTTGCGCGTCTTTGCCACAGGGCTGCTGGCTAAAGGTTGCCACGCCATTTATGGTGCATTTATAAACCGTCGCATAGCTGGGCAGGGAGGCAAGACAAAGAGCCGCGGCAAATAGAATTGGGTATTTCATAGGACATGTCCATATGGTTAGGGTTATAAGATTCTAGAACTTTCCCTTGGGAAATCAACACCCGGTTAACAATCTATCTGGCTTGTGGTGGGTCTTTTTGTTGACATTGTGGTATCTACATTCGAACCAAGTCCGCCGAAGGCCGGACGCTTGCGACTGAACGCCGAAAAGCAAAAAACCGCGACAATGCGCGGTTTTTTCCAAAACTAATGGCTTCGATTCGGGATGAGCGCTCGTGCGTCCTGCACTCGCCCCTGCGGGCGCCTACGCGGCTCAAAATGTTCCTGACATTTTGTAGCTCTAGCACGTCCCTGTGCTAGCCCTTATAGGCGCCTTCGCGGCTCAAAATATTCCCGATATTTTGTCGAAAGGGTTCGAACCAAGTCCGCCTGCTCGAAATTTAGTTATAAAAAAACCGCCGTAAAGGCGGTTCTTTTAAAACTAATGGCGGAGAAGGGTCTCAAAAACCGAAGTATTACTTCGCAGTTTTGAGACGCCGAAGGCCGGACGCTTGCGACTGAACGCCGAAAAGCAAAAAACCGCGACAATGCGCGGTTTTTTCCAAAACTAATGGCTTCGATTCGGGATGAGCGCTCGTGCGTCCTGCACTCGCCCCTGCGGGCGCCTACGCGGCTCAAAATGTTCCTGACATTTTGTCGAACAAGGGTTCGAACCAAGTCCGCCTGCTCGAAATTTAGTTATAAAAAAACCGCCGTAAAGGCGGTTCTTTTAAAACTAATGGCGGAGAAGGGTCTCAAAAACCGAAGTATTACTTCGCAGTTCTGAGACGCCGAAGGCCGGACGCTTGCGACTGAACGCCGAAAAGCAAAAAACCGCGACAATGCGCGGTTTTTTCCAAAACTAATGGCGGAGAAGGAGGGATTCGAACCCTCGATAGAGCTACAAACCCTATACTCCCTTAGCAGGGGAGCGCCTTCAGCCACTCGGCCACCTCTCCGGCGCGAATCAGTTTGATAAATTTGGCGGAGAGATAGGGATTTGAACCCTAGATAGGCTATTAACCTATGCCGGTTTTCAAGACCGGTGCTTTCAACCACTCAGCCATCTCTCCATGGGGTAGGATAATACTGAGGCTTGCGGCCAGTGTAAATAGATAATGAATCGTTTGCTGGATTTTTGTGCTAATTCAGGGTGCTGGCTAGGAAAAAATGAGGATTTCAGGTGCTAAGCTGGTTGGGTCTTAGCACCTGCTGATTGCTTTGTAAGCACCAGAAAGTAACATTAGTGTAATTAATTACTTGTAACGCACAACACCGCTAAGAGCTAGCTCTTTACCAAAGCGGTTTAGCTTGGCCATCATTTTAGCTTTACGCTTGCTTGGCTTAGTTGCTACATGGTTGGCTGCTGTTTGATTTAGGGTGTTTACTGGGTTCATCTTTGCTTGCTCCGGGTTGTGCCTGTGGTTGAAAACAAGGCTATTGTGCAACCAGTGTGGTTAAAAATAAAACGATATATTTTGGCCCATTCGGATAAGTTAAATTAATGCGATTAATGTTTTATTAAGTTTCAAATAATAGATTTATGCATGAATATTTAGGTGTGAAATGCGCTAACAGGCCACTAATCAAGGTTTTTTAGCTTGTAGCAAGTGATTTTTTAAAATATTGTGCATATTTATTCAGATAAATCATATTTGTTATAGGTTGGCATTTTGAACCATCAAACTAGGTATTTGCTCTTGTACCATCCGCTGCAGGCAAAAGCGCAATTAAAAGCTATTCGCCTGCAGTTGCATGCCTTGTCATATGCCTATGTTGAGGTGGCGACCAGCGGCGACTTTTACGCCGATTTACAGGGGCTGCAAGCCTATATTCCCAATACCAAACGAGTCATTGCACTCGGTGGCGACGGTACACTTAATCTGGCCGCTAATGCTTTTGCCCATAGCGAGGTCGAAGTAGCCCTGGTTCCCTGTGGCAGTGGTAATGATTTTGCTCGCCAGTGGCGCCGCTCTGAGCAGCAATGGATTGAAGCCGCATTAACACATGTCAGCTCGGCCATAGACTTGGGTAAGGTTAATGAGCGCTACTTTGTTAATGTTGCCGGCGTTGGCTATGACGCTGCCGTGGTTGCCGCCAGTCAAAATAAGCGCGGCCGTTGGGCGCACCTGAATTATGCCTGGCAGGGGATTAAAATGCTGTATCGTTACGCGCCCTCGTTATTGCAGTTTTCGACTACCAAGAATTCAACTATCAAGAAACAGGAGCAAAGGCTGCTAATGATGTGTTTGGCCAATGGCCGTTACTTTGGCGGCGGCATGTGTCTGGCTCCCAAGGCGAATATTAGCGATGGTCAATTAAGTTGCGTGCAAATAGGAGCAGCGCCGTTCTGGCGACAAATTCAGGCGCTGATACTTAGCTATTTTGCCGCTCATACGCGGCTTAAGCAGGTCAATATAGCCCCTGTATCTGAGCTTGATGTGCACACCGCCAATATAGGCATAGAGGCGGATGGAGAGTATATAGGCACCACACCCGCACTTTTTAGTGTGCAGCGCGGTGCCCTGAACTTTGTGATGCCCGTCTAAATAAAGATTAAGCCGGCGCTTGTGTGCGCTTGAAAAAGAGGCTTATTTTATCGAATGGGGTCAGCACTATGGCGTTGCCCAGTAGCACAAACACAAAGCCGTATACCGTATTAAGCTGCCATACGAAACCTTCAAACAGGGTGCTTAGAATCACAGCTACCAAAGGGAAGAGCACAATCACATAGCTGGCTTTTTCCGGGCCGATATTCTTCAGCAAGACAAAGTAACAGGCAAAGGCGATCACTGTACCGAAGGTGCTTAGGTACAGCAGGGATAACCAATATGCGGTACCGGCAGTGCTAAAGTCCCAGCTAACATCGCTGATTAAAACGAACAGTGCTAACCCCAGGGTGCTGTATAACATGCCCCAGGCATTGCCCTGCAATACGCCGACTTGAGCCTGGGAGTTACGTACGCTCACCATGTTGCCTATGGATGCCACAAGCGTGCCTGCAAGACACAATAACAGGCCTATTAATAATTCATTACCGAGATCCAAAGTGGCGATGGCTGGCCAGAACAAGATCACTATGCCTACCACGCCAAGCAGGGCACCGAAGTAGATGCGTTTGGCTATGGGTTTGCCAAAGAATAACCGGGTGTTGATGATATTCATCAGCAGCAGGGTGCTAAAAGCGATGGAGCTCATGGCCGAGGTGAGATAATGCTGCGCCCAGTAGAGGATCAGATAGTTGGCGCCAAAGTTACACAGGGCCAGCAGGGTAAAAAAGCCATGATCGCGGGCGCTAAAGCGCATCGGCAGTTTTTTAAGCAGCACAAAAGCCCACATAATAGCGGCGGCAATGGCAAAGCGTAAAAACAGCGAAACTTGCACCGCCACATCACCAAGCTGGAATTCTATGGCCAACCAGGTTGAGCCCCAAATCAGGACGGTAAAAAAATACAGCAGGACGTTGTTCATGGCGTTTTTCTCAAGGCGACTAAAGCTGGTATTTTAAAGTTAATCTGTATACTGTACATAAACAGAAAACGCCATTTTATACCTATACAGATTCGCTATGTCTCGCATTGTTAATAAGCAGGGTAATATCTACCTATATCAGCAAGTTGTTGACTTGATTAAAGATATGCAGTCACAAGGCACCTTGGGTGCGGGTGAAAAGCTGCCTTCTTTGCGTGCTATGGCGCAAAAGTTGTCCATTAGCATTCCCACCGTTCAGCAGGCTTATCAAGAGCTTGAGCGTCAGGGGGTGATCAGTGCCAGAGAAAAGTCCGGCTTTTACCTAAACGCCGGCTCAGATCAGTGTCATCAGCCTCGCAGTATTCAACTGGCGCGCCAGCCAGTGGCGGTCAACAAGCAGGCCCTGATTGAACAGGTCTTTGACAGTTTGCATCGCGCCACCGTGCTGCCCTTGGGGATAGCTAACCCAGTGGCGGTAAACCCCACCGATAAGGTGCTGAGCCGAACCATGCGGCGAGTGATGAATGTGGCCGGGCATCAGGCCATTAATTATGGCCCTTTGGATGGTTTTGCGGCACTAAAAAAGCAGATCATTAATCGTTACCTGGATTTTGCCATCGGCGTTAACAGTGATGAGCTGATCATTACCAATGGCGCCCAGGAAGCCCTGCATATAGCGGTGCAGTGCGTGACTCAGGCGGGGGATATAGTCGCCATAGAGTCGCCCTGTTACTTTGGCATTATTGAAATGCTGGAAAGTTTGGGGCTCAAGGTGCTTGAAATCCCCATGTGCCCACAACAAGGGGTATGTATCGAAGATCTGCAACAGGCGTTTGCCGAGCATGATATTAAGGCCTTCATCTTTTCCACCAGTATTAGCAATCCCTTGGGCTCGAAAATGCCTGAGGAGCGACGCCGACAGCTGGTGCACTTAGTGGAAGAGCAAGGTGCAGTGCTAATTGAGGATGATGTGTATGGTGAGCTTGCCTACGAGCCCGATGGCGCTAAACCAGCCCAGTATTATTCCACCCAGGGCAAGGTGATCACCTGCTCGTCGCTGTCAAAAACCGCGGCGCCAAGCTATCGCGTGGGCTGGATGATAGCCGGCAAGTTTGCGCCTCAGGCGCGGCGTTTAAAGCGCGCCATGAGCTGCGCGTCGTCACTGATGAATCAGTGGACCCTGTACGAATTTATGAATAGCGGCGATTACGATAAAAATTTGCGTGTGATGCGCCAGCGTCTGGCGCTCAATAAAGAGCGGATGCGGGCCTTGGTACAGCGGCATTTTCCGCCTGGAACGCGAATGACCAACCCGCAGGGAGGCTGTGTATTGTGGCTGCAACTGCCCTCGCAGTATGATGTTGTTGCCTTGTTCCATCTGGCGTTGGAGGCGGGGATCAGTATTACTCCGGGAGCTATTTTTAGCGCCACCGACAAATATCGTCAGTGTTTACGATTAAGTTTTGGTGTGCAATGGAGCGAGGAAGTAGAAAAGGCAGTGGCCCGCTTAGGGGCGCTCTGCCTGCAAGTGCAAAAAGGGAAGGTGAAGGCTACGCCAAAGGCTTAGTTACTTAGCAGCTGATACTCTTTCAACTCGAGGATCATGCTCAGCAACTGAGCTTCTTGTTGCGCCAACTCGCTAAATGAATGGCAGAGTGCATCCGCGCGTTGCTCTATTTGCGAGGCTTGCACCTCAACTCTTTGCTCGACCTGCTCACCAAGGCGCTCCATACGCAGCTCAAATTCATCCATATCGCCGCCCGAACCCAGTAGTTCAGAGCCCAGGGCGATAAAGATACTGCCGATAGACTGCACCATGGCCTGCTCTACGGCTTGTTCAAAGTCTTCATCAAACTGGCTTTCAATATCATTGCCTAATTGTTCAAAGCTTTGCTTGCCCATTACAAAGGCACCGTCCTGGTAGAAGGTTTGCTCAATATTAACGCCGATGTTTTCGACTATATCGCTTAGTGCCTCATTGTGACTGATGCCGAATGCGGCGCCGACTTCTTCAAGGGCAACGCCGGCGATCTTAACGCCATCCAGGGCTATTTGAGCCACTTCGGGCATATAGGTGCGTACCTTATCTGTGTAATCATCCAAGGCCTGTTGCTGCTCGGCGTTTAACTCAACGGGCTGACCATCAACCTCAAGTAGACCTGAGCTGTACACCAGATGCTGGTTATTGGCATTAGTGATCTGTAAGCGCTGCGGTTCGATGCGTACATCGTTTTTAAATTCAATGTTGCATTGCTCAGAGCCAAACGAAAGCGAATTGGCGTCTCCGGCGATGGCGGTGCCAGAAATACTAAGGGCAGAGATAATGGCTAGCGTGCTGGTTTTCATGGTGATCATTCCTGTTATTCTGTTGACGCTATGACCAATACAATTTCGATGCCAAATAATAAAGTTGATAAATATCATAGGTTTAATGTTTTCAGTATTGTGCTGCTAATGCCGTGTTTAGTGCCTTTTACTAACTTTTAGTGAAATTAACTTTTACGTGGATTAAGCATTTGTTATTTGTCGGGCTATCGGCAATGTGCTCCTGCATTGCTCTTTTGTCAGACTGCTAGGGTCTGTTTATCTTTGCGGTTTACTTTATGTTCAATCTAAACGCATTCTGATCACGACGCTCGGTATGATGCATAGTCATTCTATGTTCATAGCGAGTAACACAGAGCAGGATGCGTTTAGATGAACCCGTAGGGCAGCGTTTGTAGCGCATTTCTACTGTGTTGTTACATGTTCATGTAGAATAACTACACCACACATGTGCCGCCTTGTATAAATACACTACAAACTGCTGCAGAAACGAACAACAAAGGTCAACAGACCCTAGGTAACTGCTCCTGCGTTACCCTAGTACCGTCATCCATGGCGGCAAAGTCCGACCTGCAGCAAAATTACAGCGGGCTATCCAAGGTGGAATAAGCTTACAAATTAAGGCGGTATAATTATTAATCAAATATGTTTATTGAAACGATAAAAAAATCTCACTTTCCAGTTTGCGCTTTAGCGGCTATTTATTCACTCGAAGGCGCCTAGCCCTGAATTCGCCGTACCTAAGTTGAGGGCGGTGATAACTGATTTAGATTTATTGGAGTGTATTGTGGGTAAAACATATTCCTATGATGCGTTTGAAGACGAATTTGTAGCAGATGAATATGAAGCGATGGGACGCAATCAAAACGACCGTCGCAAGCGCAAGGTAAAAAAGAAGCTGGATGATTATTTAGAACAGCGTAAGCTGAGAAAGCATCTCGGCAGCGATGACTTTGACGAGTATTTAAGCGATGACTTTGACGAGTATTTAAATGAATAAATAATGGGCCTTTGCCCTGTAGAGTCTTGGTGTTATTAGGCCGAGACTTTTTTAAGACTTTAAAGGGGCTGTGGCCCCTTTTTTGTTAGCGCAGCGCAAAAAAGACCACCATGGAAAGCAAGGTGGTGGCGTAGATGCTATGGCTTTTATAGGCGGTAATAATGGCGACAAGGGCGGCAACTAAATACGGATTCTGGTAGCTCAACTGCCACTGATTGTCAGGTAAAACCACTATGGGCACCCAGATGGCAGTCAGCACGGCTGGGGCGCTAAAACTTAAAAAACGCTGCATTTTAGGACCGACCCGAAATGGCAGGGCACGGTGTAAAAATAAATAACGACTGCCAAAGGTAATGGCCGCCATCAGTAATATGGTGGTGATCATTGCACCCTCCCGCGACTAAGCACATAGCCAAAGCTCATGCCGATGAGAGCACTAAACACCAGCCATAATTCTACTTGCCAGGACTTGAGCACTGCAGCGCTTATCCCCGAAGCCAGTACGCAGGCCAGAGTCGCCCTGTTTTTAATGGCCGGGATCACCAAGGCGATAAAGGTGGTGGCAATGGCAAAATCGAGACCAAGATTGGTTAAATCTGGCAGCAACCGTCCCGCGACTATGCCCAGCAGAGTCCAGATATTCCAGGCGACATAAAAGCTAAAACCCGCACTGAGAGCATAAATAAGCCGCACCTTGGTTTGGTAGGCCTTAGGGTGATGGGAAAAAGCAAAGAGCTCATCGGTCAGCACAAAGCTGACAGGTAAACGCCATTTTAAGGGCTGAGCAATGACCTTTTGGCGAATGGCCAGGCCATATAAAAAGTGTCGAGAACTGATGATTAAGGTGGTGATGGCTATGGTCAGTAAAGGCGTGTCGTTGGCGATAAGTTCAATCGCTACCAACTGGGCCGAGCCGGCAAAAACCAATAAAGACATCAGCTGGGCTTCTATTAAGGTAAAGCCATTTTGCATTGCCAACGAGCCGCACAATAGCCCCCAGGGCAGCACCGCCAGGTTGAGAGGCATCATATCGAGTTGCCCTTTGATAAAGGCTTTTTGCTGCAGTTTGGTACCGCGATTTATATGAGTAGACTTGCTCATAGATAAAAATTAACCAAGTTGATTTCGCACCGACGCTAGAGTTTGGCATAATCGCGGCTATTGCAAAAGAAATGGAGCAGTTATGAAAGTTTGGGATGGATATATACGTTTTTTTCATTGGGCCTTGGTAAGTTGTTTCGCCGGCCTGTATTTCTCCGCCGAGGAAGGAGCCATGGAGCTGCACTTTGTGCTCGGTTATATCACCCTGGCGCTTATGGCTACGCGCTTGGTTTGGGGTCTGGTGGGCAGTGACACGGCGCGATTATCGGCGCTATTTCATGGCCCTAAAGCGGTGCTGCAGGCTTTGAAGGCCAAGCATTTAACGCCTGGGCATAACGCCGCTGGCAGCTATATGGTGCTGGTATTTTTTGCCTTGATCTTGTTGCAGTTAGCTACCGGCTTGATGACCACAGATGACATCATGGTTGATGGTCCTTTGGTGCAATATGTGTCGTACGACTGGGTTGAATGGGCGTCTTCGTTGCACCGTCAGAATTTTGATTGGTTGCTTATCGCCATCGGCCTGCATCTTGTTGCCATTGTTGTTTACGCTCTGCGCGGCAAAAAACTGGTGCCCGCTATGATCACTGGACGCAATAAACAAGTGAGCGCTTCTGCCCAATTAAAAGCCAGTTGGCCTGCTTTTGCCTTGTTTACGGTTATATTGGCTGCGCTGTTGGTAACTTGGGGTTATGAGCCGCTACAAAGCTTGTTATAGCGACAAATGACATCTGTTTACATTTAGTTACAAAAACCTGAATAGCCGCTAGGGCTTAGTAAATGCGGGGTCATGTCCCGCATTTTAATATTTATCTTCTGTTTACATAGTTACCATATTGTAACGTCCCTATTTTGGCTTTATTGTCCGTATGCAATAAATAAGTAGGGTCTGTTGACCTTTGTTGTTTGTTTCTGCAGCAGTTTGTAGTGAATTTATACAAGGCGGCACATGTGTAGTGTAGTTATTCTACATAAACATGTAACAACACAGTAGAAATGCGCTACAAGCGCTGCCCTACGGGTTCATCTAAACGCATCCTGCTCTGTGTTGCTCGCTATGAACATAGAATGACTATGCATCATAACGAGCGTCGTGATCAGAATGCGTTTAGATTGAACATAAAGTAAACCGCAAAGATAAACAGACCCTAATAAAGCTAACAATTAAAACAGGGATTTTTATGAATCAGAATCTTCGCCGCAGCGCCATTGCGTTAGGCATCTCTTCCGCGCTAATGAGCGCACCGGCCGTAAGTGCCACGCTAGACACACAAGCAAAAACTCTGGGTTCTCAGTATAAGGTGAATGTAGAGCGCCAAGTTGCCGAGTTTAAACAACAAGAAAAAAATGCGGTTGCCTGGTTAGTCGAATTAAATGGTCAATCACTCTACGGTGTTAATAAGTCGCAACAGGCCGCAGTAAGCGCCAACATTAGCGATATGCAACAACGTGTAATGAGCGATATGCAGAGCATGGATCTTAACCTTAAGGTTATTACCCGCACCTCTAAGCTTGCTAATGCCCTGGTTGTTGATGGCCAGGAAACAGACGTACGTCAGCTGGAAAAGCATACCGAGGTTAAAGCCGTATACCCTGTTTATGATTATGAACTGGCGGTAGCAGACAGCGCCGATTATGTTAAAGCCAAGACTTTGGTTGATAACGGCCTTGCCAGCGGTAAGGGTGTGCGTGTAGCCGTACTAGATACGGGTATCGACTACACCCATGCAGCCTTTGGTGGTGAAGGTACGCTTGAGGCTTATGCAGCAGCCATTGCCGATGATTCTGTAACCTGGCCACAGGGCATAGTTAAAGGCGGTTACGATTTTTATAATATGGATCCAGATCCAATCGATAACGGCACCAACCACGGTACTCATGTATCTCACTCGGTAACCGGTATTGCCCCAGATGTTGAATTATTCGTGTATTCCGTGTGTGCGGGTGGTTGCCCTGGTACTGCTCAGCTTATGGCCCTAGAAGCAGCGATGGATCCTAACCAAGACATGGATATTGAAGACCGAGTTGATGTGATCAATATGTCATTGGGTGGTGACTTTGGTGATGTTGCCGAAAGCGCTGTAGGTCTATTTATTAACCGCGCCGTTCAATTAGGCACCAATGTGGTGATCTCTGCCGGTAACGATAGCGATATTCCTTATATTGTTGGTGGCCCGAGCACGACCGAGCATGCCCTGTCTGTTGGCGCCATGACGCACCCAACGGAAGAAGTGAGCGTTGCCAAGGGTACGGTAGCTGGTGAAGCAGCGGTATTCCAGGGCGCCAGCTTTGGCCCAGGTGTAGGCAGCTTTAACAGCGATGATATTGAAGTTGTTTACCCAGATGTGAACCAGACTGCCTGTGTTGCTTTTGCCGATGATGTTGACTTTACCGGCAAGGCGGTGATCCTTGATCGTGGCGGTTGTGCCTTCACCCTTAAGGTATTAGCAGCTCAAGAAAATGGTGCGGCCTTTGTTATTGTTGCTAACAATACCGATGACGGTACCCCAGCGCCTATGGGCGGCTTCGATGAAGCGGTTACCATTCCATCTGTGGGGGTTAGCTATGCTACAGGTGTGCAGCTTAAAGAAGGCGCAGCCTTTGCCGTTGAATTAACGAAGGCGACCACAGCCGGCGCTGTTGCTGACTTCAGCTCGCGTGGACCTTCGGTAAGTGGCTTGCTTAAGCCGGAAATTACCGCGCCAGGTGTAAACATTATGACTGCACACCCTGGTACAGGGGATGGTTTAAGCGGCGCTAGCGGTACTTCATTCTCTGGCCCAATCACAGCTGGCGCCATGAGTATTCTTAAAGAAGCTCTGCCTGAGCGTAATGCTTTTGAACTTAAAGCAACGCTAATGAATGCGGCGAATATGGATGTCACCATGACACCACGAGAGCTGGACGAAAATGCCGAACTAGCACCTATCAGTATTATTGGTGCGGGTCTGGTGGACGTTGAAAAGGCGGCCAACTTACCGGTAGCGGCTTGGGCTAAAGATACTCGTCAAGCGGCGCTTTCATTTGGTTTACACAGTTTGGCAGAAACAACCACCATGACCAAAACGGTGCAGGTGAAGAACTTCTCAAATACGGCGAAAACATACGATCTGGATTGGCAGCAGCGTTTTGCGGATGATGCAGAGTCTGGCGCCATCGCGGCGGAATTCCCATCGTCAGTGACTGTACCAGCAGGTCAAACTGTTGAGTTCGATGTAACCGTAACCATAGATCCAAGCAAGTTGCCGGAATGGGGCGTGGATTTCTCTAACACTTGGAAAAATGAAGCTGGTCCATTGCTGACCAAATCTGAGCTAGACGGAGCCTTGGTATTTAATGAGGGTGGTGAGCATGCCCTGCACCTGGTTTATCATGTGCTACCACGTGCTGCAGCAAAGCCGGTATTAGATGCGCAAAAGACAGATGATGGTGTGGCATACACAATTACCAATGAAGGTGCTACCGATTTCGCACCTATGTTCATTGAAAATGTTGCCACCGATACGGTTGGTGACAGCGAGCGTCTAGATATAGTTTCGGGTAGTGTAGAAACTTTCCAAGTACCAAGTACTTTCTGTGATTCGGGCTATGGCGTATTTACTACCATAGTGTTGAACCAGGCTATTACCTCTAACTTTATCGGTAACTTTGCCGCCGATTTCGACTTAGACAGCGATGGTGCATGGGATGCGAGTGTGCATTCATTAAGCTACCGCTCATTCGCAAGTGGTGTGCCGCCAATTCCGGTTACCTACTCTGTGCCAACTTACTCATTGAATAACCTGTACTTTGACAGTGGCACAAACTATGTAACCCTGCAAAACTGTCTTGAAGACTATGGCCTAACCGCTGCGGAGCTGGGTACACTTGATGCCACAGTGCGTTTCCGCGTAGGTGAAGGTTACTATGATGGTTCAGGTGTCAATGCCGTAGACACAGCTCAAGGCAGCTATGACTTTGCTCCGGCTCGTATTGTGGCAATGGCTGTAGATGCGCAGGGTAATGAAGTTGAAAGCCTGGCTCCTGGTGAGTCGGCACAATTCCTATTTGCCGATGCCAACTTCACCATCTTGTCTGCTTCAGGCTCAGCTGCAGTGGTGACTTCACCACGCACAGATATGGCTGTGGCGCCAAGTTTGGCCGATGCCGAGTTCAGCGTTGATGAAAATACCGCAGATGGCACAGTAATTGGTACTCTTTCAGCTATGCGTAATGCTCCGCTGGCGGGCGCTATCTCTGAGTTTATCGTTACCGACTCGAGCTCTACGGCAGTGACTGTCAATGGCAAGGGCGAAGTGGTAGTAGCCAACGCCGAGCAGCTTGACTTTGACAGCGGTCTTGAGCAAATCACTCTAACAGTGGTTGCTACCGACACAGTTGGTCAAATCTCAAATGAAGCAACTGTTGTTGTTAAGGTTAATAACCTAGCCGACGAGGCTTCTGAGCAGCCGACAACACAGCCTAAGGTTGAACCTAAGAAGAGCTCTAGCTCAGGTACTTGGGGTTGGTTAACTCTGCTAGTTGCTCCGGTACTATGGCTACGTCGCCGTCGCGGCTAAGCTAATATCCGAGTAAAAAACGGCGCTAATGATAGCGCCGTTTTTTTGCTTGTTAATTGTGAAATAACCTTGCCTTTTAGGTCGACAAATATGCACCGTGCTTACCCTGTCGGCTGTAGGTCGGGATTCCATCCCGACAAATATGAGTATGATCACCCTGTCGGCGCGAAGCACCGACTTACAAAAAAATAAAAAAGCTCCCACAAGCAGAGGGAGCTTTTTTCGCGCCAATTGTTAGCAAAAGGCGCTTATTAAATCGTTTAACGCTTAGTCTTTAAACGACTTGTGGCAATCTTTACAGCCTTTCGCCCAGTTTTGGAAAGCTGGGATAATAGTTTCTTTATCGCCGCTTTGTGCTGCTACTGCTAGCTCTTGTGCGTATTTTGCAAAGGCATCTGCTTTAGCATCAAAGGTAGCGCGGTCTTCCCAGATAGCTGGTAGTGCGCTGGTGTCACCCTTGTCGGTGCCGGCAACGAAGGCTTCCCAAGGCATTTGTGAAAGAGCCGCGGCATTGTTAGCACGTTGTGCAAAACGCTCGGCCTCGAAAGGTACCTTGCCTTTAAGCATGTCGCCCATATCGCCGATTTGTACGCGGATCAGTGAAAATGCCGATTTACGGTAATCGATAGCATCTTCTGGTTTTTCAAAAACTGAGCTTGCTAAGGCTGATGATGAGCTGGCAGCCAGCGCTATTGCAGTGATAATAGAGTGTAGTTTCATTCCATTAGTCCATTATTATAAAAGTTATGTCCCTTTTTACCTAAGGGATGCAGTGAAGACAAGCCTAGACGCGTAATCTTCACTGTAAAGACCTATTAGCATTGTTAAGAAGTATTTACTCGCCCAGGTCGATATCGGCAAAAATCATCCCTCGGCGCATGCTTCTAAAGGCAAGATAAACCTCACCAAGCAGGGAAATAAACGCCAGTATCAGCAGCACCATGGCAATCATAAAGCACAGGGCTATTGCGGTTCCAAGGTTAACCGATTGAATATTAGCCATAAAAAGCAGCATAACTACGGCACTAACCAGGGTGGCGCTAAGTACGCTTAAACTAAAAGCCAGGTGAATATAGCGGGCGCGCTTGAGCAGGGCACGTAATTCCGTGGTCAGAGAGTGGTTAAAATCTTCATCGCTGCTAGTTTTTAACTTACGCTCTAATGTGCGAGCCCGGTCTGTAATGCGCGCTAAGCGATTTGAAAGCACCCCCAAGGTGGCGGCGATACCCGTGATAAGGAAAACCGGGGCAACGGCGGTTTGAATCACCTTTGCCATGGTGAGAATATTAACGACGTCTGTGTTCACAATGACTCTCACTGAAAGAATGACAATGTCGTTAGTCTAGCGGTAAATGCCGATGAAGGATAGAATTTTGCTCTGGTGAAAAGCTGGACACTAGGCAATAAAACTGAGAATCTCAGTAACTTAACAACTATCACAGGAGTGAACATGGAACCCGTATTACCTGAAAAAACTGACACGGCGAAAAACAACGACGAGAAGAGCATGGCGATGCTATGCCACTTATCAGCTTTGGCCGGTTTTATCATACCTTTTGGCTCAATTTTAGGGCCTTTGATTATCTGGTTGGTGAAAAAAGAAGATATGCCTATTGTCGACCGTCATGGTCGTGAGTCATTAAACTTCCAGCTCACCATGCTGATCGCCTATATCGTTTGTTTTATTCTGATTTTCGTCGCCGTGGGCGTCTTATTGCTGCCAATCGTTGCCTTATTCTCCTTTATTATGGTGATTGTGGCATCGATCAAGGCCTATGAAGGCAAAGAGTTTAGTTATCCTTTGACGATTAAATTCTTATAAATGGTACACGCAGTAGCCCAAGCAGCTGTGGTTGATCTTGGTCGTAAAGCTTAGCCAGTAGCAATGGCCTATTTAAGCCTGTTACTGAGTGCCTTTATCGCCGCGACCCTGCTGCCCAGCTCTTCGGAGCTGATGCTCAGCGCCATGGTGGTTAAGGGCGGGCTCTCCTTGCCCTTACTCTGGCTTAGCGCCACCTTTGGCAATGTCTTGGGCAGTTGCGTGAACTATGCTCTGGGCACCCAGGTTACACGATTTGCCGATAGAAAATGGTTTCCCGTGTCCGCCAAGGGCATGGCCAGGGCGCAGCGGCAATTTAATCGCTTTGGCGTCTACAGCCTGCTGTTTGCCTGGCTGCCTGTGGTTGGCGATCCGCTGACCCTGATCGGCGGCGTATTTCGGGTGCGCTTTAGCCTGTTTCTGCTGCTGGTCAGCATAGGCAAGGGCGCCCGATACCTGCTGGTGATCCTGATGGCGCTCGGGCTTGAAGAGTTCCTCTAATACCAATTCACTACCGAGGTCGTTGCCAATCCAAGGTCAGCGACACCGAGTCAGCAAAACGTAAGGCATGGGGTTTATCGACTCTAGCCTTGGCGTAGTGCACGCTGGGGTGGCTATGGCATAAGGCCAAAACCTCCGCTACCAACTTTTCCAATAACAGAAAATGCCCCTGCTCTACTAGCTCGATCACCGCCTTGGTGATGGTTTTATAGTTGAGCGCCTGGGCTACTTCGTCTTGCTCGCAGGCTTTGTCTGCCGGGTAATGGATCTCCAAATTGATCACCACATCCTGCTTTTTCTCCCGCTCCTCGGGATTAAAACCTATATAGGTGCGCAGCCTGAGGTTGGTGACATTGATAATGGCATTGGTCATGGACTGTCCTAGTTTCTTACCAGCTGTAAAAATTCGTTGCGGGTTTTTGAGTCGGTACGGAAATTGCCCAGCATCACGGAAGTTCGCATTTTTGAATTCTGCTTTTCCACACCGCGCATCATCATACACATATGCTGAGCTTCAACTATTACGCCCACGCCCTTGGCGCCAGTCACCTGTTCAACCGCCTTGGCGATCTGATGGGTGAGTTGCTCCTGAATTTGAAAGCGGCGCGCATACATGTCGACGATGCGGGCAAATTTCGACAACCCCAACACCTTGCCATTTGGGATGTAAGCGATATGGGCCTTACCGACGAAGGGCAGTAAATGGTGCTCACACATGGAATAAAGCTCTATGTCCTGCACCAGCACCATATCATCCGCATCGGAAGAGAACACCGCATTGTTAGTGATCTCTTCCAGCGTTTGTCGATAGCCCTTAGTGAGGAATTCCATGGCTTTGGCGGCGCGTTTCGGAGTGTCGAGCAGGCCTTCTCGCTGTGGGTCTTCACCAACGGCGCTGATGATCTGCTTATAGCTGTGTTTTAAATCGTCTTGCATACTGTTCTCGTCTATTTTAGGTGGCGGCCGCCGTCGATGGCGAGGCTGCGCCCGGTAATGTAATGACTATTGAGCAGCAGCTCCACGGCGGCAATAATTTCTTGGCAGCCGGGCTCTATGCCCATTAGGGATTTGGTTAAGGTTTTTTGCTTGTACTGCTCATCGTCATGGTCGTTAAAAATAATCAGCGACGGGGCAATGGCGTTGACCTTTATCTTCGGCGCCCATTTGGCGGCATACGACTTGCTCAGATTATCGAGCGCAGCCTTAGAAGCGGCATAGGCCAAATGTTTGGGACTGCCGGTTTCGACCACATAGTCGGTCAGATGGATCACATCGGCGTAGCCCTCGGCCTGCTCGAGCAGATCGGCGCAGTGCTGATTAATTAAATAAGGTACCTTGGCATGAATGCGCATCATATCGTCAAACAGCTGGGCATAATCACTGTTGTTGGCTTCACAATCCCAACTTGAGGCGTTATGAATGATGGCCCGCAGCCCTTGGGTGTGACTACGCAGCTCGTCGATAAACTGCATAATGCTGTGATCGTCGCTAAAGTCGGCGGCAATGCAGGTCGCCCCTTGGGCCGCCAGTTCATCCACCGCTGGATGACGGGTGCGGTAACTAATAATGACGTCGTGACCCTGGGCCAGCAGATGGGTGGCTAAAGCAAGGCCTATGCGCTGCCCAGCGCCGGTAATTAAAATAGGAAAAGACATAACTTCCAAAGGCTAAGAGCTTATAACCCTTACTATAAACAAATGAGTTCGTGATTGCAGTGTTTACGTAGATAAAAGCGTGGGCGATCACTGCGTTAGCAAAGAAAAAGCTATTGGGCGGGTGGCTAAGCAGGGCACCGATAAGACACCGGTGCCCGAGCAATTCAATCGTAAATGGTAGGTATGGGTTGGCGCTTATGCTGAGTGCGCTGGTAGATACCGATAAGGTGCGCTTCAGCCTCGGCACTCACCGGTTTGCCTTCTAAAAAGTCATCTATCTGGTCGTAGCTCAGGCCAAGGGCGACCTCGTCGGCTAAGCCCGGACGGTCACACTCGAGATCCGCGGTAGGAACCTTGTGCACCAGATCCCGTGGCGCTCCTAAGGCTTCAGCCAAAGCGCGCACCTGGCGCTTGGACAGACCAAATAAAGGTGCTAGATCGCAGGCACCATCGCCAAACTTGGTGTAAAAGCCGGTGAGGTTTTCGGCGCTGTGATCCGTACCAACCACCAGGCCTTGAGTTAGACCGGCAATCTCATACTGGGCTATCATGCGCTGGCGTGCCTTCACATTGCCCTTAATAAAGTCCACCTGGGTCTGCGCTGGCAGAGTAAGCTCGGTACCCGCGGCTAAGCCAGCTAAAACCTCATCATGCATATAATCGCTGGCCGGTTTGATATTTACGGTCACACGCTGGCTTGGCTGAATAAAATCAACGGCTAATTGGGCCTCATGTTCATCGGCCTGCACGCCGTAGGGCAGACGCACGGCAATAAACTGATACTGCTGGGTGTTATGTTCGTCATTGAGTTCGTTCACCGCCAATTGGCATAAACGGCCGCAGGCGGTGGAATCAACGCCGCCGCTAATGCCTAAAACCAAACTATGGCAATGGGCCTGTTGTAGACGCTGCTTAATAAATGCCACACGACGGGCAATTTCATGGTTAACATCAATGCTTGGTTGCACCTTCATTTCGGCAACGATTTCGGCTCGCATAACTCCCCCGCTTGAGCTCAATATTAGGCCGCTATTATGTAAGGAATTAACCAAAAGTTAAAGCGCAGAAGGGGGCTCTTGTAAACCGGGGGTGTCGCCAAGTCTGCAGGTTGGCCTTTGCCGTCACTAGGGTAACGCAGGAGCAGTTATCTAGCAGGCCGGCAAAGGGGTCGCCAGGATATTGTCGACGTAGAGCATCGACCTACAGATAAAGCCGAAAAAATGTCATACACTGATGGTCAGAATAATAATAACTGCTTAAAAGGATGGGATATTTATGTTGAGGTGGGTGCAACGTCTGGTGATCGGCGCGATCATTTTATTGTTACTGGGCACCGCGGCTGTGTACGGGGTTTTGTTATTGAGTCTACCGACCCTGGATGGACGTGGCAGCAGTGATGCGTTAGAAAGCACGGTTACCATTAAACGCGATGCCCTGGGGCAGGCCATTATCGATGCCCAAAGCATGAATGATGCTGCCTATGGCCTGGGCTTTGCCCATGGTCAGGACAGATTTTTCCAAATGGATCTATTACGCCGCAATTCAGCCGGTGAACTTAGCGAGTTATTTGGTGAGGCGGCACTGGAGCTGGATAAAAAAATGCGTTTTCATCAGCTGCGCCAGCGCAGTGAGCGTATTTTTTCGCAATTATCCAAGTCTCAGCAAGCTTTGCTAAGCAGTTACAGCCAAGGCGTCAACGAGGCACTGCAAGCCCAATCGTTAAAGGGCTTTGAATATCTGCTGAGCGGCGCTGAGGTCACCCCTTGGCAGCCAGAGGATAGCCTGCTGGTGATCTACAGCATGTATCTGGACTTGCAGGCCGGCACCTTTGAACGCGATATGGTGCTGGAGCAAATAGAGCAACTTTATTCCGCGCAAATGCGTGAATTCTTAACCCAGCCCAGTCCTTATCAATCGGCGCTGGACGGCAGTGAAATAAACCTTAAAGAAATGGCCATTCCCATGCTGTCAGCAGCGAATCTTAGCGCTTCTGTGCCAGAAATTATCGCCGCACGTGAAGTGGGCAGCAATAACTGGGCGGTCTCCGGGGAATTAACTCCCAGCGGCCAGCCCATGGTCGCCGATGATATGCACCTAGGTTTGGCCGTGCCCATTATCTGGTATCGCGCCCAGCTGAATATTGCCGACACTCAGGTGACTGGTGTGTCGCTACCTGGGGCACCGGCAATTGTCGTTGGCAGTAACGACCAGATCGCCTGGGGCTTTACCAATGCCTATGTGGATACCTCGGACTGGGTTCGCTTGAATGCCGATGCCAAGCTGGAAACAGTGCAGGAAACCATCGCCATAGCCGGTGGTGAAACCTATGACTACCGCTTTTTAATGAGTGATTATGGCCCGGTGCAAGAGGTTAACGGCCAGCGCTATGCCCTCAGTTGGGTAGGCCATTATGACTACGCGGTAAACCTGGAACTGGCGAATCTGGCCACCGCCTCTTCCGTTACTCAGGCCTTTCAAATTGCCGATAAGGCTGGTATGCCGGTGCAAAATTTAATGGTGGTGGATAAACAAGGGCAAATTGGCTGGCAGCCCATGGGTGCCATTGCCGCGCGTACCAATCCAAGCGATATTGCTCTGGCTGCCGAAGAGTTTCAGGCCGACTGGTCCCACAATGAACCGCAGCGCCCGCGGGTAATGAACCCAATTTCTGGCCGCCTGTGGAGCGCCAATGCTCGAGTAATATCAACTCAGGAGCATGCCCGTTTGGGTGATGGCGGTTATGCCCTAGGGCCCCGCCAGCAACAAATAAGAGACCGCCTTTTTGCCCAAAAAACCTTTGATGAGCAGGCGTTTTTAGCTTTGCAGCTCGATAATGAAGCCCGCTTCTTAGCTAAATGGCAGACGCTGCTAGTGAGTACCTTGAAAGAGCAGGGCAGCACGCAGAATTTACCTTTGGTCGAGCAGTGGCAGGGCTGCGCCTGTGCCGACTCTATAGGTTACACCCTGGTACGTTATTTCCGCAGCGCCGTGATGGATACCCTGTTTGCCGATATTGAGGCCAGATTGGCTGAGCATAAGCTCTCCCTTGGCCCTATTAAGCGTAATTTAGAGCCGGCCACCTGGCAGCTGCTGGAAAACCCAAGTATATGGGGCTTTGCCGATAAACAGCAGCTGCTCAGTAAGAGCTTTCATCTGGCACTGGCGCGTTTGCGTGGAAAATATGGCGAAGATACAGCAAATTGGCGCTGGGGTAATGTCAACGCCCTGGAGCTGAAACATCCTTTTGCCAAGCAAATTCCGCAGCTCGGAAGCTGGTTGAACATGCCTAAAGTCGAGGCCTTTGGTGATAGCTTTATGCCGGCGGTACAGCGCCCTGATTTTGGTGCCTCGCAGCGCTTTATTGCCCAGCCAGGAAGGCTAGAGCAGGCGATTATGGCCATTCCCGGCGGCCAATCGGCGCATCCCTTGTCGACCTTTTATCGTGCCGGTTATGAGCAGTATGCCACACACCAGGCCACGCCTTTACTGCCTGGCGCACCAGAGCATAGATTGGAGATACGCCCGGCTCGCTAGCGCTATCAGCGGTCGCAACTCGAGATGGGTCGCGGCCCTGTTTCGCCCGCGCAATTTGGCGGCGATAAACTAGACTAGGATTATCGCTAAAAAGCTACATAAGGGCACAATAATGAATAAAAACAGCATGATGATTGCGGTTCTGGTTGCCACAGTGGTCACCGCGCTAACGGTAAAGGCCGCACAGGCAGAGGATGTTGAGGTAACCACTCAGCAACTGGACAAGCATATTTACGTGTTATTTGGTCGCGGTGGCAATATTGCCGCCCATGTAGGCGCCGATGGCACTTATATTATCGATGACCAATTCGCCAAGCTGGCGCCGCAAATAAAGGCCAAGCTCAAAGAGCTGAACCCCAATGCCGCGGAGTTTGTGCTGAACACTCATTATCATGACGACCATACAGGTGGCAACGAGGTCTTTGCCCAAGCGGGCGCCCATGTTATCGCCCACCATAATGTTCATAAGCGCCTGGAAGAAAAGCATGGCGCGGGATCTGAATTTTTACCGCGCCTGAGCTTTGGTGACGATCTGACTTTGCACTTTAACGGTGAACATGCGCGTTTGGTGCATTATGCAAGCGCCCATACCGATGGCGATGCTGTGGTGTTCTTTAGCGACGCCAATATAGTGCATATGGGAGATATCTATTTTAATACCGGCGGTCTGCCCTTTGTCGATGTGGATGGTGGCGGCAGTATTGAGGGTATTTTGGCGGCGCTGCAGAGTGTGCTGGCGCAAATTGACGATAACACCCAGGTGATCCCAGGGCACGGGCCTATAAGTGATAAGGCTGGACTCATGCGTTATCAGGCCTCGGTGGCTAAAGCCAAGGCATTGATGCTTAAGGCTATGGCAAAAGAACAGACTTTGGATGCGGTAATCGCCGCCGATCCCTTTGCCGAACTGAATTTAAAATACGCGGACTGGCTGCCCAAGGAGCGGGTGATCACCTTGTTTTATCGCAGTCTGGGTGGCAAAGAAGTGCAACCTTAATTTAACATCTGTAATTGCTTACTTTATACTCCTTGTTCTTAGTTTCAAGGAGTATAAAGAATGAATAACAACAGAGACTTGCCAGTTCTAACTGCCTCGGTGGGGAAAAAAAAGGGGCTGATAGGCACTATTTTCGTAGTGCTGTTATTGCTGCTTTTGGGGTTTAAGAGCATGTATACAGTGGACGAAGGTCATGTCGGTATTATCAAACGCTTTGGTGAAGCCACCGAGCAGGTGAATCCAGGCCTGCATACCAAGATCCCCTTTGTTGACACGGTAGAAATGCTGGAAATCCGTACCCGTAAAAATGTCGAAAAATTGCGCGCAGCCACTCATGAGCAAATGCCGCTGACCGCAGAAGTGAGCATCAACTGGACGGTCAATCGCGAGGAAGCCTTTGATCTATTTAAAAGCTATGGTGGTTTAACCCAGTTCGAAAGTCGTATTCTCGACCCTAAATTGCGTTCGGCAACCAAGGATGCCCTGGCTCGTTATAAGGCCGAGGAGCTGATCCAAAATCGCTCGCAGGTTATCGCCCGCATTGAAGAGTTATTGCTGGAAGAAATGAAGAGCTACCCGGTTAAGCTGGACTCAGCGCAAATCGAAGACCTGGTATTGCCACCTAAATACATTCAATCCATCGAAACCAAGCAAACCGAGAAAAACCTGGCGGCGGCAGAAAAGCACAAGCTAGAGCGCCAAAACCTGCAAGCACAGCAAGAGGTTAATACCGCAAACGCTCAGCGTGATGCAGCCAAGGCCAAAGCCGATGGCCTGGCCTATGCCATTAAGGTGGAAGCCGAAGCCGAGGCAGAAGCTATTCGTATGAAGGGTCTGGCAGAAGCCGAAGCCATGCAAAAGAAGGCAGAAGCCATTAAGAACAACGCCACCTTGGTTGAGTACATGCGTGCGCAAACATGGAACGGACAAATGCCAACCACGGTTATGGGTTCGGATCAGGGCATTCTTTGGAATATGAAAGAAAAGTAAGCCCAAGTAATTGATGAAAATAAAAGCGGCCCGTGCCGCTTTTTTCATGCCTTTAGGTTGTTAAAACACTTCCTTCAAGGTGGCCATCATTTCCTCTACCGAGAGTGATTGCGGGGTGTCGTAATCGCTCAGCAAGCTGTCGGCGAGATCTCGTTTATGTTGGTGCAGGGCGAGGATCTTCTCTTCTATGGTGCCCTTGGCAATCAGGCGATAGACGGTGACCGGACGGGTTTGCCCGAGGCGATGGGCGCGATCCGAGGCCTGCTGCTCCACCGCCGGGTTCCACCAGGGATCCATATGAATAACATAATCGGCGGCGGTCAGATTCAGCCCTGAGCCACCGGCCTTAAGGCTGATCAAAAACACCTCGCCAGCGCCATTTTGAAAGGCATCAATGCGGGCTTGTCTGGCCGCGGCGGGCGTCGAACCATCAAGATACTGATAGCCAATGCCCTGTTGTTCCAGATACTCGCGTATTAACTGCAAATGACCCACAAATTGGCTGAATATCAGCGCCTTATGCTTGTTTCCCCTTAGCTCTTCAAGCAGGTGACCCAGGGCCGTAAGTTTGCTGCTGGAAAGGGCGCTTTGCTCGGCCACCAATTGGGGATGGCAACAGGCCTGGCGCAATCTGGTTAGCTGGGCCAGCAATTGAATACGTTGCTCACCCGGGTTATCGAGCTGCTGCAATTGCGCTAATTGTTCCAGGGCATTTTGGCGCAGGGCTTCATAAAGATGCTGCTCGTCTTCGCTCAGGGTAATGAGTTGATCTATATCGGTGCGCGGCGGCAGCTCAGTGAGCACTTCGGATTTCAGGCGGCGCAGAATAAAGGGTTTGATCAGCTCTTTGAGTACGCGCTTGGCCTTGAGTGCCTTGGCGGGCTCCTGCTCCTGATTGTCTATGGGCAGCACAAAGCGGCGACCGAAGCGCTTTAGGTTGCCTAGCAGCCCTGGGTTAATAAATCGAAACAGGCTCCACAGCTCGGTGAGGTTATTCTCTATCGGCGTGCCCGTGGTGATCAGGCGAAAGTCCCCTTTTAGGGCATAGGCGGCGCGGGTGCGCTTGGCCAGCGGGTTTTTCAAAGCCTGGGCTTCGTCGGCAACTATCGTATGCCAGCGAATTTTTTCCAGCGTTTCAATATGACGCTGCATTTGCTGGTAACTGATCACCAAACAATCAAAGGCATTGCTTTGCTCTATGGCTGCTTGTTGCGCCTCGGCAGTTTTTAACTCACTAAAGAGCTGTACCCTGAGGGTTGGGGCAAACTTTGCCGCTTCATTGCGCCAGTTAAAGCAAACCGAAGTGGGGGCGATGATCAGCGCTGGCCCCTTTGCCGCGCGCGCCACCAAGATAGCCAACGCCTGCAGGGTTTTACCTAGGCCCATGTCGTCCGCCAAACAGCCGCCCGCGCCCCAATGAGCCAGGCGCATGGCCCAATCAAAGCCATCGACCTGATAGTCGCGCAGCTGCGCCTGCAAGGTGTTGGGCAGGGTTAGGGTTAAGGCGTTGGCCTCACTCATGCGTTGATGTAATTGCTCCCAGCCGGGTACGGTTTGCATCCGCATGCCTGTGGTGTGGTCGCGAATTAGGCGGCTGCTGAGCGGATGGTAAAAGCCCTGATCGGCGGTGCCGCTAAGTACATCCAGCTGGGTTTTTAACTGCTCACTAAGGGCGAGTATGCGGTTGTCTTCTAAAGTAATAAAGCGCCCACCGCTGGTGGCCAGAGCATCTAGAAGCTGGCGTAACTCCAGCACCTTGCCATCGTCCAAGGTGGCGCTGCCGGTGATATCAAACCATTCGTTATGCTGGTTAATACTTAATTGAATATTCTCACTTTTCAGCGGCTTGGTCATATGCAGTGTTTTGCCGCGCGGCCAGCGCAGTTTAATCGGCAGCTCTTGGCTGGGTTTGCCAAGGGCCAGTTGTAGTTGCTCCAGGGTGGCCAAGGCCAGCTGCCAATCCGTCTGGGCTAAACAGGTGTCCTGCATCGATTGAAAATCCGGGCATTGGCTATCCAGTTGCTCCAGCAGGCGTTGCTCGTAGGCGAGGTCGCGCTCCAGGGCGATGCGTTGGCCCTTGATATGGGCGCTGATATGTCGGCTGCCCAACCCGGGTTTCATCGCTGGGCCTTGCTCGCCGAAGGGCATCACCACACAATCGAAGTTTAAGCCGGTTTTCAGTGGCGTGATATTGATCACCAGGTGTTTATCCGGCTCGGTTTGGGTGAGGGTTTCACCTATGCCGTCGATATCCGATTCAATATTGATCAGCGGCGCTATGGCCTTGATGCCGTCGATGGCCTTCTGTTTTGCATGGGCCGGTATCACCAAGCCGGACTCGCCGATAATTTTGGCAACCTTGAGGTGATTGGCGTTGAAAATGCTAAACTCTGCCAGGCCTTCACGTACCAGCTTAAGGCTCACTAAAGGTGGCTCAGTGTGCGCGTTGATGGTCGGCAGATGGGCGATACTCATGCTTAAATCTGTGCCATGGGCATGAATACGTATGGTCGGCTCGCGCTGTACCAGCTCCAAGGCATGGCCTTCGCCATCGATCACATTACTCGCACCCACCGCCGCGGGCAGGGCGCTGCTAAGGTTAAGGCGATATTCCTTGCTGCGGTAAAAATCATTGCCGCTCAGGGTTTCGATATGGGCGCAGATAGCCTTGTCCTGTTCGCTTAAATAAAAGTCTTCCGGCTCATTAACTAAACGCTTTAGGCTTAGCGCTTTACCCTTACTCCAGCCCTGCTTAGTGCGCTTTTGCTCTTTGGCCTTCAGGCTGGACTCGAAACGGCCAATCTCCAGCTGCCAGACTATGCGGCTCGGCTCCTCCTGGCTCTTGGTCGTGGGGTTTTCTAAGGCCAGTAATTGCTCCAGAGCGATATCCCAGCTTTCCGTAGTGCGCATAAGCTGCGTGATATTAAACGTCAAATTCGGCGAATCACCGGATATTTGTCGCAAAAAGTCAGCAAATAACGGGTATTGGATGTGCTCAAAAAAGCGCTCGGCATCGGCTTTTAACGCCAGCAGCCAGGGCTCGGGTGTGCGAGCGCTCCAGCTATACCCGGCTAAGGCAAAACACACATAGAGGTAATAATTCAGCTCCCCCTTTTGGCAGTAGCTTAAATATTCCTGACGAAACAGATAGGTATCGCGCCCTTGCAGGTGCAATAACAGGCGTCGCAGCACCAGATCAATGGACAGAGCAAACTCGCCACGCTGTTTGTCCTGCTGCTGGTTGTCGAGCTGGGTTTGCAGCGTTAGCCAGGACGAGGTGCCGCCTTGTTGGTCTTTACCAAGAGCCAGTAAGGTGAGCTGATAGAGAATGCCGTACAGTCCTTCAATATAGGGCTTTTTACGCTTTTGATAGCGGCCCTTTTCCAGCTCGGCCTGGGTAAACAAACGCATGGCCTTGGCGTATTGCTGCTGCAAAAATGCCAAGCTGGCACGCAATAACAGACTGTAGAGAGAGTTATCTTGCTCATCGAGGTGCGCGTTTAGCTTGTCCAGTTGCCCCGACAGCAGGAATTGCTCGAGCTTTAAGTAGTGGAGCCAGAGGTTTTTTGGCAAGGCGTCGCAGGCCTGATGCAGCCAATGTAAAAGTTGCGCTGTGCTTTGCCCTTTTTGCCTATGCGCCGCCAGCATGGTGGCAAAGGCCTGGTACTGCAGACGTTCATCCAGAAGCTGAAATTCATCAAGATTAAAAGGGTAAAACACCAGGGAGCATAGCGCCGGTGTGTGCTGCCAATCAAGCTGCATGGGATTTTTAGCCAACCCCATCAGTTCCTTCACCCGGCCTAGTTCACCAAGAAAATACATATCGCGCAGCAAGCGGCGCTTGTCTGTGGTGTTATCTTGCCATTGGTAGCTGTTAAGTACGGGCGCCACCTGCTCGGCGGCGGTTAACAGGGTAACGAAGAGATTTTTGCTTATGCTGCGTTTTACCAGGGCATTGGCAATCAGGCGGTTGATGATATAGCCGTGGCGGCTTTGTTGCACCAGCTCCAGAGCGCATAAATCGGCGATGATATGCTTGAGTGCCTTGGCGCTTATCACCTCAAGGCTGCGTAACTCTGCCTGCTCCAAAATGCGACCCAGGGCGTGCTGCTCTATGGGCTTGTAGATCACCGCCAGCGCTTGCGCCACATGTTGATGGGCTGAGTCACACTCATTAAAACGGTGTAACAGGGAGGCGATGGCCTCGTTGAGTTCGGCGGTGATAGTAATAAAGCGCATTACGGGGTAAACGGAGCTGATTAAGTAGCGAACACGCTAACAAAGCGGTGGGTGATGGGCAAGAGAAAAGGCCGCTTAGCGGCCTTCGGAGGCTAGATTTTATAGCGCCAACCTGAGGATCTTAGTGGCTACCTCAGGTGTTATATCATCGTGCTCACCCAGGGCGAGTAGGCCATTGCGGCGCAGGTTGTCTACCGCCTCGGTCACAGCCTGCTCCTGTAGGTCATAATCGCTTAAGCGCGTTTTAACGCCCATTTGCTCGAAAAAGTCCCGAACTGCTTTGATCGTGGCATCAATAAGCGCTTCTTCATCGGCATTTTCAAGATTGAAGACGCGACGACCCAGTTGTAGGATCTTCTCGCGTTTTTGTGCTTTTTTCTCGAACATCAACGCAGGTAATACTATGGCCAGGGTTTGCGCGTGATCCAGGTTATAAAGCGCCGTGAGCTCATGGCCGATCATATGGGTGGCCCAGTCATGGGGTACGCCCTTACCAATTAAGCCATTGAGTGCCATGGTGGCGGACCACATCACATTGGCGCGCACATCATAGTTTTGTGGCTCGGCCAGTGCCAGAGGGCCTTGCTCGATCAGGGTCGATAAAATGCCTTCGGAAAATCTGTCCTGCAGCGGCGCATTAACCGGGTAGGTGAGGTATTGCTCAATCACATGCACAAAGGCGTCAACCACACCATTGGCTACCTGGCGTGGTGGCAGCGAATAGGTGTAGGTAGGGTCGAGCACGGCAAATTGTGGCTGCACTATGGGTGTACCAAAGGCGCGTTTTTGTTGCGTCGCTTTCTTGGTAACCACTGAGCCGCCATTACTTTCCGAGCCGGTTGCCGGCAGGGTGAGTACCGCGCCTATGGGCAGCGCGCTTTTTACCTCGGCGCCATTGACGAGAATATCCCAGCCATCGCCCTCATAGTGTGCAGCGGCGGCGATGTATTTGGCGCCATCGATGACACTGCCGCCGCCCACGGCCAGAATAAAGCTGATCTGATGCGCTTTGACCACCTTTAAGGCCTCGCTCAGGGTTTCATAGGTGGGGTTGGGCTCGACACCGGCAAACTCCACAAAATCGAATCCTTCCAGGGCGTTGACAACATCGTCATACACGCCATTTTTCTTAATTGAGCCACCGCCATATAAGAATAAAATCTTGTCGTTGGGCGTCAGGCGCTCGCTGATTTGCTTTATCTGGCCCTGGCCAAAGAGAATTTCCGTGTTGTTTTTAAACTCAAAATTCAACATAGTGCTGTTACTACCTCTTATTTGCTGCGCTGCTGCAAAGCAGAAATTAATGCCTTAGCTAATTGCTTGTCTGAAAAGGGGTTTTGTCCTGTGATTAATTCACGGTCAACCACCACATTGGGTTGCCAATCGGCGGCAAATTGCATCTTGCCACCCGCGGTGGCCATGGCGTTTGCCGGGTAATAACGTAGCTTCTTACCATTTAATGAGCCTTCAAAAGTCGCCTCTTCAGGGTTAGAGAAGATGGTCATGCTATAACCCTCATACAGCCAGTCAGTTGCTTTTGCCTCGGCACCTTGAGCAATGTTTTGCTCGTACTCCACTGGGCTTTGTTGGGCCGATAGCAAGGCAATGGGGCCGTGGCAGATTGCGGCTGTTGGCTTACTTTGCTCATGAAAGTGCTGCAATATGGTGCGAACGTCTTCGTTATTGGCTAAATCTATTAGCGGCGCATGGCCACCGGGAATAAAGACACCGCTGTATTGGTCCACCCCCTGCTCGATCACTTCCTTCAATGTGTGAGTGTCGTTGATGCCCTCAAGGTTGGCAATCACCTCTTGAATGCGTGCCATTTCGGCCTTGTCATCGCCAAAATACATGGCCTGCACCGAGTTTTTATCAACCGCCGGGGCGTTGCCTTTGGGGGTGGCGAGAACCAGTTCATAACCAGCTTTGAGTAACTCGTCCGCCGGCACCCCGAATTCATTGAGGTAATAACCTGTTTCGTAGCTGCTGCCATCGGCAAGTTGCATCTGGGTTTCGCTGGATAATAACACCAGTATCTGTTCGCTATTTTCTTGTGCCTGTGCGGCGCTGGTGGCCGTCAGTGACAGAGCGGTTGCGAAAACCGTGGCAATTTTTTTCAAGCTCATCTGTGTCTCTAGGGTCTGTTGACCTTTGCGGTTTACTTTATGTTCAATCTAAACGCATTCTGATCACGACGCTCGTTATGATGCATAGTCATTCTATGTTCATAGCGAGCAACACAGAGCAGGATGCGTTTAGATGAACCCGTAGGGCAGCGCTTGTAGCGCATTTCTACTGTGTTGTTACATGTTTATGTAGAATACACCACACATGTGCCGCCTTGTATAAATTCACTACAAACTGCTGCAGAAACAAACAACAAAGGTCAACAGACCCTAGTTAAGAACGGTGAAAGATGTATCCAGTATAGTTAAGCTCTATAATAAGTGGAATTCAGTTTTATTTGGGTTGTATAAAATATCTGATGTCTTGCTTTGTCCAGCTTCGCACCTTTGTTGAGGTGTATCGCTGCCTGAATATTTCCCGAGCGGCGAAAAACCTTGGTTTGTCTCAACCGGCGGCAACCGCACATATTCAAAGTGTGGAGTCCACCGTGGGCAAGACCCTGTTCACCCGACGACACCGAGGGGTTGAACCGAGCAATTTGGCTCATGAGCTGGCGCAAGGGCGCCTTGGCACATCCACGAGTTAATTATGCCCGCGATATTCTGATGGCGTTTTCCAATATCAATCGTTATGCATTTCATCGCGAATAGCCTTTCGTTTTGATGAGATTGTCACCACAATAGATTGGAGTCGTAATAAGGAGGTGAACATGTCGGTCGAAACAACCCGTTTGGCTATTTGTAATCTGGCCAAAGAGCAGTACCCGCAAATCAAAACCCTGATGGATGAAACCTACCCGGAGCTCGGTGGAGCCTGGCCCAGTCATACTATTTTCCGCTTGATAGATCAGTTTCCCGAAGGGCAAATTGGCATAGTCGACGATGACAAGCTGGTGGGCATTGCCCTCAGTGTTCAGGTGGACTACGGGCGTTTTTCTAACCCCCATACCTATGATGATATCGTTGACCGCCATGACCGGGTGTTTAGCGACCCCAATGGTGATGCTCTCTATGGCTTAGATGTGGCCATTGCCACTAGCCATCGCGGTATGCGACTGGGTCGTCGTTTATATGATGCCCGCAAGGAGTTGTGTCGCCAGTATAATCTGAGAGCGATTCTGGCCGGTGGCCGTATTCCTTTGTATCACAACTACCGTGAAAATATGTCGCCCATGGAATACATAGAAAAGGTGGACCGCAGGGAGGTGTATGACCCTATTCTGAGCTTCCAGTTGGCGAATGATTTCCAGGTGAAGCGACTGCTGAAAAAATACCTGCCGGAGGACGAAGAGTCGGAGGGCTACGCCACCCTGTTAGAGTGGAACAACATCCTCTTTGAGCCGACGGATACCGTGATTGAAAGCACCAAGTCCATCGTTCGTGTGGGCGCGGTGCAGTGGCAGATGCGTCAGGTGGCAAGTGTCGATGAATTGCTCAAGCAGGTGGAGTACTTTGTCGATACCGTATCCGACTATCAAAGCGACTTTATCCTCTTCCCGGAGTTTTTTAATGCGCCCTTGATGGGGCTGCACGAGCAACGCAACCAAACCGAGGCGATCCGCAACCTGGCGGAATACACGGATACCTTTGTTAAAGCCATGTCGCGCATGGCGGTGGAATACAACGCCAATATTATCACCGGCTCCATGCCCTTGGCTGAAGGCGATAGCATCTATAATGTCAGCTACTTGTGTCATCGCAGCGGCAAGGTGGATGAGCAACGCAAAATTCATATTACCCCGCACGAGGCTTATGACTGGGTGATCCAAGGCGGTGATAAAATTGCCGTGTTTGAAACCGATGCTGGGCGCGTTGGTATTCAAATCTGTTATGACGTGGAATTTCCGGAGTTGTCACGTATTCTCGCCGAGCAGGGTCTGGATATTCTCTTCGTGCCCTTTTGGACCGACACCAAAAACAGCTACTTACGGGTGCGCCATTGTGCTCAGGCTCGGGCCATAGAAAACGAGTGCTATGTGGTGATTGCCGGTAGCGTCGGCAACCTGCCCGAGGTGGAAAGCCTGGACGTACAGTATTCCCAAGCCGCGGTACTGACACCGTCGGATTTTTCTTTCCCTCACGATGCCTGCCTTAACGAGGCTACTCCTAACACCGAGATGCTGCTGTTCTCCGATTTGGACATGGATAAATTGAAGATCCTGCACAGTGAGGGCACAGTGCGCAACTTGAAGGATCGTCGCGGCGATCTCTATGAGGTAAAACTGGTTAAGGAGAACGGCTAATGGCCTGGGTGTATTTGATTTGTGCGGGATTATTTGAAATTGGCTGGCCGGTAGGTCTGAAGTTTGCGCAGGAGCCGCAAACCCGCTGGTTTGGCATCGCCATGGCGGTGATCTTTATGGCCATTAGCGGCTTTTTGTTGTGGCTGGCACAAAAAACCATCCCTATGGGCACTTCTTATGCGGTGTGGACCGGCATCGGCGCCGCCGGCACCTTTCTGGTGGGCATCCTCTTCTACGGTGACAGCACATCCCTGATGCGCTACTTTGGCGTGCTATTGATTATTGCCGGGGTGATCACCCTGAAACTGGCGCACTAAGCGCGCTTATTGGCAAGCCTACTGGCGTGTGTTAGTAGGCTTTTTCAATGCTCCAACCGCGGTGACAATCAGTGCCGTTATCAACAGCAAAATGCTGGTGGCAAACAGCCAGCGATTTTCCTCTCGGCTGATATTACGCTCCCCAAAATAATGATATTGGGTGCTGCCATCGGCGCTGAGTGCCGCCTCGCCTAAATAAACCTGGGTTAAATGATAACCGCTGATGGAATGTTGGGTGTCGGTACTAACAAACTGATAGGTATAGTGAGTTTGTACGTAAAGCAGTTCGAAATAAGCCAAAGCCCACAGCACCACAGCCAAAATGAGTAAGACAGCTGATGACAATATCCAGCGATGGGGGATTCGGTGCGAATCCTGTGCGGATTGAGTCGGTGTTCTTGGCAGTAAATCGTCGGTGCTCACCCCATATGCCTGTGCCAGCCTGGTCAGGACCTCATCGGATGGCAGCACCTTATTATTCTCCAGCTTGGATAAATAGGATTGCTGTATACCTATTTCTCGGGCGGCAAAGGCTTGGGTCCATTGTTGTTGTTTTCTTAGGGCAATAAGCTGCTCGGCCAGTTCCATGTTTAAGCCTAGGTTTTTCTTTTATTGTTGCCTAGTATGCTTGTTATGGCTAGGGTCTGTTGACCTTGTTGTTTGTTTCTGCAGCAGTTTGTAGTGAATTTATACAAGGCGGCACATGTGTAGTGTAGTTATTCTACATAAACATGTAACAACACAGTAGAAATGCGCTACAAGCGCTGCCCTACGGGTTCATCTAAACGCATCCTGCTCTGTGTTGCTCGCTATGAACATAGAATGACTATGCATCATAACGAGCGTCGTGATCAGAATGCGTTTAGATTGAACATAAAGTAAACCGCAAAGATAAACAGACCCTAGGGTCTGGATAATATTCATAGGTAAGAATATTAGGAATATTATTATCTTACGTGGATGGTGTCGCTTTTTGCGGGTAGCATTTAGTGGTCAATAACAAGAAGGAAACAAGACTATGAAATACCTGGTAACAGCATTATTGCTTACCCTAAGCGCCTGGCCGGTGCTGGCCGAGTCGCCCTTGGTGGCCGTTAAAGTTGACATCTATCGTATGCAAACGGACCAGTCGCCGCCAAATATTATTGCCGCCTTTAATCGGGCTGAGTTGGAACATCAACCACGCCTAATCACCTGCGCCGGTAAAGAAGCACGGATTGAAATCGGTGAGCAGGATAAGCATATGCTGTCGGTTACCCTGCTTCCCAGTGATGATGGAGAGTATTACAGTGCCAATATGAACTATAAAATTAAGCAGCAGGACTGGCTGCAGGCCAGTAGTGAAAGTGAGCAAATTCCTCAGGGGCAAAGTGTATTGATGAGTAGCCACGTTGGCGAGCAGCTTATTCTGATGCAAGTGATGGGCAAGCGTTTTGATGATATTGATTTGGCAAAACAATGGCTTGCACTTGAATAACGGCTAGCCCCACATAACCGCGATAGCGGCCAAGGCAATCAAGAATAAGCCTAGGCTATCGCGGCGCTTTACCGGTTGCTTTAACCACAAATAAGAAATAGCCAGGGTAAAGAAAATCTCAACTTGCCCGAGTGTTTTCACGTAGGCCACATGTTGCAGGCTCATGGCGCTAAACCAGCCTATGGAGCCAATGCAGCTGGTGAGGCTGATCCACAAGGTTAAGCCTTTATGGCGCCACAGACTAAGCAAGGCGACCCTGTCCTTAATTCCCAGATAAATCAGCAGCAGTATCGTTTGCAAACTTATCACCAAGAGTAAAACCCAGGCGGCGCTATGGGGAAATACCAAGCCCGATGACAAACTGGCTTCGCGCACCCACAGTGAGGTAAGCGCAAAGCTGGTGCCGCAGGCCAAGCCCAGAGCCACGGTTTTAAAGTTTAGCCCGCGAATACTGGGGCCGGATAACAAGATGACGGCAACGGCGCCAAGTATGACACCCAACCACCCCAATAAACTCAGCGCCGAACCAAAAAACAGCATGCCAAGAATGGCCGCGACCAGGGCTTCACTCTTGGCCAGCCCCGCGCCCACGGCATAGTTGTTCATTTTAAAAAGGCGCACCATAAGGGCGGTGGCGATAATCTGCATAACCGCAGCACCGATAACGTAAAAAATAAATACGCCTGAAGGCTTAAGCGCTGGTGCAGGCTCGAATTGATACAAGCCTGCCAGATACAAGGCAGCGATGGGCCCGGCAAGAATAAAGCGGGCTAAGGTCACGGCTAAACTGGCCGTATGCTGACTTAATTTGCTTTGCAGGGCGTTACGCCAGCTTTGGCTGAATGCGGCTAAAAAGGTAAAGAAAATCCAGGTCATAGCGGGTTAATAGGGACTTAAAAAGCCAAGTTAGCATGGCCATACAGCGCTGGCGAATGAGGAATTTACATACTGGTTATAGGGGAGGGTTATCCCTCCCTCGCTAGGTGGTTAACAGCCCGGTGTTAGTTGCTAAACCAGTGCCGAGTTTTATTGATTAGGGGGCCAAGCTGTAGCCAGCAAACCCTGAAATCAGCATGAGCACGGCAATAATGCTACTTAAAGAAAGCACACCCCCGGTCCTAGGAGTTCCTAGAGGAACCTTCCAAAGTTCTACAAACAAAAAAGCCGGTGCTGGGCACCGACTTGGGTTGGGTCCATAATATCAGCGCAGGGATCACTGCGGCGTAAACTTCAACATCCGGGTTTGGTCTGTTAATTCAATATCCACCAGGCGGTAGGGAGCATTGGCACCTTGGGTGGCGCTAAAGGGCATAAGGAACTGGCCGTAGCCTTCGAGTTCCTTGGCCACCTCAACCGTCGCCAGCCTAATGCGCTCGCCATTATCGGCACGGCCGGTTAGTGTGGCGCGAATGGCATAGCGACCAGTGTCGGTCACTTCCACCGGGACGCTGGCCTGGTATTGATTAGCGCCCAAGGCCTGCACCTTGGCATCATGTATGCTGATGGTTTGCATGCTGTGCACAAAGGGCATTTTTACCGAGCGTTTGACCTTTTGGCCATTAACCTGGGTGTCGACACTGGCCTCCAGCTCGTAGTAGCCATTGGCGGCGCCCAGGTAGGTTAGAGGCTGCGCAAAAATCGCTTCGCCGCCCTTATATTGCACGTCAATTTGCTCACCCGTTGGGCTATGGAGCTTAAGCTGCACATTCTTATCCTGCAGTTTCGTCTGCCCCAGGTTGAGCTCGAGCCCTAGGCGTTGCTGGTGCTCGGCCAGGGTGAATTGAGTACGGGCCTTAAGTGCATTGCTCGAGCCTTTTTCAATCACGTGAACCAGGTAGGTGTCCTGGTCGTTTAGCCCCTGAGAGGTTTGCAACATGGGCTTGCCCTTGCCATTAATCTGCCCAAGCTTGAGGCCGATACTGCCATCGTTAAAACCGGCTTGTTGCATTTGCTCTCGTGCGGCAATGGCCTGAACCGGCAGCGCGCGCTGGCTTTGAGTATCCTTTACCGAGAACTTATCCAGCTGCAGGTCATAGGGCTTAATGACTTCACCATTTTCAAAGCGGGCCTTGGGGGCAATGCGGATCAGGTGGTCGGCTTGATTTACAAACACTGGCACGCCCTGTTTAAGCTCTTTACCCGAAACCTGTTGCCAGTATTCAACACTGCTCTTTTCCAAGGACTTTAAGGGTGCAGTCGGTGTTGTTTGCACCTGCGGGAATTGATAAACGGTTTGGCCGTTAGCGGCATCTGCCATGGCGCCTGTGCTGGTGAGCATCATCAGGGCGCAGACTGTGGTTAATTTCTTCATCATTGGGCTCCTAGATACGGTTCTTCAGCATGTCGCCAAGGCCGAAACAGTCACGGCGGCTTTGTTGGTGACTCAGTGGCTCACGACCCTGAGTGCGTGATTTATCGGTAAACCAGATTACACCGGCCATGGATTGCGAGCTGCAATTTAAGAAACCGTCGGAGCAGCTGTCTAACCAGTTCTGGGTGACTTCCAGCGCCACCTGATTCTGGTAACCGCCGCAATAGCTATCGCTATCCCAGATAGCCGAGTCCACATCGCTGCCGACCACGCTTTCAAAATGCGAAGGCAGGCTGGGGCGGTTCGGGGTGCCGTAGAGCCATTGGGCGTTGTAAGACGCCATCCAGGAGACCTGCTGCTGTTTGACCGCGTCATTGGCGTAGCCCAACAGCCAGCCAAGACTCTGTTCAAATGAATTACCGGCCACCACCGCGTCGGCCAAAGGCGTACCGCCGCTGGAAGGCGCTAGGGCTATGGTGTGGGTGACCTTGTTAATTATGTTCGGGTAGCGGCTATCCCAGGTGGGGTTGGATAAAATCCAGCGCACCACGTTGCCCCCATTGGAGTGGGTGATAAGCGTCAGCTTGGTGATCTTATTATTCTTGATAAAGCTGGTGAGCTGGGTTGCCAAACAGCCTGCGGCGCCGTCGGCCCACATATACTGTTCAAAGTCACAATTAATGACGGTGTAGTTGCTGGTTTTACGTAGACCCTGGCGCACCGTGTTGACGAAGCTGCCGGTCCAGTAATCATTATAGGCGTCGGTTTGATGGCCAGTGCCGTGGATAAATGCGACTCCTTGCGCGGCCATAGCGCCCTGGCTTAAGCCCAGTGCGATTGCCAGTATGAGTAGTTTTGTTTTCATGTGCCTTCCTGTTGATTGCTATTTTTATCTGTCAGGTTGGAGGAGTGACCTCCGATCAGAAAATAGACTAAACAGGTACTAACGCAAGAAAAGCTTTACAAAAATTTAACCTTGCTGTCTTAATTCCTTGATGCTGTTATGTTTTTGATGATTGAAGTGCAATAATTAATGGGCTGGTGCGACAATTTGCCACAGCGACAATGGCTGTTTTTTATTTATAATGGCTGTGATGTTACTCATTGTGAGTGGAAGATGGGCCAGTCATGCTGGCCATTTTTTTGCTCTCAATTTGCCTATTGAGCTTGATTGCAAAGCGGCGCACAATGGCAAAATAACAACAAAAATAAGGATCAAGCATGAGCACCTTAGTGATCTGCGCGCTCTTGGCGTGTTTAATTCCTTTCCTCGCTAAAGCCCCTTTGGCCTGGGCTCAGCAACAAAGCGGCGGCTATGATAACCGTCACCCAAGGGCACAACAGCAGGCCTTAACTGGATTTGGCGCCCGCGCCCTGGCGGCACATCAAAACAGTTTTGAATCCCTGATTGTATTCGCCGTGGCCTTGGCCGTGGTGCTGGGCACCAACACCTCGGGGGCTGTGATCGATACCCTGGCCATTACCTATTTGCTTGCCCGTGTGCTTTACTGCCTGTGTTATTGGTATAACTGGCATCTGGCTCGTTCGCTGATCTGGGCCCTGTCCCTGGCCTGCCCCTTGGCCATGATAGCCCTGAGCATTTAACGTTGACCGGCGTATCGCAAAAAAACACAAAGCAAGCACCTTAATTAAGGGGCTTGCTTTATACTCTTGGTAGTCGCGTATTAATGTGATTTTACATTAATACGCTCTGTTAAATCAGGGAGTTGCACATCTGCGCTGAGTGCGAAATCCAGTTGTACTAGGTGTTCCTCTTGTGGAAATGCGTAAGGCTCATAGCGCCATTGTTGCAGCGCGCGCACCGCTTCTTTATCAAATACCTTGGCCGGTTGAGACTGCACCACCACCACATTGCGAACAGTGCCTTCCTCGTCAACTTGGAATCGTAAAACCACAGAACCGGAAATTTTTTGCTCCGCTGCTTCTTTAGGGTAAATGGGCTCAATACGCATCACGGGTTTTGGCTGACTCGCTGATTTTTGCTTATGGCCTTCACCAGCCCCAGTGCCGGCAACTAGGGTGAAACTTCCCAGGGTAATAAGCAGGGCCAGCACCTTGGCCAGGACATAGCCCTTATTGGCCGATTGCATATTGTATAGGCGTTGTAACATCATGTTTTTATCTCCGTAGTAAGCATAAGCCAAGCTATGCAGCCGTGACTGGCTGGCGCACTTGACCATGGATTTGCCGTACTGCAAACGCTGTGCGGCGGATTTATCGGCTAGCACCCGCTCGTCACAGGCCAGCTCTTGAATGCGTCTAAGGCTGAAATAAGCCACCCAGCCCAAGGGATTAAACCAGATTAAAATGGCGGCGCTCAGGGCAATTAGGTTGATGACATTATCGCGGCGCTCCAGATGCACCTGCTCATGTTCGAGCATCAGGGTGAGGGCTGAGGCATCGACGTCTTGCAGTAAACGCTGCGGCATTACAATGCGCGGGTTAAAGAAGCCAACCACCATGGGTGAGCTGATCGCCTTGCTGTGATACAGAGTCGCATTGCCTGCCTGTCCCGGCAGCTGGTTATCGAGAGGGGCGGCGTTCAGGCGGCGCTGAAATACCAGGTGTTGGTAGGCAACCAGGGCGAACAAGGCGGCGGCAATAAGCCAATAGGCCAGCTCCCAGCTAATGCTTATCTCGGCACTTGCCTGGCGCAAGGGTGTCACCACATACTGGCCAATCATGGCCGGAGCAGCCACAGTATTTTTTAGCTCTATGCTTTGCACCAGCAGTAGCGCCGGGAGCAACAACCAAAGGCCATAGATAAAGCGCGCACTCAGTGCCTTAAGGGCATAATGCTCCGCGATAATTAAGGCGGCGAATAAGATGCACAGCAGTGCCTGTTGCGAAATAAGCCATGACAACATATTACTTTCCTTGTTGGTCTTCCCATTCTTTAATAACGGCTTTGAGTTCGTTGATATCTTGCTGTGACAGCTGCTCGGTTTTGGCAAAGCCACTGACCAGAGGCGCAATGCGACCACTGAAGAAACGCTGGATCAGATTCTTGCTCTGTTTAAGAGTGTAATCGTCGCGGCCTATGGTGGGGCTGTATTGGTAGAGGCGACCTTGCTTTTCAAAACTCACCGCTTGTTTCTTAACGAGGCGACCCAGTAAGGTCTTGATGGTTTTGTCATGCCATTGGGTGTCATCGCTGAGGCGCTCGATAATTTCACTCGACTTTGCCGGATGGCCCTGCCACAGCGCTTCCATGACCTCAAACTCTGCTTTGGATAACTCGATCATAATTTTGCTCACAAATGTAATCCCTGGATCTGAGATTACACTTGTAGTCAAAATGATCAAGCTATTTTTTCAACAATTTCACTTCTTCGAGTGTGAGCTCGGTAAATTGATTTTCGGCTAAGCGCGTTGGATCCAGATGCAGTTGGCCGATGCGCACGCGCAGTAAATCGACCACGCGGTAGCCGCAATAACGGGCCATTTTACGGATCTGCCGATTGAGCCCCTGGGTGAGGATGATTTTAAAACGAGTGGGCGACAGCGCCGTGCAAACACAAGGTTTGGTGAGTATGCCATCCACTGGCACACCTGCACTCATGCGGGTAAAAAACGCTTCGTCCAAGGGTTTGTCCACCTCGACCCAGTACTCTTTTTCATGGCTGTGATCCGGATGGGCCAGTAGATTACAAAGTTCGCCATCATTGGTGAGGATCAGCAGGCCACGGGAGTCCTTGTCTAGTCGGCCAATGGGGTAGGTGCGTTGCTCGGGCGGTAAGTGATGGATCAGGCTGCTTGGGTCTTCGGCCCTTAGCTTACAGTCTATGCCCACCGGCTTGTGGTAGGCGTAATACAGTTTGGGCGCCAGTCCATCAATACGCTGACCATCAAGGTATATCTCATCCTGGTCACTGACATGGTCGATATGATTGGCGGCGCGGCCATTGACCGTCACCCTGCCTGCATCAATTAGGCGCGAAGCACCGCGGCGGGAGCAGACACCGGCATGGGATAAATATTTGGCAAGACGAATAGTGGCGGACATAACAAATCAAGGAAATACAGATGCCAGCATATTAGCATGATGCTTGACCGAATGCCGCAAGGGCCGGTACCAAGGGCTTGGTTTAAGTAATTGTGTAAGCACATAAATAACCTTACTTTTATGCTGGTCAATTGACTAATCTTATGTAAATCTGAGCTTTATTAGGGATAGAAAAAGTGTATAACCATGAGTGAGTTTGTGATCCATGCCATCAACCTGCTAAGCAGTGTCTTTTTACTCTTTATCGGCTTTTTAGTGCTGCTGGTGCTCTACTATTATTTTGTCGATATCAATCAAAATAAGCATGCGATACGCCGAAATTATCCGGTGATCGGCCGTTTTCGATACTTTTTCGAGCGTCAGGGCGAATTTTTCCGTCAATACTTTTTCGCCATGGACCGCGAAGAAATGCCCTTTAATCGCGCCGAACGCAGTTGGGTGTATAAGGCGGCCAAGAATGTTGACCGCACCTCTGCCTTTGGCTCCACTCAAAGCCTGGATCACACAGGCACCATAATGTTTATGAATACCGCTTCTCCGACCCAGGAAGAAGACGCCATTGAGCCAGAGCCTGTGACCATAGGCGAGCAATGCCCTTATCCTTATCAAGCGAAAAAGGTCTTTAATATTTCCGGCATGAGCTATGGCGCCCTGTCCAAACGTGCCGTGTTGGCGCTCTCTCGTGGCGCCCGTCAGGCCGAGTGTTGGATGAATACAGGTGAGGGGGGCTTAAGCCCGTACCACCTTGAGGGTGGCGCCGATATCGTTTTTCAAATCGGCACCGCCAAATATGGGGTGCGCGATGAGCATGGCAAATTAAGCGATGCCAAGCTCAAGGAAATCGCCGCCCATGAACAGGTCAAAATGTTCGAAATTAAAATGAGCCAGGGCGCTAAGCCGGGCAAGGGCGGCATGTTGCCCGGGGTTAAGGTGAATGCGGAAATCGCTCAGATCCGTGGTATTCCCGAGGGCAAGGACTCCATCAGCCCCAATGGTCACTCGGAAATAAAGAGCGTGGGCGATCTGCTCGATATGATAGCCCATGTGCGCAATGTGACCGGCAAGCCCACCGGCTTTAAGGCGGTAATTGGTGAAACCTCCTGGCTGGAAGAGCTGGCCACGGAAATTAATAGGCGCGGTCAGGAGTCGGCCCCCGATTTTATTACCATAGACAGTGCCGATGGCGGTACAGGCGCGGCGCCCCAGCCACTTTTGGACTCGGTTGGCTTGCCGCTAAAAGAAAGCCTGCCCTGGGTGGTAAACCTGCTTGAGCGTCACGATTTACGCAAACGCATTCGCATTGTCGCCTCGGGCAAGTTGATAGTGCCTTCCAAGGTGGCCTGGGCGGTGGCGCTGGGCGCCGACTTTGTGGTTTCCGCCCGTGGACATATGTTTTCGCTCGGCTGTATTCAGGCTCTGCAGTGTAATAAAGACACCTGCCCGACCGGTATTACCACGCATAACCCTAAATTAATGAAGGGCTTGGACGTGGTGGACAAAACCCAGCGGGTGGCCAACTACAACAAGTATATTCACTATGGTATTGGTCTTATCGCTCACTCCTGTGGGGTCGATAATATTCGCGGCCTTAACCGCAAGCATGTGCGCGTGGTGCAGGAGGATGGTTTGTCGCAAACCCTGGATGAAATGTACTCCATGTACAAGTAGTGCATGGCGAGCGATTGCCAACTGGGTTAAACTGCGGGTATTACTGGTTACGAGGCATTTTAATGCACCAAGAACAACCCAAGAATCCGCTGCACGGCGTTAAGCTGGAGCAAATCGTTACGCGCCTGGAAGAGCATTATGGCTGGGCCGAGCTGGCGCAGCAAATTAACATCAATTGCTTTAAGAAAGACCCCTCGGTGAAATCGTCGCTGAAATTTTTGCGCCGTACTCCCTGGGCGCGAGAGCAGGTCGAGCAGTTGTATATCAAAACCTTTTGTACCTGGCCCTATAACGCCGGGTTATAGGAACCAAGCCCATGAGTCTTAGCGTTGCCCTGATTCAGCACGACATTCGTTGGCTCGATGCCGATACCAATCTTGCTCAGTTAAGTGCGCGCCTTGAGTCCATCGGCGATGTCGATTTAATTGTCTTGGCGGAAACCTTTGCCACCGGATTCGCCGTGGCCGATAGCCAGGTGCATCTGGCGGCCGAGCGGATCCTGGATTGGCTTAAAGAGCAGGCGCAGCGTCATCGGGCGGTTATGTGTGCCAGTGTGGTAGTCGCCGAGCAAGGGCAAAAATTTAACCGCCTGTACTGGGTGTCTCCCGACGGTTCGGAGCAGCATTATGATAAGCGGCACCTGTTTTGTCTGGGGCAAGAAGGAAAGTATCTCGAGCCTGGTAAGCAAAGAGTCATTTTTACCTTAAAGGGTCTGCGTATCTTGCCGCAGATCTGTTACGACTTGCGTTTTCCCGTGTTTGCCCGCAATCGCAACGACTATGAGGTAATGATCAATATCGCCAATTGGCCGGCGGCACGGCGCGGTGCCTGGGATACCTTGCTGCGCGCTCGCGCCATTGAAAATCAATGTTATGTGTTGGCGGTTAATCGCATCGGCGATGATGGTTACGGCATAGCGCATAATGGTGGTACCGCCGTCTATGACTTTAGCGGCGAGCCCCTGGCTCAGGCCACAGATGATCAGCCACAAGTCCTCACTATGACTCTGGATAAACGCGCGTTAGAGCAGTACCGCCAGGCCTTTCCCGCCTGGCAGGATGCGGACGACTTTGACTTACACGCCGATTAAATACAGTGTCTTGTAGGGCATCGGCAGGAGATGCTCGGCGGTGGTATACTGCTGATATTAGTTAGCGAACCCGAGCCCTATCTTGATTTTACCCGTACTTCTCGCCGGTGGCGGCGGCACCCGGTTATGGCCGCTTTCGCGTCAGGATCGCCCCAAGCAGTTTTTGCGCCTTAACGGCGAGCATTCCTTACTTCAGCAAACGGCTTTGCGTTTTCGTCAGCAGGGCTGTCTGGCTCCTTTGGTGATCTGCAGTGCCGATCACCGCTTTATGGTGGCGCAGCAGTTGCTGGAAATAGATATGCGCGCCAGCGCCATTATTCTCGAGCCCGCTGGGAAAAATACCGCACCGGCTGCGGCCTTGGCGGCGTTGTGGGCGCAGCAACATCAGCCGGATGCCAGCCTGTTTTTCGCGCCTGCCGATCATGCCATTGCCAACTTTGAACTTCTTAGCGACAAACTCAGCGAGCTTGACGCCATAGCGCGGCAGCATCTTATCTTATTTGGCATCACCCCCACCGAGCCGCAAACTGGCTTTGGCTATATTCAGCAGGGCAGCAGTTATGGCTGCGCCGAGCAGGGTGTCGAAGGCTTATTTAAGGTTGTCGGCTTTACTGAAAAGCCGGACAGGGCCACCGCCGAGTATTATCTCGAGCAAGGGCAATATTATTGGAATTCGGGCATGTTGCTCGCCGGTTGTGGCGTTTTTATCGAACAGTTTCAAAAGCATAGGCCGATGTTATGGGCGCATGTTCGTAGCGCCGCAAAATTTAGCAACGATCTGGATTTTACCCGTGTCGATGAAAGCGCCTGGCAGCAGCTGGAAGGGGATTCCCTGGACTATGCGCTGCTTGAGCGCAGCGAGCAGCTGTTGCTTTGTCCGCTGCCGCTGCAATGGTTTGATCTCGGCAGCTTTGCCCAGCTTTATCAATATCACAGTCGGGATCAGGATGAGAACCTGGTGCTCGGCAGCGCCGTTTGCGCCTATAGCCAGGGTAATTTGATCGCCGCCGATGAGCAGCATCTGGTGGCAACCTTGGGTATTAAGGACACGGTAATAGTGCACAGTGGCGACACCATTTTAGTGGCCGCCAAGGATCATCTGGATAAAATGCCTAAGCTGGTGGCCAAGGTGGCCGCCGAGCATCCGCAGCAGCGCCGTTATCACAGGCAAACTTTCCGTCCTTGGGGCCATTACGAGGTGCTCAACGAGGGCGCGCAATACAAGGTTAAACGCATTGTATTGCAGACGCAGGCGCGTTTGTCCTTACAGGCGCATCAACATCGCTCTGAGCATTGGGTGGTGGTCAGTGGTGAGGTGCTGGTGCAGGTGGAGCAGCAGGTGCACAGGCTAAGCGGTGGCCAGTCCATCTATATACAGGCGCAGCAGCGCCATCGCCTGACCAATGTGGGTAATAAGGCGGCGATCATCATCGAGGTGCAAAGCGGCGATTATCTCGGTGAAGACGATATTATCCGCTTTGACGATGACTATGGCCGTTAAAGCACGGGGCTGCTAGCGCAGGGTTTGGCTGCGCATAAACTTAAGGTATTGTTCCAGGCTTTGCTGCCATAGTTCGAGACCTTCCGCCAAGCCCTCGTCTATGGGTTTACCATCGAGCAGACGACGTTCGATTTTTTTCAACGCCATGCCATAGCGATTAAAACCCAGCTGCAAGGCGGTGCTGGCCTGGCGGTGCAGCAGTTTGATGCACTGCTCCTTATCATTGCTCACAAGTTGCTGACAGCGTAGCAGCTTATTGCGCGCCGAAAGCACAAACTCATTGTAAATGGAGCTCAGCTCTTGCTCGGCAAAGGTGTTGGCCATCAGCTCGGCGGCGGTTTCATCGTAGAGCACGTCCTTCAGGGCAACGCTGATATTCGGGGTCTGGTTCGATTGCGAGTCGCTGAGTGCCTGTCTTAGCTTTTCCTGCTTAATTGGCTTGCCGACTATGTCTTTAATGCCCAGCGCCAGGTATTCCTTGACCTCATCCGGGCTCAGACTGGCGGTAAAGGCCAGGATCGGGGTGCGGTGATTGCGATGATCCATGCTTTTAAGTTTGCGGATCACCTCCTGACCATTGAAATCAGGCAGGTTCATATCCAAGAGCACCACATCAAAATGGTGCTTTTTCAGCAGCTCAATGGCGCTGCTGCCATCTGTGGCCAGTTTGACCTTGTGCTCATCCTCGGCCATAAACTCAATGGCGATCTTCTGATTCAGCTCTAAATCCTCAACCAACAGTACATCTAAACCGGTGCGGTAATTGTCTGACTTCGGGCGTTTTTCCACCAGGCTGAGCTCACCGACCGTGAGCTTAACGGCGAAGCTAAAGGTGCTGCCCTCACCCAGGCGGCTGGTAATATGTAACTTGCTGCCAAGATGGGCAAGCAGACGACTGGTGATCGCCAGTCCCAGCCCTGAGCCACCCTTGAGCTTACCGGCGCTGCTTTGCACATAAGGTTCGGTTAAATACTGGATTTCATCTTCTTCTATGCCCGGCCCCGAGTCGATAACGCTAAAGCCCAGGGTATGCTCTTCCTGGCCACCATGGAGCAGGTCGACCTGCAATGTGACCTGACCCTGATCGGTAAATTTAATGGCATTGCCCACCAGATTAATAAGGATTTGTCTGAGCTTTTGGTGGTCGCAGTAATAACAGGCCTGCTTCGCCAGATTGTAGTTAAGCTCAAACTTAACACCCTTTTGCTCAGCCAGTGGGCTTAGCAGTAGGCAGAGGTTATTAAGCCAGGTGTGCAGCTCCACATCTTCCTCATACAGGGCCTCGTCGCTTTGCTCCAGGCTGGCGTATTCCAATACCTTGTCTATCAACAGGGTCAGGGATTCGGCGGAGTTGATAATGGCCTCGCAATAGGGTTTATGCTTGGGTGTGCTGGCCTGATTCATAATCAACTGGGCGCTGCCGAGTATGCCGTTCAGAGGAGTGCGGATCTCATGGCTAATGGTGGATAAAAACATGCCTCGGATCTCTAAATCCTTCTGGGTTTTTGCCGTTAATTGGTTGAGGTTAAGCTCGCGGCGCTCGTTACAAAACAGCGCTACCCCAGCGGCAAACAGCATGGGTGCAAGCACGCCCTTGACCAGCAGTGCGGCGCTGAACCAGTCGTTTTCAAACTGGGCGCTGTGATCGCTGTGGGTCATTATCAGGGAGCGGGCTGCAAACACCAGCAGCGACATACTGAGAGCGATCAGGTACACCAGGCTGGCACTGGGGTACTTGCTGCGGCCGTAACGGCTAATAATGTAAAACAGGCAGGCGGCTTCGACAAAGCGATGCAGGTCTATCAGCAGCACCTGGGCGGAAATATCCACGGTGATAAACATAAAGTAGGTAAAGCTGAAAAATAAACCAGCGCTGACAAAGATAAAGAAGTAGGTCAGCAGGCCGTTATAGTTGAGAAAGCGATTGATGGCCAAAACATGGATCACTGAGCCGCAAATAAAGAAAAAGTTGGCCAGGGTGACTAGATTATCATGCTGTTGCGGCGCTTCGATGGCGGAGATAATAATACCCACCAGTAAACAGACCGGATACCACACATAGAGGCCGATGCCGACAAAGTTACGATTGGCGCGCCAGGTAATCAAATTTAGCAGAGCCATTACAAAGATGGCCGCGGCGCTGGTATAGAAGAGGGTCGCTGTGTCTAGCATCCGTGATATGTATTTATTATGGGTATGTGCTTTCTACTATACGGAAAATTCCCCGTTTGGCTATGTGTAAGGCTTGTAGATCGGTCTTTGCCCTTTGTCGGCGCACAGCACCGACAAAGATGATTTGAAGATTAGCGTAATTCGTTGGGGATATTGGTCTGAGCCCAGGACAATAGCTCGATACGGTTACGGCATTTGGTTTTACGGAAGGCGCTGTAAAGGTGCGTTTTTACCGTATGCGGGCTGATGCTCAGCTGCTCGGCGATCTCTTTATTTTTAGCGCCTTTACTCATTAGGCCAACTATAGCTTTTTCACGCTTGGTTAGTTTAACCGGCTCGATATCGCCTTCGGTGAGCTTGTGCAAGGAGTCCTTGTTGAAATGCAACATGCGATTAAGCACGTTACACATAACATCACGGCGATACCATAATTGGTTTTCTTGCAATAAGCGTATGCCCTTCATCATCACATCGGCGTTGTCCGAGGTGTAGAATACGCCGCGAATACCACTTAATAGCGCACGATTGGCCAGCTCCGGGTTCTCATCCAGGTTGAATAGGACGATATCGCACTCTACCTTAAGATTGATAAGGTGGTGTTTTAAGCGGCCCCAGGCGTCGTCGTTGGAGGTTTCAATAAATAAATAAGCCGTATCGGGCTGCACTTGAGATACGTCGGTGCCTTTTTGTACTTCAAACCCTTGGGTGCGTAGTAATGGTGCCAAAACATTAGTACCAATTTGGTTAATCGGCTCTTGTTCAAGCAATAAAAATACGGTCTTACTCATTTAGCGGTTGGCTCATTGAAAAACATTTGCACCATCCTAACACGCCATTCACTTCTTTTGTATTAGGGTGTTTATATTTGATAGTGAAAAAAGATGATTAATGCCTCTGTATCCGACATTTGTAAATAATAGGTTACGTAATGGCTAGAGTAGGCGCCAAAATGCGCCTAATCCAGCCAGAAAAAAGTATGTGGATAAGTTAATAAAATGATGATTCCTATACTTTTAGCTTATCCTGGTATGGAGGCCAGCCCATGGCTTTACCGGCCAGCATATGGAGGTGAATATGGTACACGGTTTGTCCGCCGTGGCCGTTGCAATTCATCACCACGCGGTAGCCATCTTCGGCAAAGCCGTGCTCCTTGGCGAGCTTGGCCGCAACCACATAGAGGTGGCCGACAAGGGCGGCATTTTCCGTAGTCACGTCATTAATGGTCGCTATTGGGCTTTTTGGGATAATCAATACATGAAAGGGAGCCTGAGGATTAATATCGGTAAAGGCCAGCGCTTGTTCGTCCTCATAAATGATGTCGGCGGGGATCTCGCGATTGATAATTTTGGTAAAAATGGTCTCTGTGCTCACGGCGAGCTCCTTAGTTTAATTGTCCAAGTGTCAGTAATGACAAAGAAAAGCATAAGTGTCAAACTGAGAACCAAAGCTTAAATGTAAGGTAGGTACCTCATGTGGAAAAAACTCTCCAGTGCTGCGGCGCTGGCTCTGTTGCTAACGCCTTCGGCTTATGCCGAAACTGTGTCCTTTGCGAGCGAAATCATCCCCTTGCAGGTGGGCGATAAAACCATTTCACATTCAATTTTCAACACTGTCGATGAGCTGGAATTAGCTCCGGGTAGCTATCGTCTTAAGCTTAAATACAGCGACCTTTATGAAAGCGGTTTTGATGACCATGAGGTAATCGAGTCGGAACCTTTTTGGGTGACCTTGGAAGTTGCTGCCGGGCGGGATTATAAGGTGACGTTCGACCGGGCGGCCACCGCCGCTGGCGCTAAGCTGTTCGCGCAAAGCCCGGTTGTGCGTTTGCGCGCCGAAGGTCAGCAGTTGGAAGTGCCTATGCCAAAGTCTGCCGCACCTAGCCTTGCTGCGCCCGCGCCTGTGCTGGCAGCGCCAAGCCTAGTGCCGGCCAATATTGCACCGGCCCCTGCTGTTTCGACCAAGTCTGCGCCTGCAGTTGCACCCGCTCCTCAATCCGGTGGTAATGTCAGTGCCGCCGCCATGTTAGATTTCTGGTGGCAGCAGGCAACGCCGGCTCAGCGCCAGGCGTTTTTACAAAAGGTGCAGTCGCAACAGTGATGCTCTGCGCTTTGTAGGTCAATTTTGTGGGCGAGGCTTTAGCCTTGCAGGTCGATGCTGTGCGTCGACAAGGGAAGTATATTTGCCTTTAGGCAATAAAAAAGGGTGCATCAAGCACCCTTCTTACTTAGCACATCGCTATTAGTTAAATAACGCGTCGATTGTACCTTGTGCCAGTGGGTGATAACCCGGACGAGCGCCTTGGTAAACTTCATACGCCCAGTCGCGCTTGTTGTTATTAATCAGCGCCTTGTATAGAGGCACGATTAACTTACGACGGCCGATGCCACTTAGGTGCTTATCCAGCGCCGGGTAAATGGCGTCATAGCCGTTACCTACTGCCAGCATAAACCAGGCGAAGGCCACTTCCTTATTGGTTGACGCGGTCAGGTTAAACTGGGTATCCAGCTCGACCATCTTCTCGCCAGCCAGGTCGCGTGGCAGGTTGTTGATAAAGTGCAACCACTCATGTACCGTCCAGTTGGCGGTTGGTAATTCGCTGGCTTTTTTGCTGCCGGCTAACCAGGCTTGCGTCTCTGCATCAACCTTGTCGAATACATCCGAAGTAGGCTGAGGTGCATCGGCAGGTAGGCCCGGCTGATGGATCCACTCATTGACCTTCTCCATACTGACCACACCTGGGTGTTTGTTGATCAGGTTTTCTTCCAGGTAACGTTCAAATTTTGCCGTGGTCACTGACTGGAATGAATAGGCCTTAAAGTAGCCCTTTACGAACTCGTCAAAGACATCGCGACCAAACTTTTCTTCCAGATAGATAAGGAACAACTGGCCCTTGGTATAAGGCACAGAGCTAAAGGCATCGTCCGGATCGCGGCCGTTCAGCTTCAGGTTTAAGCGAGTATCAGGTGCCGGAATATCTTTTAGCTGGGCATCTAGGCCCGCAGCATCCAAAGACTGCTCCATCACTGCACGTTCACGACCGAATACTTCTTCCATAATGCGGTTTTCAACATAAGAGGTGAAACCTTCATTCAGCCATAAATCTTCCCAGGTAGCGTTGGTAACCAGGTTACCGGACCAAGAGTGCGCCAGTTCGTGGGCGATCAGGTTAACCAGGCTCTTATCGCCAGCTACTACGGTTGGGGTTATAAAAGATAAACGCGGGTTTTCCATGCCGCCGAATGGGAAGCTAGGAGGTAGCATCAGCAAGTCGTAGCGACCCCAGGCGTATTCGCCGTACATAACTTCGGTTTTATCTATCATCGCCTGAGTGTCGTTAAACTCGGCCACCGAGGCATCAAGAATTTGCGGTTCGGCAAAAATGGCGGTCTGGTGCGACATTTCTTTGTATTCCAGGTTACCGGCGCCGATGGCGATCAAATAAGGCGGAATGGCCTGTGGCATATCGAAGAAGTAGTCGCCATCTTTGATAAAGGCACCCGTGTTGTCGGCACTCATTACCGCACGCACGTTTTCCGGCGTTTCGATACGGGCGCTGTAAGTTACGCGCATGGCCGGAGTATCTTGTACTGGGATCCAGCTACGGGCGTGAATGGCCTGCGACTGGCTGTACATAAAGGGTTGAGTTTTGCTGGCGGTTTGCTCCGGCGTCAGCCATTGCAGGCCAGATGCTTGTGGCAAGCTGTTGTAATAAATACGCACCTTGGGAGCTTGCTGCTTAAAGCGAATGGTTAGTTTTGAACCCTTCACATCGTCACGAGCCGCTAAATCAAATTTTGCCTTGTGCCATTTGCCTTGGGTGTCTTGGTAGATCACGCGGTCAACTTCAAGGTCGCGGGTATCCAGTACCAGAGTACGGGCCGCGGCATTTTTCCAGTTCAGGCTATGCTCAACGAAGCCTTCTAATTGTTTGTCGTCGAAGTCGACATCAAGATCTAAAAACAGGTGTGTGGAGACCACATCGTCTAGGTTGGCATAGGTGTGCTCGTCGCTGGCCGCCAGGCTGTGCAGGCTTACGCCGCCAAGCGCTAAGGCAAGAGCAAGAGGTTTTAATTTCATAGCATCCTCAGAACGGGTGAAATAAGAAGTGCTTGTTATATCAGATATAGTCAATGACTGATAGCTATGTCTGTTGGCTGGCTTGGGGTACACTTAGGGCAAATAGCCAAGAGAGACGTTTCCTTTGCCTGCATTACAACGCCATCATACCTTTGCGCTGGACGTGCCCTGTCAGACGCTTGTGACCATCACAGATCCAGCTCAGCTTCGCGAGTTCGATTACACCCAAGCGTTTTGTGTGCTCGGCGAGGGTAGCAACACCATCTTTACCACTCCCTATCAAGGTACGGTTATCTTGATCGCCAATAAAGGGGTGCGTATTGAGGAGTTGTCGCAAAGCTGGTTGCTGCATTGTGCGGCGGGTGAAAACTGGCATGCGCTGGTGGAGAACACCTTGGCCTTGAATATGCCGGGGCTGGAAAACCTGGCGCTTATTCCAGGCAATCTTGGTGCCGCGCCGGTGCAGAATATTGGTGCCTATGGGGTCGAACTGGCGCAGTTTGTCGACTATGTTGAGGGCTACCATATTGCCCGTGGCGAAACCCAGCGCCTCAGTAATGAGCAATGCCGCTTTGGTTATCGCGATTCCGTCTTTAAACATGAGCTAAAGGGCCAGTTTATTATTACCCAGGTTGGTCTGCGCTTACCTAAACAATGGCAGCCCAATTTAAGCTATGGTCCACTGCAACAATTGGAGAGTCCGATTCCACGTCAGGTATTTGATGAGGTGGTGGCGGTGCGTCAGGCTAAACTGCCAGACCCTAAAGTGTTGGCCAATTGCGGCAGCTTCTTTAAAAACCCCATACTGCCGCGCCCTCAGGTAGCCGCTTTAAAAGAGCAATATCCACAACTGCCTTGCTATGACGTCGATGCCGAGCAGCAAAAGGTGGCCGCAGGTTGGCTGATAGAGCAGGCTGGACTAAAAGGCTTTCATATTGGCGATATCGCCGTACATGACAAACAGGCCCTGGTGCTGGTGAATCGCGGTGCAGGTCGGGCTGAAGAATTGCTGGAGATGATCAAGCATATTCAAAGCGTGGTAGCACAGCGTTTCGGCATTGACCTAGAGCATGAGGTGCGCTTGATGGGCGAGCTGCAAGAAATTCATTTAGGGGCTACTCATGAAGGCGCCTGACGGTAACAAGCTGGCCATATTGCAAGCCCTGAATAAGGGCGAGTTTATTTCCGGGCAAGCCATGGGCGAGCAACTAGGCATTAGCCGTGCCGCCGTGGCCAAGCATATTACCTCCTTGCAGGAAATGGGGCTGGATATTTACAAGGTCAATGGCAAGGGTTATCGCCTCAGTCGGCCTTTGAGCCTGCTTAAGCAAACGGATATCGAGCTGGCCTATGAACAGTTAGACGGCAGCGGTTGTCATTTTGAAGTACAGCCCATTATCGACTCCACCAACAGCGAACTGATGCGCCGGGTGCAAAGTGCCGAGGCAAGCAACAACAGTGTGCTGGTGGCAGAAATGCAGCAGAAGGGCAAAGGGCGGCGCGGCCGAACCTGGCAATCCCCTTTTGCTGCCAACCTTTATTACAGTTATTACTGGCGCTTAGACGATGGCATGCATGCGGCCATGGGTTTATCCATTGCCGTGGGTCTGGCGGTCTATGACAGTCTAAAGGCCCTTTATGATCTTGAAGTGCAACTAAAATGGCCGAACGATGTGCTGGTCGATGGCCGTAAGTTGGCAGGCGTGTTGGTGGAGCTCGATGGCACCGCCGAGGGGCCTTGTCATCTGGTGATCGGCATAGGCCTCAATATTGCCATGCCGCAGGCGGCGGCAGAGCATATCGACCAGCCCTGGTGCGATCTCAACGAGTTCGCCGGTGAGCTGGATAAAAACCAGTTGGTGGCCGTGCTCACCTGCTTTTTACAAAAGCGCCTGGCCCAATATCGCCAAACCGGTCTGCAGGGTATGTATCAGCAGTGGAATAGGGTGCATGCCTTCAGCGGTCAATGTGTCGAGCTTAGCTCGGGCACCAATACCTGGCGTGGCATCTGTGAAGGCATCGACGAGCAAGGTGCCGTGGTGCTGCGCGTCGATGGCCAAAGCAAACGTTACTTTGGCGGCGAGATCAGTTTGCGTGTTAAGTCTACGGGTTAGGTTTATAAGTTAGTTATGAAGCTATTAATCGATGCTGGTAATACGGCACTTAAAATGATGTTGGCCTCGGGCCCAGAACAATTGCAGGCAATTACGCCAAAGGCCGTGCCCTGGGACCAGATAGAAGAAGTGGTTATTTCTGCGGTAGCCGATTCCGACGCTTTAGCAGAATTAATAAAAGAAGCCGAAGCGCAGGGAGTGGGAGTGCGTCGCGCCAAGGTGGCGGCAAAGTGGCAGCAACTTAACTGTGCCTATGACAATTATTCCACTTTGGGCATCGACCGCTGGTTGGCGGTGATCGCCGGTTACTGTGCTAACCCCAATGGCTGCACCTTAGTGGTTGACGCCGGCACGGCGCTGACCCTGGATCTAATCGACGATGCTCATCAGCATCTTGGCGGCTATATTCTTCCCGGTTTAAGTTTGAGTGAGCACAGCATAGTGAGCCGCGCCGAAAAGGTTTTTACCCTTGATACCCTGGTTGCTAGTCCCGATCCCGGATGTTCAACCCCGGCAGCGGTGAAAAATGGCGCCCTTATCGGTGCGCTGGGTGCCATCGAATATGTGCTGGCCCATCACTGTCGTGGGCAGGGTGTGCAATTATTGATCACCGGCGGTGATGGTTTGGCTCTGCATCAACACCTGGGGCAAGGTGTTTATCGCCCCCATTTGGTCTTCGAAGGCCTGTGGCAGTGGCAAAAACAAGGGTGAATTGTTTAAAAAAGCTCTGTTTTGGGTGAATAATGAACGTTCGCACCACAAACCTAAACTTTTTTTGATTTTATAGTTGCATCCCAATAAACCTTACTCTAGAATCTCGCCCCGTACTAAAGCAGTGCCGACTTAGCTCAGTTGGTAGAGCAACTGACTTGTAATCAGTAGGTCATCCGTTCGACTCGGATAGTCGGCACCATTTCCTCATCTTGGAAAGGCTTTAGAAAGAATTTTGCGTGGAGGGGTTCCCGAGCGGCCAAAGGGATCAGACTGTAAATCTGACGGCACTGCCTTCGCTGGTTCGAATCCAGCTCCCTCCACCACTCTAAATTCTTGACGGTTAGAGGTAGTTAAGAACAGGTTCCTAGAAAGCGGGCATCGTATAATGGCTATTACCTCAGCCTTCCAAGCTGATGATGCGGGTTCGATTCCCGCTGCCCGCTCCAGTTTTCTGGTGTGCTGATATAGCTCAGTTGGTAGAGCGCACCCTTGGTAAGGGTGAGGTCGGCAGTTCAAATCTGCCTATCAGCACCACTCCAGTCCTGTCTGTCCTGAAATACTTCCTTTGATTTGTCTAAAAAATATTCAATAATGAAGAATTGAATTGATCGTCGTTTTTTGTCGATCGTTTGATATGTAATCTAGATACACAAAAACTGATAGGTTCCGTCATGGCAAAAGAAAAGTTTGAACGCGTAAAACCGCACGTAAACGTTGGTACAATCGGCCACGTTGACCACGGTAAAACAACTCTAACTGCAGCAATCACTAACGTACTTGCAAAAGTATACGGTGGTACAGCAAAAGACTTCGCATCAATCGATAACGCTCCAGAAGAGCGTGAGCGTGGTATCACCATCTCAACTTCACACGTTGAGTACGACACTCCAACTCGCCACTACGCGCACGTTGACTGTCCTGGACACGCTGACTACGTTAAAAACATGATCACTGGTGCTGCTCAAATGGACGGCGCTATCCTAGTAGTAGCTGCGACTGACGGCCCTATGCCTCAGACTCGTGAGCACATCCTACTTTCTCGTCAGGTTGGTGTACCTTACATCATCGTATTCATGAACAAATGTGACATGGTTGACGACGAAGAGCTACTAGAGCTAGTAGAAATGGAAGTTCGTGAACTTCTTTCTGAGTACGATTTCCCAGGTGACGACCTACCACTAATCCAAGGTTCAGCTCTTAAAGCGCTTGAAGGCGAGAAAGAGTGGGAAGACAAGATCATCGAGCTTGCAGAAGCCCTAGATACTTACATCCCAGAGCCAGAGCGTGACATCGATAAGCCATTCATCATGCCTATCGAAGACGTATTCTCAATCCAGGGTCGTGGTACAGTTGTAACTGGTCGTGTTGAAGCTGGTATCATCAACGTGAACGACGAAGTTGAAATCGTAGGTATCAAAGAAACTACGAAGACAACTTGTACAGGTGTTGAAATGTTCCGTAAGCTTCTAGACGAAGGTCGTGCAGGTGAGAACATCGGTGCCCTTCTACGTGGTACTAAGCGTGACGAAGTTGAGCGTGGTCAAGTACTAGCAGCTCCTGGTACAATCAAGCCGCACACTAAGTTCGAATCAGAAGTATACGTACTTTCTAAAGACGAAGGTGGCCGTCACACGCCATTCTTCAAAGGCTACCGTCCACAGTTCTACTTCCGTACAACTGACGTAACTGGTGACATCCAACTACCAGACGGCGTAGAAATGGTAATGCCTGGCGACAACATCAAGATGACTGTTGAACTAATCTGCCCAATCGCGATGGACGAAGGTCTACGTTTCGCGATCCGTGAAGGTGGTCGTACAGTAGGTGCTGGTGTTGTAGC